>CAYOZX010000091.1:0-12061 GCA_964408515.1 uncultured Acidobacteriaceae bacterium | reverse complement strand
TCCATGTGTCCCCAGTGGTCCGCATGCCTTGCCAACGTTCTGAAGCCATCCTTCGAGATGGCCATCACGGAAGGAATGAACCGTCTTGTCTGGCATGAATTCACTTCGAGTCCGGCATCAACAGGGCTTCCTGGACAGGAATATTTCGCGGGGACGCATCTCAACCCCAAGGTCACATGGTGGAGCGTTGGACGACCTTTTTTCGATTACCTCAACCGTATCCAATTCCTTATGCAACAAGGTAAGCCGGTCAATGACGTTCTCTATTTTTACGGAGACCATGTTCCCAACTTCGTCCGTCTGAAAGCTGACGATCCGGCTCATGTGCTTCCGGGCTTCGACTACGACGTTACCAACGAAGACGCTCTGCTTCACAACGTTCGTATTCAGGGGCAATAACGGGTTGGTCCCAGGTGAGTTCGCTGGCTGGTTTTGGTTCTCCCGATGCTCATGAGAAAGCTGACTAGATCGTCGAGTTCCTGGGGAGTGAGAGTGGACCGATAGTCCGCGGGCATCAGGGAACGGGGCTGATGTTCGACTTTGCGCACGGCCGACCTGAGGAAAGAGCGAAAGGCGCCGTCTGCGGTTTCGAGCTGCAGAGAAAAGTTGTCTTCGTTGCGGGCAATTCCGCTGAATTGCCGGCCATCGGCGGCAGTCACGACTACGGTGCGCTGGCGTGGATCCAGGTTCTCATTGGGGCTGGTGACGGCGCGGCGGATGTCGTCGATGGCGGCCGTGCGGGAGTAGGCGGAGAGATCAGGGCCGAGGAAGCCGCCCTCGCCGTTGGCCATATGACAGCGCGAACATCCTGGCCTGCCGAAAAAGAGAGTCTTGCCCCTGTCCGGATCCCCGGGAAGGTGGGCCAGCGCCTCCTGACCCTGCAACGTGCGAAGATGGCGGACCACGCCCTCAATCTGGGGCATCCCCAGCGACCGGAACGAGGGCATGCCGGTGCCCGGAAGACCCTCCAGCACCAGGCGGAGAAGCTCGAAGTCGGACATGCGCTGGACCTTGGCGCTGCGTGAGATGTCCGGGCCGCGCTCGCTGCCGCGGCCATCCAGGCCATGACACGCGGCACAGGTGGTGTTGAAGGTTTCGCCGCCGGCAGCGGCATTGTCCGCAGACTGAGCGGTGGTGGACAGCGGCGCCAGTCCGCAGCACGCAAACAGCCACAACAGGCAGAGCCAGAGACTGCGGGGCATGCGGAGAGTCCTCTTTCCAAGCGGTCGCCCAGGGTGTTAGAGTCCGCGATCATGTATACAACCCGGAAGCGGAGATGAACAAGTCGCCGGGAAGACGCGGGCCAAACCTGAACAGCGGACGACAACCGCTTGGCAATTGCAATCGCGTAATTTGTATCGGATAATGCGGGACTTCTATTAAATCGATTCAGTCTCGGTGAGCCAGGGAAGAGGCCGGCGCCGGGTTGAGCCTGGCGCCAGGGAGCAGGCGCGGGGGCGTCTACGGGTTTGGGAACGCGGACCGAGGGAAAAGCGCGCGGGCGGGAGTTGGCGGCAGCAGCCGCCTTGCTGGCGGTTGTGATGCTCGCGCAGACGGTGAAGCTGCCGGGGGCGACGGACCCGCCGGCGCTGGATGTTCTTTCCTCCGAACTGGTCGCCCGGCCGCCGGGCGCCAATTGGCTTTCCTACAATGGGGATTTTACCGGGCGGCGGTTCAGCAGCCTGGCGCAGATCACGCCCGCCAACGTCTCCCGGTTGCGGGCGCAGTGGGTGTTTCATCCGGGGAATTCAGAACGGCTGGAGGCCACGCCGGTGGTGGTGAACGGAGTCATGTTCGTGACCTCGGCCAACGACACGTTCGCGCTGGATGCGAGCACCGGCCGCGCCATCTGGCATCACAGCCTGCCTATCAGCAGTGGGCTGATCGACGATGCCTCCCGTCACATCAGCCGGGGCGTCGCCATCTGGCACACGAGGATCTACCGGCAAACCGACAATGCGCACCTGCTGTGCCTTGATGCCCGTTCGGGGAACCTGTTGTGGGACGTTGCCTATGCAGACTGGAACAAGAATTACGGCGCGACCGGGGCCCCTCTGGTGGTGAACGGCAAGGTGATTGTCGGCACGTCGGGCGGAGACGACGGCGTGCGCGGCTTCGTGGCGGCTTTCGACGCGATCAGTGGAAACCTGGCCTGGCGTTTCTGGACGATTCCGGGGCCGGGGGAATTTGGCTCCGAGAGTTGGCCCGGAGATTTGTACCTGCACGGAGGAGGCACAGCCTGGATGCCAGGCACGTACGACCCCGAGACCAACACCTTGTTCTGGGGGACCAGCAATCCGGCGCCGGACTTCGATGGAAACGTGCGCCCCGGAGACAATCTCTATACGGACTGCGTGCTGGCGCTCGACGCGGATACGGGCAAGCTGAAGTGGTACTTTCAATTCACACCCCATGATCTGTTCGACTTTGATGCGACCGAAACTCCGATCCTGATCGACACGATGCACAAGGGAAAACGCCGCAAGCTGCTGGTCGAAGCCAACCGCAATGGGTTCATCTACGTGCTGGACCGCACCGACGGCAAGTTTCTGTCCGCAGCACCTTTCGTCAAAAAGTTGACGTGGGCGAAGGCGATCGATGAGAAGGGACGGCCGATCCCCACGGGACTGGAGCCGTCAGCGGACGGGACCCAGATTTGCCCGGGATTTGCCGGGGCCACGAATTGGTTTGCGCCGTCATACCACCCGGCCACGGGGTTGGTGTATTTCATGGCTCTGGAGGATTGCCAGACCTTCTTTACCAAGCCCCAGCAGTTCGAAGAGGGCCGGACATTCTACTCGACCGGAACGAAAAAGATTCCGGGACAAACGGCACAGAAAGTTCTGGTCGCCTATGACCTGCGCAAGGGAACCCTGGCGTGGCGGTACCCGCAGGTAGGTGAGGCGCACTCCGATGGTGGAACCATGACGACGGCGGGCGGATTGGTCTTTTTCGGCGACGATGCCTCGTCGTTTGAGGCCGTGGATGCACGCACGGGCAAACCCTTGTGGCACTTCCATACCGGGCAGGAGTTCTCAGCCTCGCCGATGAGTTACGCGGTGGGGGGCAAACAGTATGTGGCCATCGCAGCCGGCAGCGACATTTTTAGTTTCGCGTTGCCGTAAACGGTGGATTGAATGCTGAACCGCAAGGGCAAGGCACGGAAGATCGCGCGGGAAGCTCTGCTATATCCAGCGTGACGCAAGAACTGCAGTACAGCCAAAACCTAAGGAGACTGAAATCATGACTTCGAGATTCTTGAATCGCAGGAAGCTGATGGGTTCGCTAGGTGCGATTTTGTCCGCAGCGGGCATCGGAGGTGTCTTGGCGGGCAGGGCCGAGGCCAAGAAAGAGAGTGGAGTCAACAAGATGAATCGGGACGGCAAACCGGCCGATCCTAACTCGTTTATCACCCCTCTGATCACGCACAACGGCCTGATCTATATCGCAGGGCAAGGGGCGAACTCGAACGGGCCGGTGGAGAAGGACGATATTGATAGTCACACCACCAAGGTCATGGAGAACGTGAAGGAACTCGTGGAAAGAGGCGGGGGTACGATGGACAGCATCCTGCAGCTGACCGTGTTCCTGACTGACCTGGCGTACTACGACCCGATGAACAAGATTTTCAAGACTTATTTTCCCCACGGTGGGCCGGCGCGGACATGTGTGGCGGTGGCGGCGCTTCCCGGCAAGTCGATGGTGGAGATCAATTGCATCGCTGCCATCGTCCGCAAATAGCTCAGGAGCGAAACGAAATGCGATTCCGAGGGAAATGGAACCGGCGAAATTTTTTGGGGACTCTGGGCGTGATGGCGGGCGGGGCGCTGACGCCGGGCAGACTCTTTGCAGGCAAGAAAACGCCCCGAGTCTCAGGCTTTGGCTCGTCAGGCAATCCCTATGAGGAACTTGGGGTCACGACCGTGATCAACTGCCAGGGCACCATGACCATGCTGGGCGGATCGCTGCCTCATCCCCAACTGGAAGCGGTGATGGCCATGGCGGGAAGACATTTCGTAAGCATTCCGGAGCTGGAGGTCGCGGCGGGAAACCGGATTGCGCAGATGCTGAAACTACCGGAGGGATACAGCGCCCTGGTCACTTCAGGTGCGGCTGCGGCGATGGAGTCGGGTCTGGCGGGAATCCTGACCGGTGGCCAGGAAACCTACATCCGGCAATTGCCTGACCTGACGGGGATGAAATCCGAGGTCATCATTCAGAAGGCGCACCGCAACCCTTTTGATCATCAGCTTCGCGCCACCGGAGTGAAACTGGTGGTAATTGAGACCCGGGAGGAGCTGCGCCAGGCGGTCAACGACCGGACCGCGATGATGCATTTTTCCAACTTCGCCAACGCGTCAGGACAAATCAAGGTGGATGAGTGGGTGAAGCTAGGGAAGGAATACAGGATTCCCTGCATGAACGACGCCGCCGCGGACACGCCTCCGGTGTCGCACCTATGGGACTATGCCAACATGGGGTATGACCTGATCACCTTCAGCGGGGGCAAGGCGATCCGCGGACCGCAATGCGCCGGATTGCTGATCGGGCGCAAGGAGATGGTGGCCAATGCGCTGCTGAACAACAGTCCCCACGAGGATACCCTGGGGCGAAGCCAGAAAGTGGGAAAAGAGGAAATCATTGGCATGATCAAGGCCCTGGAGCTGTATCTCAACCAGGACCACGAAGCCTTGAACCAGGAGTGGCAGGAACGTCTGGAAAGAATCTCACGGCAGATCACGCGAGTTCCGGGAGTGAGCACGGAATACTTCATGCCCGACATTGCCAACCACGTGCCCCACATGCGAATCAAGCTGGACGCGGCGCGCGTCAAGCTGACCCCGCACCAGGCTTCCCAGCTTCTGAGGAAGTCGAGACCGTCGATTGTGATCGCAGCCGGCGATGAGAGTCCCGACCTGGCGATGAATTCCTTCATGCTGCAGCCGGGAGAGGACAAGATTGTGGCCGAGCAACTGGAGAAGTTGTTTCGGGAGCACCCGGTGTAAAGCAGATTCCCTCGGGCTGGAAGGCCCTCGGAATGACAATGCGAAGGGGCGATGCCATCACAGACGACAAGCCGCGTGCGCTGGTTTCTTGTCGCCTGGCTGTTTGTGCTGAGCGCGATTGCGTTTCTCGACCGCACCAACATCTCCGTGGCCAGCGTCTACATTGCGCAGGCCTACCATCTCGATGATGTGCACCTGGGCTGGATTTTCAGCGCATTTCTGCTGGGATACGCGGCCTTTCAGACGCCCGCAGGCTGGCTGGCGGATCGGCTGGGGCCGCGCCGCGTCCTGGCCGTGGGCGTGATCTGGTGGGGAGTTTTCACCGCGCTGACGGCTGCCGTTCCCACGCAGGCAAGCCGTGCGCTGAGTATGTTGATCGCGGTGCGCTTTCTGCTGGGAGCGGGCGAGGCGGTGGTGTATCCGGCTTCGAACCAGTTTGTAGCCCGCTGGATACCGGCGCCCGAGCGCGGCAGGGCCAATGGATGGATTTTCGCGGGCGTGGGCGCGGGGGCAGGCCTGTCGCCACCACTCATCACCTATCTGATGACGCACTACGGCTGGCAATCGTCCTTCTGGGCGTGCGCAGGCCTTGGGCTGGCTGCGGGGATTGTGTGGTTCGTGGCAGCACGTGATACGCCGGGGGAACACCCGAGCGTCAGTGCGGCGGAACTGCAGTGGATCCAGCGAGGGATGGAAATCACGCCGTCGCATCCCGGGGGAGTGCTGCTGCCCTGGGCGAGAATCGTCAAGAGCCGGGAAGTTCTGGCCGTCACACTCAGCTATTTCGCTTATGGCTATGTAGCGTGGATTTTCTTCAGCTGGTTCTACAAGTACCTGTCCGCGGTTCGCGGGATGAACCTGAAAGCCAGCGCGTTCTATGCCATGCTGCCCTTTCTCGCCATGGCGGTCAGTTGTCCGGTAGGCGGTCTCATCAACGACCGTCTGACCTCCTGGCGTGGTCCGCGCCTGGGACGGTGTACTCTGGCCGCGTTTTCCATGGCTCTGGCTGCGGCTTTTCTGTTTCTGGGAGCGAAAGCGGGCAGCGCGCGTCTGGCCAGCGTCGTTCTGGCAGGCGGGGCCGGAGCCCTGTACCTTGCGCAAAGTTCGTTCTGGTCGTTGACCGTGGATATAGCAGGGCGGTCCTCGGGGCTGGTTTCGGGGTTTATGAACACGGGAGCACAGGTCGGGGGAGCGGTGACGGCTTCGCTCACCCCGTTGATTGCCAGGGAATTGGGCTGGACCGCTTCGTTTGTCGTGGCGGCTGGTTTGTGCCTGCTGGGCGCGGCCGCGTGGCTGATTGTCGATCCCACCCGCACGCTGCGGGCCTCTGACGGCGGCTAGCTATCGAGGAGAACCCGTCAAGTTCGCGGTCAGGCGGTCGGCTTCCTGCTGTTCTGCCACGGCCTCCAGCGCGCGGCCCGCTGCAGTGTAGATTTCCGCGAGATGCCGGTGCGGCGCAGGCTCTTGTGGGCGCAGTCTCGCTGCCTCTTCAAAGAAGCGAATGGATTCGGAATACTCGCGCGCCTGCTGGCGACTGCGCCCGAGCTCGAAGATGGTCAGGTAGAGCAAATCTTCCGTCGGGACATCCTGGGAGTTGAGCTTGTGGGCGCGACCCAGAGCCTGATAAGCGAGAGAATAGTCCCCTAGCTTGTATAGGACTGCCCCGTAGAGAGCATTGAGCTGGAATAAATCCGGCCAGCGCTGGACGGCGCCGGCAAGGGGTATGCGTGCTTCTGCAAAGCGATTGAGTTGATAGTAGGCGAGAGCCAGATTGTACTGGACCTGCGGCGATTTCGGCGCCACCTCGGCGGCGCGGCGCAGGGGTTCCAGGGCATCCTCGAGGTCGCCGTGCTGAGCATAGATCGTGCCTAATTCGGTCAGGGCATCGGCGTCTTCCGGATCGTAGAGTTGGCGGCACAGATTGCGGGCTTCCTCACGCTGCCCCTGATCCAGCTTCTGGCGGCACTCCATCCGCAACTGGCTTTGTCTGCTGTCCTGCTGGCGCAGCCGGGCAGAAAGAGCCCGGGCCTTCTCGGCTTCGGCTGTACGGCCCTGCTTGCGATAGAGCAGCGCAAGCCGGTAGGGAATGCGAGAATCGCCGGCATTGGCGCGCGCGGCCTGCTTCAACCATCTTTCAGCGGTGACCAGGTTTCCCTGCTTGAAGTACGCGAATCCGAGATAGTAGGGGGTGTCCGGAAACGGAGGCTTGGCGGCTGCCTGGGTCAGGTTGCGGATGGCGGCGGGAAAGTTGCGCTCGTCGAGATCGAGCCGTCCCAGATAGTACAGAACGTTGGGATGGTCGCCGGTCTCGCGGCGTACCTGCTCAAACTCGCGGCGCGCCGCCTCAGGCTGGTGCGCCTCGAACAGGGCTATGGCGAGAGGGAAACGAGCGCGTTCCGTCAACGACGGATCGAGAGCCAGTGCGGCCCGGAACTCTTCGGCAGCCGCATCGTAGCGCTCCTGCTTGAGGGCCTCGTAGCCCTTCCCGAGGTGGGACTCGAGGGTATCGGTTGAGGATGATGCCTGACCGAAGCCGTGGCACGCCATGAACAGAGCCAGGACAACGCATGCCGGCGTTGTCATGGTACAGGGGTAAGGGAAGCGGCCCTGCATCGAGCGTGACCTGCTATTGAAGATGTGTCAATCCAGTATACGGGGCGCCGCGCACGCCGGGTGTGAAAGTGGTAGTACAATCATAGTATGAAAGAGAAGACATCCATCACACTGTCCAGCAACTTGCTGGCGAAGATTGACCGTTTGGCGGGAAGGATGTCGCGTTCCGCGTACATTGAGCGTGTATTGTGGCGCTATCTGCGGGAGCGGGCGCGGGCGGAGATCTCGGCGCGAGACCTGGAGCGGATCAAGCAGGCAGCAGATCGCCTGAACGCCGAGGCTGCCGACGCACTGCAATACCAGGCTCCGGAGGAGTAGCCGAATCGCTACCATGAGACGCGGCGATCTCTACCGAGTGTATAAGCCCGGCGGCGACCCGAAATCGTACCGCACTGTAGTCGTCGTAAGCCGGCAAGTCCTCATCGACTCCAAATTTTCCACCGTGATCTGCGTGCCGGTCTACAGCCGGGGCGAAGGGCTTTCAACCCAGGTTGACGTTGGCGTCGATGAGGGATTGAAGCATGCCAGCTGGGTTATGTGCGACAACCTGATGGGTATTCGGAAAGCGGATCTGACGCAGTTTGTCGGCTCCATGAGAACGCCGAGGCTGGCTGAACTTGACCGCGCACTGAGAATGGCTCTGGATCTGCGATAGGCCGGGAATGGCCTGCGATCGTACACGCGGGAACACCCACGGCTACATCAATTTCCTGGCTCTGGCCACCAGCGCCCCTGCCACTTCCTTGATGGCTGCGATCTCCTCTGCTGTGGCGCTGCTCACGCAATCGCTGACCAGCTGGCCGCAGCGTTCTCTGACCTGGTCGTAGGCGGTTGGATCCTCGCCCCGGACCGTCAGCAACTCCTTCAGCCAGTGTTTGCCATACCCGGCGTGAAGCGTTTCGTCGGCCCAGTCGAAATCCATATCGTGCTCGCTCAGAGAATCGCCGTACTGGTGGAACAATTGCGCCCGTGCCGGTTTATGGCGGATGTTCTTGGTCTCAAAGAAATAGAGCATGCCCAGGAGGTAGATGGCGTCTTCAGCTGAGGCGCTCTCATAGATGTAAGTGCCGAGGGGAATCGCGGCGGGATTGAGATTCCAGGCCATGAGGCGCTCGTAGCCCATACGGCAGTGGCGGGACTCGTCGTAAGTCCAGCGGGCGGCGTCGTAAATCCAGTCCCAGGGCAAAACCTCGGCAAAGGCGCTCAGGATCACGCCGCCGGCCTCAATGGCCCACACCTCATTCAGGTGGCTGATGGCAGATCGCAACTGCAGTTGCAGACCCTCACCATAGGGATAGCTGGAATCGATGATGTCGGGCCAATAGAAGCGGCAGGACCAAAAGCGCGGGTCGCGCGCAGGGTGGACGGGATGCCGGTAGAAAGTTGACCCGGGCAGGGGACCGGCAGGTGAACTTGCGGTCGAAGCCGCAACGCCTACGCCTCCGACGGCAGTCAGACGGTCGGCGACCGCTCGCGTCCAGGCGAGCGCGGCCGGGCGTTGGTTTGGATTTTGCGCCAGCGAAGAGTCGGCCCAGCGCTCGAAGGCGGCGATCTGCTCCTCCTTTTCCTTGAGCGCAAGCGTGAGAAAGCGATGGGTAGGACCATCAGCAATTACATCGGACGCTTCCAGGTAGGATTGGTAGGCATCGCGCAAGGCGGGCAGAACAACCTGAGCGGCGCTGCGCAAGAAGGCGGGAACTGAGGGCGAATTCCTGATCGCGGCGAAGAGTTCGATCAAGGCGCGGTCGGCGCCTTCCTCCTCAAGCAGCCGGCTGGGGAAGCGAAGCTCGAACACGCGGTCGCGCAACGCGTTGGCCGTTTCAGCATCCTGCCAGGTGAAGCGGGCCAGGCCGGTCTTGACGTCGAGGGGAGCTACCGCAGGAATCCACGCCGCCTGGCTCACCAGCAGCGAGCGCTCGCAGAAAAAAAAGCGCTTGAGAAGCTGAGCAGTGTCAAAGCGCATCCAGCGGGCGCGAGACTGAGGCGTCAGGAGGAATGAACCGGCCACGAGGCTATTTTCGCAGAATTCGGGCAGGAGTGTCTGATTTCGGGCCCGGGTCCCGTGGCATCTTCAGCCCGTCAGTGCAGCACCGGGGTGGCGTTCGTGGCCACGCAAACCCACTTTCCATTCTTGAAGATCCAGGTGTCAACGAAGCGCTCCCGCCGAACGTAGGGTTTTCCGCCCTCGACCCCCCTGGCGCGAAAGACCCCGCTCGAAATCGCTGTGTTGCCGAAAACGCGCACACTCATGGATTCCGGGGCTACCTGCTGCTCCTGAGAATTGACAGCCTTGATGCTGGCAAGAAACTCCGCCTTGGTCTGGACCGAGCCGTCGTCGTTGACCAGGACGACCTGGTCGTCGAGGATGCCGTCGAGCGCCTTGCGGTCGCCCATCTTGTAGGCCTGGTTCCAGGCTTTTTCCAGGGCGATGATTTTGGTCTGGACATCAGTCCCGGGTTCCGCCTGTGCCGAGGCAAAGGCAACCGGGAACCACAGCAAGACCAGAAGGAATGCAGCCGTTCTCATGGTCTCTCCACTGGCCGGCTCTGGCGGTTCGGTCACCGAGGCACGCACCGGCCCTAAAACCAATCTGGGGTAACCAGACCGTTTTGTCGATAGCAGTCAAGGACCTCTTGGCGTTGAGGCAGGGAAGGGATAACGCCCTCGCGGGTGACGGCGAGGCCGCCGGTGACCACGGCGAACTGCACAGCGCTCTGCAGAGTGGCGCCGCTGGCGAGGGCCACGGCAAGGCCGGCGTTGAAGGCATCGCCGGCGCCGGTGGTATCCACCGCCTGCACCTTGATGGCCGGCACCCTCGTGGAGGACGACTGGGCGACGATCAACGCTCCCTGTTCGCCGAGCGTCATGACCACTTGCCTGACCCCAAGAGCGATGAGCTGAAGCGCTATTTTTTCGGGCGTCGCCGTTGAATCCGGGGCAACACCAGCCAGGACTTTGGCTTCGGTCAGATTGGGCGTGAGCACGTCGACGTTTCTCAGTACTTGCGCGGAAAGAGGACGGACGGGGGCAGGATTAAGGATGGTGACAGCGCCGCAGGCCCGCCCGCGAGCAAGAGCGGCCTCGGCTGCCGCGACCGGAATCTCAAGCTGGGTAAGGACCACGGCCGCGGACTGCAGGGCTTCGCACTGCGAGACCTCAGCCGCCGTCAGGAGTTCGTTCGCCCCGGGATCGATGGTGATGCAATTGTGGCCGGTAGACGCTTCCACGATGATGAATCCCACGCCCGTAGGCGCGCCGGCGATCGCTTGCACGTGAGAGACGTCAATCTGCTCATCGCGGTAGAGGCGCAGGGCCATCTCGCCGAACGGGTCGTTACCGATCCTGGCCAGGAAGCTGACGCTGGCCCCGAGGCGGGCGCATCCCACCGCCTGGTTGGAGCCCTTCCCGCCGAAGTCCACGCGATAGCCGGTTCCCAGCAGGGTCTCGCCGGGGCTGGGGAAGCGCTCGACCTTCATAGTGAGGCCGGTCGCGTAACTGCCGACGACGGCGATGCGAGGAGCAGGCAAGAAGACGCCTCCGAAGTCCGACCAGCAATGCTGAAAACGGTAAGGCTACCATAGGGTAAAGGCCTGAAAAATCGAGCCACGAGTTCAAGGAGAGAAGCCGCCAGAGCATGCCTGGACACTGCACTTGGGAACGATCGAACCTTGACCACTCCCGACGTGACTGATAGTTTCGGTTTCACATCACCATGAAGGAGACGTCCTTCTGAGCCGGTCCCGGAAAGAGGACCGGGCGCCTGACGCTGCGCCGGTCAACCTTGAACGACGCGAGTTTCTCGTCCGCTGCTGCCAAGCCGCATCTGCAGCCGTGGTCTTACCGAACCGGGAACTTTTCCGCCCCCTCGCTCTACCCTTCCAGCCGTCGGCTCCCGCTGACTTTCGCCTGCATCCGCGGTACCGTTCGCCAGGACCGCTGGACGCCTTGCTGCTGAAAGTCGCGCCCGGATCCGACGAATTCACCACCGAAAAGTATGCGGCGCAGATTGCGGAAGTTCTGGCGACATGGAGCGAAAGACTTCTTCGCTCTTCACGGGACATGCAGGCCGTAGAACAGGTCCTATCGCCTGATTTTTTGGGTGCGCCGCTGGAACCGTCTGTCTCGCGGCCGCTGCGCTCGGGAATACTGAAGGTTTACGAAAAGATGTTCGCCGGGCAACCGTCCCTGCGCCCGAGCGACTTTGTCTCGCAGCTGGGCGCGGAAGTGAGTTCGCTGGGAAAGATCCTGAGCGCCGAATTTCAGGTCACCGCGATCGAAGCGGGCCAGGGAGGTTCAACAGCGCTCCCCGCCGTTGCCAGCGGCGAGAAAGCCGTCTCCGGCAATGACCCCGGCGCTGCTCCTGTACCCGCCGAACTGCGGACACGAGTTCGCTATGAACTCGTGGGCGAGGGGGAACATTTCTATCGCGAGCAGCGTGTAGG
>CAYOZX010000090.1:0-12178 GCA_964408515.1 uncultured Acidobacteriaceae bacterium | reverse complement strand
TCCGCCCCATGCTTAGTTTCCTGCTGTGGTGCCTGCTGTTTGTGATGTGTTGGCCGCTGGCCTTGCTGGCCCTGGTGCTCTACCCGCTCGTCTGGATTCTCCTGATCCCGTTCCGCCTGGTGGGGATTGCGGTCCATGGGGCCCTGGCTTTGGTGTGGGCGGTCGTCATGCTGCCGGCCCGTCTTCTAAGCGCGCCGTTTCGGGTTTAATGGCGCAGTCAGCCCTTGGCACTTCGCAACCGGGGCCTTGGCGATCAGGCCTGGACCCGGGGACTAACTGCTTCCTTTATCCCCTTCTGCCCCGAGAATTCCTGCTTTTGCTCCCTTGAGGTCCAGATTGCGTATCAGGCGCAAGAGTGAATTCGGGTGCATGCCCAGTGCGCGGGCCGCTTCGAGGTAGCTGCCATTGGCCTGCTGCAGGGCTTGCAGAACCAGCTGCTTCTTGGCGTCCTTGATGGCGCCATGGTATTTGTCCGTCAGAGCGGGAGCCGTGGAAGCGGCTTCAAGGACGGATTCCGGCAGGTCGTCGGGCAGGATGTCATCGGCAGCGCCCAGCACCAGGGCGCGTTCCAGCGCATTCTCCAGTTCACGCACGTTGCCGGGCCAGTCGTACTGGGTCAGGAAGGACAGAGCTCCGGCCGAGAGCGGCTTCAGCCGGATGCGGCACTTGCGTGCGGCCTTGGCCACGAAATGATTCGCCAGCAGAGGAATGTCTTCGCGCCGGTCGCGCAAGGCAGGCATCTGCAGCGCGACCACGTTGAGGCGATAAAACAAATCGTTGCGGAACCTGCCGGCCTTCACGGCCTCGGGCAGGCTCCTGTTGGTGGCGGCAATCACGCGGATGTTCAGCTTGATAGGGCGGGTGCCGCCCACACGTTCAAACTCCCGCTCCTGCAGAACCCGCAACAGCTTGGCCTGCAGGCCGGGAGCAAGCTCGCTGACCTCGTCGAGAAACAGAGTGCCGCCCTCGGCGACTTCCACCTTGCCCTTCTTTTGCGCCACGGCGCCGGTGAACGATCCCTTTTCATGGCCGAACAGTTCGCTTTCCAGCAGAGATTCCGCGATGGCGGCGCAATTGATGGCAACAAAAGGCCCGTCGGCGCGCGGGCTGTTGCGATGGAGCGCATGCGCCACCAGCTCTTTGCCGGTTCCACTCTCTCCCTGGATGAGTACCGTGGAGTCGGTCGGCGCCACGCGACGGATGAACTCGAACACTTTGCGCATGCCGAGGCTGCTGCCGATCATGTTGTGCTCAAGATCCATTTCCGCCCGCAGCTCCTGATTCTCCTGGCGCAGATGCTGCCAGTGGCGAACGTTATCGAAGGCCAGGCTGGCGATGCCGGCAACCGCGGTCATCATCTGCAAGTGGGTCTCATCGAACTCTGTGGCGGGGCTGCAGCTGTCGAGATAGAGGACGCCAAGGATATTTCCCGCAGCCACCAGGGGGACGCAGAGGAGGCTGCTCACCTTCAGCTCCCACAGGGTCTGGATCTGCTGCAGGGCCTCGCGGCCCAGGGAGTTGTTGACCAGCATCCCGACGCGATCCTGCAGCACCCTCCGTACCACAGTGCGACTGAGGCGGACGGGGCAGCCGGGGCCCCGCACACGGTCCCAGGCGGCGACCGTCGTAAATTCATCAGAGCTGTCGCAGAGCAGGACCGCCCCGCGCTCGGCGGGAACTACATCGAAGATGAAGCCCAACAGTTGCCACTGCAGCGAATCCTGATCGCGAATGCCGCCGATGGCCGTGGCCAGCTTGAGCAAGGAATTCAGGTCGCGCGACCAGCGCGGCGTAGGCGGCAGGTTGCCCGGTACCTTCTCCGGGCGCAGATACAGGGAATCCTCGGGGCGGAGGAGGAGCGAAGCGCCGTTGAATTCCGTGGTCTCCAGGAATTCCACGGGATTTTGGCGGGGCTGGGCGCCGTCTTCTTCAACCAGGAACATCAGAACGGAGTCGCCCAGATTGATCTGATCGCCGTGGCGTATCTCCTGCTGTTCCACCGGCACGCCGTTGACGAAGGTGCCGTTGCGGCTGGCAAGATCACGGATGGAGAATCGTTGTTGGTCGCCCACTAAGAGGCAGTGCCGCCTCGACAGGGCGGGATCGCTGATCCAGAGTTGGTTTGATGAGTCCCGCCCGATGGAAACTTCGCCTTCAGGCAGAGGGAAAGTGGTGCCTTTCATGGGACCACCGATACCCACCAGCCTGGGGTTCATGTCGTTCCCTCTTGTCTTTAGCACAATCAGAGAATGCTGTACACGCCGCCCCGCTGGAAGTTTAACCGGGCGGCTGGCCTCTGCTAACCGCCGGGTTAATGCGGGCTGCCCTGCCGGAACGGTTGAGGCCCCAGGTCTGGATTCGAAGCCTTGCGCTAAGTCTCATTCCGTCAACATGCTGGAGGGATTTGCACGGATTGCGCGAGAGACCGGATGTCTGCGGCAAGACGCTTGCACTTGGTCCGACCGCGGCGGGTTCAGGGCGCTGCCACTGAGCGAGCCAATCTGGGTCCCTGCGGTGTGTGGTTCGCCGAGGAGGTCGAATGAGGAGTCAGCTGTTTGTTCTCATCAGCATGGCGATGCTTTTGGCGACGGCATCGGCCTTCGCTCACACCGGCGCCGTGGAAGCGAAGATCCCATTCAGGTTTGTCCTGGGAAGGATGACCCTTCCCGCGGGGACCTATGCCATCGACAGCCTGAGTGCCGAAGGCGCAGTCATGACCGTGGAAAGCCGCGAGCAGAAACTGGTCCGCATGCTCCTGGTAAATACCTGCCAATCGACCGAGGTTGCCCAGAGGACCAGACTCGTCTTCCATCGCTACGGAGATCAATATTTTCTGGCGCAGGTCTGGGTCGCGGGAAATGTTCGCGGGCGGGAACTCGCGGCAGGCGCGCGCGAGAAGGAGATCGCCGCGAACCAGCCGGCACAGGATGTGGCTGTTGTTGCGACGCTGCGTTAGGCGCGTCCCTTGGGGGAGGGCCGCACTGCCGCATAGCGACGGCAGAAGGGGCACGAATTCGTGCCCCTTTCTGTTTCACCTTGGTCGCCGCTTCGATTTGGAAACGGCCTGATCCATAGGCCTGCCTCAAGCAACTGGCGAGGGCACTCCTCGCCTGTTAACATCGCAGCAAATGCGCCCGTTCACCCGGAGGAAGAAGGCTAAGGCACGCGTCGAGAAGGCTGTCCGCAAGACGGCGGCGACGAACCGACGCGGGGAACTGGTGATCATCACCGGCATGAGCGGTTCGGGCAAGGCATCGGTGCTCAAGGCCTTCGAGGATCTGGGCTATTACTGCGTGGACAATCTTCCTGTGGAGTTGATACCCCGGTTTGCCGAACTGGCGCGGCAGTCGGCTGAGATCGAGCGCACGGCGCTGGTGGTGGACGTGCGCGAAGGGACGCAACTGGAGGCCCTGCCTGCCATTCTGCACGCGGTGCGGCGCTTGATCCCCACCCAGGTGATTTTTCTGGAGGCGGAAGAGTCCGTGCTCCTGCGCCGCTTCAGCGAGACCCGCCGTCCTCACCCTCTGGGCGCGGACACGCCCGTGAAAGCTTCTCTGGCCGCCGAACGCCGCCATTTGCGCTCCATCCGCGTGATTGCCGATCTGGTCATTGACACCTCGCGCTTCAATGTGCACGAGCTGCGCTCCTACATTACCGACCGCTTCCAGCAGCGGGAGTCGGGAAAGAACATTTTGGTGTCGTGCGTGAGCTTCGGCTTCAGGCACGGTGTGCCCCAGGACGCGGATCTTCTTTTCGATGTGCGCTTCCTGCCCAATCCCCACTTCGTCCCCGAATTCCGGCCCTTGACCGGACAACATCTCAAGGTTGCGAAGTACATTCTCTCCTTCCCCCAAACCCGGGAGTTTATCCAGCGTATCTCGGAGCTGCTGATTTATCTCCTGCCGCACTACATCCGCGAGGGCAAGAGTTACCTGACCATTGCCTTCGGCTGTACGGGGGGACAGCACCGCTCGGTGTTCATCGCAGAAGAGGTGAGCAAGCGTTTGCGCAAGGCGGGATACCGGGTGAAGACCGCGCACCGCGACGGTCCGAAGTAGGCCCACCGGACAGGCGGCCGCTGTTCAGGAACCGTAGCGGAAGGCGCCGGGGTCGCGAGCGGCACTCACATCAGTGGTGCAACTCAAGTAAAATGGGGACCTGCGACGCATGCTGAATCTATCCGCAGGCCGCCCTAGGCCACGCATCGGAGATCTCCTATGCGGCAACTGATCCGCCTGCTCCGCTATGGCCTGCCCTACCTGGCGCAGTTGTTGCCCGGCGTTCTGCTGCTGGCGGCGGTCGGTCTGCTGGAGGCCTTCCGCCTGGTGCTGGTCAAGCCCGTGCTGGACCGCGTGCTGAACCCATCCAGCGGATCGGACAACATCGGGCTTTTCACCGTGCCGGGCACGGATCACGTGGTGTATCTGCAACGTTTCGTCCCCCCCCACTTTCACAATGCCTGGACGGTGGTGGCCTTTGCTCTCGTGGCCTCCACCATCCTGAAGGGCACTTTTGACTACGCCGGGACCTACCTCATCAACCACGCCGGCTTCGGCATGATCACGGACTTGCGCAACGACCTGTACCAGTCCGTGCTGCACCGCTCCGCTGCCTTCTTCCAGAAGAACACCACGGGCACGCTGGTGTCGACTATCGTCAATGACATCGAACGGGTGCAGTTCGCCATGTCCAGTGTGCTGGCGGAATTTCTGCAGCAATTCTTCACCTTTGCTTTCACCGCGGTGGCGGTGGTCATGCTGGGCCATCAGCTTTCCTGGGTGCTTCTGTTGTTCGTGCCGGTGATCCTGTACTCCTCGCGCAAGATCGGGCGCAGGGTGCGCCGCACCACCCGCGGGGGTCAGGACAAGCTGGCGGACATCCAGAACATTCTGCAGGAAACCATCACCGGCAACCGGGTGGTGAAAGCCTTCAGCATGGAATTCTGGGAGATCACTCGCTTCCGCCAGGCGGCACAGCGTCTGTTCCGCGCCAATCTGCGCTCGGTGGCCGCGGCGGCCATCAGTTCCCCGCTCATGGATATTTTCGGGGCCGTGGCCATTGCCCTGCTGCTCCTGCTGGGCCGTGAGGAGATCGTGCACGGCACCCTCACCTCCGGCGCTTTCGTGGCTTTTATTGCCGCCGTCTTCAGCCTCTATAACCCGGTGCGGAAATTTGCTTTGTTCAACAATAACTTTCAGCAGGCGCTGGGGGCGTCCTCGCAACTATTCGAATTTATGGACGCCGAGGACGAAGTGCGGGAAAAGCCCAACGCTACCAGGCTGCCCGGCTTTTCCAGGAGCGTCCGCTTCGAGGCCGTCAGCTTTTCCTACGGAGGCGACAGCGAGGAGGCGCGCGAGGTGCTCCGCGACATCAATCTGGAAGTGAAAGCGGGAGAGGTTGTGGCGGTGGTGGGTTCAAGCGGCGCCGGCAAGAGCACACTGGTGCACTTGATCCCGCGTTTCTTCGATGTGTCATCCGGGCGCCTGCTGATCGACGGCCACGACGTCCGCGATGTCAGCCTGTCGTCCCTGCGCTCGCAAATCGGGGTCGTGACCCAGGACACGGTTCTGTTCAACGACACGGTGCGCAACAATATCGCCTACGGACGGCCTTCGGTCTCGCAGAAGCAGGTGGAGGCCGCGGCTCGCGCCGCGCTGGCCCATGATTTCATCGCCGTACTCCCGGAAGGATATGCCACCCTCATCGGCGAGCGCGGCCTGCGCCTCTCCGGCGGCGAGCGCCAGCGCCTCGCCATCGCGCGGGCTCTGCTGAAAAATGCGCCCATCCTGATTCTGGACGAGGCCACTTCCGCGCTGGACAGCGAATCCGAGGCTCTGGTGCAGTCGGCGCTGCAGAACCTGATGACCGGCCGCACCGTGTTTGTCATTGCGCACCGGCTGTCCACCGTCCGGCGCGCCGACCGCATCGTGGTCCTGGAGAACGGAACCATTGCCGATAGCGGCGCTCACGAAGAATTGATGCAGAAGTTGGGCACCTATCGCCGGCTGTATGACCTGCAATTTGCGGAGCTGGATCAGCCCAGGGTGAACGCAGGCCTGTAGGCGGATAAGATCTCATGCCCATTCGCTCCATGACGGGGTTCGCCCAGGTGAAAGGGCAGATCACTGCCCCTTCCACCAGCGCGCCGGGCGGCGCTTCCGCCCGGCCGCCGGGCGGGTTCACCATTTCACTGAAGGCCGTGAACCATCGCTTTCTCGACTTGCACTTCCGCATGCCCGCCGACTGCGACTCGCTGGAAATGAAGTTGCGCCGCCTGCTTAAGGAGCGGCTGGCGCGTGGGCACGTGGAGCTGACGCTCAGCGTGGAGCGCGGCGCCGGTGACAGTTTCGCGCTCAACCGCCAGATGGTCGGCGCATACGTGCAGGCCTTTCGCGCCGCCGCCGCCGAGTTCAGCCTGGCCGCCGAACCCGATCTCAACGCCATTCTCCGCATGCCGGGAGCGCTGGAATCTGCGGGCCTGGCCGGCGATGGTCTGTTGGAAGATTCGGTTCTGGGCAAGGCGGAGGAACTTCTCGACCGCCTGCGCCAGATGCGCGAAGAAGAAGGGCGGGGCATCGAGCGTGAACTGCGCCAGCGCATGGCCGACATCACCCGGGCATGCCAGGCCGTAGGCGCTCACCGCCAGGCGGTGCTCGACACCTACGTGGAGAAGCTCAAGACCCGCCTGCAGGAACTGATAGGAGCGCAGGCCGAGCCTGAGCGCCTGCTGCAGGAAGCTGCGCTCCTGGCCGACCGCAGCGACATCCAGGAAGAACTGGTCCGCCTCGAGTCCCACGTCGCCCATTTTCTCGGTCTGCTCGACCAGGGGGGCGAGGTGGGCAAGAAATTGGACTTCCTTCTGCAGGAGATGAACCGCGAAGCCAACACGCTGTTGTCCAAGACCTCGGGTCTGGCGGGCGAGGCCCTGCAGATCACTCAGATGGGACTGGCCATCAAGACTGAAATTGAAAAGGCCCGCGAGCAGGTACAGAACCTCGAATGAGCAGCGTGTTCATCATTTCGGCGCCTTCGGGCTCGGGCAAGTCGACTCTGGTGAATGAAGTTCGCAAGATTGTTCCCGGCCTGGAGTTCTCCATTTCCTACACGACCCGGGCGCCGCGTGGCAGTGAACGGAATGGGCAGGAATACTACTTCATTGCCCAATCGGAGTTTGAGCAGATGGTCCGCAAAGGCCAATTTCTCGAGCATGCCGACGTCTATGGGAAGTACTACGGGACGGCGAAGCGCTTCCTGGACGAGGCCCGCAAAAGGGGCTATGACCTGCTGCTCGACATTGACGTGCAGGGAGCGGCGCAGATCAAACAGAGACTCCCGGAGGCGGTGACCATCTTCGTACTGCCGCCGGATTACCAGGTTCTGGAATGGCGCCTGCGCAACCGCAGCCAGAACTCGCAGGAGGACATTCAGCGCCGGTTGGTCACGGCCCGCCGTGAGATTGAGAATTACTCCAAATACGACTATATTCTGGTGAACGACCGCCTGGAAGAGTCCGTCGAGGTGCTCAAGGCGATCCTGCTGGCCGAACGTCTGAAGCGCGCGGGCGGCGAAACCTCGGCGGACGATCGCCGTTTGCTGGCGGCTGCGGAGCGTTGCCGGCTGAGCAATATGAAAGAGCGCCTGCAGCCGATCCTAGCCTCGTTCAAGCAGGCCACGGTGCGGGGCGGAGCTTAGCGTGCAGGGAGAACACCATGAAGCTGATTGAGGGGTTCGACAGCAATTATCGCTACATCCTGGTGGCCGCGCGGCGCGCCCGGCAATTGCAAGGCGGCGCGCCTCCCGTCATTGAAACCATTTCGCGCAAGCCCTGCCGCATCGCGCAGGATGAAATCAAGGCCGGCAAGGTGAAGTGGGTCATCCCCGAAGTCCCCCGCTCCGCTGCCGAAGTCGCCAGCGAAATGCTCGATAAGGCGATCGCCAAGGAATCCTGATTGCAGATCGTGAGTTTCTGATGGCAGAGGGAGCGCCGCATCGGGCACGAGCCTTGGCAGCAGCCGGGAATCTCCCCCCTGCGATCTGAAATCCGCAATCTCTCATCCAATTAGCGGGGAACTTCTTCATGAAGATCGCCCTCGGGGTCAGCGGCGGGATCGCAGCCTACAAGGCGGCGGAGATCGTCCGCCTGCTGCAGGACCGCGGCATCCGGGTGCAGGTCGTCATGACCCGCGCCGCCCAGGAATTCATCCGGCCCCTGACCTTTGCCGCCCTCTCCGGAGAAAAAGTCATTACCGACTTGTTCGCCGGTGACGACCAGATGCAGCCCAATATCGACTCCGCCATCGAGCACATCGCGGTGGCCCAGTCCATCGACACCCTGCTGGTGGTTCCGGCCACGGCCGATGTTCTGGCGCGCTTCGCACAAGGCATCGCCAACGATTTCCTGACTACGCTTTACCTCGCGACTACCGCCCCGGTCGTGGTGGCCCCGGCGATGAACGTCAACATGTGGCATCACCCGGCCACCCAATCCAATCTCGAAATTCTGCGCAAGCGCGGCGTGCGCATCGTCGAGCCGGGCGACGGCTATCTCGCCTGCGGCATGACCGGCCCGGGACGCCTGGCCGAGAACGAGGCCATCGTGGCCGCCGCGATGGAAGCCTTGGGCGCATCCCAGGAGCTGGCGGGAGAAACTGTGCTGATCACCGCCGGCCCCACCCGGGAAAAAATCGATCCCGTCCGCTACCTCACCAACCGCTCCAGCGGCCGCATGGGATACGCTCTCGCCGAGGCCGCTCTTCGCCGTGGCGCCCGCGTACTGCTGGTTTCGGGACCGGCTTCGATCACGCCGCCCGGCGGCGCCGAAGTCACGCGCATCGAATCCGCTGAGCAGATGCGCCAGGCTGTCCTGAAGTTGCTGCCGGAAGCCACCATCGTGATCAAGACCGCGGCGGTCGCCGACTACCGCCCCAAAAATGCTGCCGAGCAGAAGATCAAGCGGCAGGGCGCCATGTCGCTGGAGCTCGAGCCGACCACCGACATTCTGGCCGAGCTTGCCCGCAACAAGAGTTCACAGATCATCGTGGGTTTCGCTGCAGAGACCGAAAATGTGCTGGAGAACGCCCGCAAGAAACTGCTGGCCAAATCGATTGACGCCATCGTGGTCAACGACGTATCCCGCGAAGGCGTTGGCTTCGACTCCGATCGCAACGCCGTCACCATCATCACCCAGAACGATGTCGTCGAAGTACCCGAAACCACCAAGTGGGAAGTAGCCCAGCGCGTGCTCGATCAGGTGGTCCGACTGCGGAAGTCGGCGCGAGTCACGTAGGTTGCCCCGGGCCAGAGAGCGTCTTCATTTCCAGCCGCGAAGGACCTGCTTCCCAACCTGATTTGGTTCCAGGGATTCTCTTTGCCACCTTGGTGAATCCTTCGCGTACTCTGCGGTTAGCGGGCTTCCTGCTCTCCCGAACCTTACTCTTTTAGCTTCATCCGCTTCAACAGGTCTCCATACCGCGGATCGGAGCGCATCGCGTCCATCTGCTTGGCGGTCTTGACAAATCCCAGGCTTCCCGAATTCTCGGCATACGCCTTGTCCAGCCAGTAGAAGGTCTGGTCTTTGTCGCCCAGCAAGGCGTAGTCGTAGGCGATGGCGCCGACATCCGAGTAGCCTTTCTGCGCCTGTTTTTTGCGCAACTCGATATCGCGCAACAGGGCCGCGCGAAATCCGCTCTTGGCGTACACCCGCGCCACATCCTCCGCCATGGCCAGGTCTTCCTGGTCATTGGCCAGCGTCGCCGCCTTTTTCCACTCCTCCAGCCACGAGTCGTACTTCTGCATATCCAGGTAGGTCTGCGAGAGGTTGATGTGGGCCCCGGCATAGTTCGGATCAATTTCCAGGGTCTGGCGGAATGCCTCGAGCGCACGATCATACTGCCGCGCACCCGAGTATCCTGTGGCCAGATTGGTATGCGCCGTCAGGTTGAGCGGATCCAGTTCCACCGCGCGCTGGAAAAGTTTGAGCGCCTGTTCGTTTCGCCCTATAGCTGACAAGTACAGCCCATACCACTGCATGCCGATCACCAGCTTGGGATCGAGCTCCAGCGCCCGCTGGAATTCTCTGTCCACCCGCTCCCAGTCCCGCAGGTCCTGCGACGCCGATCCGATGGCCGCGTGGGCAGCGGCCATGCTGTCGTCGATCGCCAGCGCCTTCTCCGCCGCGGCAATGGCCCGGGGCGCGGTCTCGGTCCGGCGCAACCGCTCGTAATCCGGCGCAGCAACGTAGTAGCTCGCCAGCCCCACGTACGCCATGGCGTAGCCCGGGTCGCGCTCAATCGCCTGGTTGAAAAAATCTTTCGACTTCTCGAGCGCCTCAGGCGTGCGCTTCTCCCAGTTGTAGCGGCCTTTGAGGTAGAGTTGGTACGCCTCAGGATCACTGGTCCCGCCCTTGGTCACCTGCGGCTTGGTTTCGCCTGCCAGCCGCTCGCGGAGCTTCGCCGAAATGGCGGCCGTGATCTCCTGCTGCACCGCCAGCGCGTCGGACAGCTTGCGGTCATACTGATCGCCCCAAAGGTTGCGGTTGCTGCGCGGATCGATCAGCTCCGAGCTGATCACCAGCCGGTCGCCGCGCTGCACGATGCGCCCGGTCACCAGCGCCTGCACCTTCAGGTCTTTGGCCACCGTCTGGGGATCGACATCCCGCCCCTTGTAGCGGAACACGGACGAGCGGGCCATCACCGCCAGGTTGGGCAGCTGCGAAAGATTGTTGATCAGGCTCTCGGTGATGCCGTCGCTCAGATACTCCGAGTTGGGGTCGTTGCTGGCGTTGACGAAGGGCATCACCGCGATGGACGAGATCTGCTCCGAAGCGCCCCGGCCTTTCCAAAGAAACGCAGCGCCTGCCACCAGGGCCAGCGCGATTACGCCGCCCATAACCCAGATCAGATACTTGCTTTTTGCAGCCTTGACCGGCCGGTCGACGGCCTCCACCCGCGCCGAACTCGTATCCCGGCGCAGGCGCTTCAGGTCTGCCAGCATTTCCGCCGCGCCCTGGTAGCGGAGGGCCCGGTCCTTTTCCAGGGCTTTGTTGATGATGCGTTCCAGCTCAGCTGAAAGTTCGGGATTGAACCTCGCCGTCGAGACCGGGGCCTTGTGCAGGATCGAGTCGAAGATCAGCGCCGAGGTGTTTCCGCTGAACGCCATCCGCCCGGTTGCCATCTCGTAAAGCACGGCGCCGAACGAAAACAGGTCCGTGCGCGGGTCCAGTTCCTCGCCCCGCGCCTGCTCCGGAGACATGTAAGCCACCGTGCCCAGCGCCGTCCCCGGACTGGTCAGGTTGGCTTCGAGCGTCGCCCCTTCGGCCGCCGGCTGCGCCCCGGTCAGCTTGGCCAGCCCGAAGTCGAGAATCTTGGCCTGGCCGCGCTTGGTGATGAAAATATTCGCCGGCTTGATGTCTCGGTGCACGATGCGTTCCGTGTGCGCCGCATCGAGCGCGTCGGCCACGTCGATCGCCAGCGACAACAGCGCTTCGCTCTCCATTGGGCGGCTGGCGATGCGGTGCTTCAGCGTCACCCCATCCAGAAACTCCATGGCGATGAAGGCGCTGCCCTCGTGCTCGCCGATGTCATAGATGGTGCAGATGTTGGGATGGTTGAGCGCCGAGGCCGCCTGCGCTTCGCGCTGGAAGCGGGCCAGCGTCTGCGGGTCTTTGGCGATCTCGTCCGGGAGGAACTTGAGGGCGACGAAGCGGTGCAGCCGGGTGTCCTCGGCTTTGTACACCACCCCCATGCCCCCGCCTCCCAGCTTCTCGACAATACGGTAGTGGGAGACGGTTTGCCCGATCATGGAGATGCCAAATGTTAGGCGGGTTGCAGGGGCAAGTCAACGCAAGCGGGAGTTAGCTACAGCGCCGGGAAGAAACCACAACCCCGCCGCTCTCTCAGCTCGAAAACGGCAAGAGTTACTCATTTCGTTACCGTCCCTTGGCACATCAGCACATCAGGCGAATGGTCCACCGGCAGCGGGGCTACGGTAACCACCGGAAGGTACCTTCGTGCGGCACTCTGGATTGACCGGGTTCCAAAACACGAGTAGCCTTTTTCACAACTTGGCTCGGTCACGAGCCAGCGGTAAGCGAAGGGGAGTTCTTGCTGCAATTGTGGCATTCGGTGTCGAAGCTTTCTTCTCCTTCCTTTCTTGCGAACCATTCGGAGGTTCCAATTCC
>CAYOZX010000089.1:0-12270 GCA_964408515.1 uncultured Acidobacteriaceae bacterium | reverse complement strand
ACTTTCATGTCGCCCTACTTCCAGCAGCCCATAGCCCTGGGCGCGTCGATGGTGGTGCACTCCACGACCAAATTCCTGAACGGGCATAGTGATGGTCTCGGCGGCGTCGTGGTCTGCACCACGCGCGAGCAGGCCGATCGGCTGGCTTTCGTGCAGAAGGCGGCGGGTGCGATTCTTTCGCCTTTCGAGTGTTGGCTGGTGTTAAGGGGAGTGAAAACCTTGGCCGTGCGCATGGAGCAGCATGACCTCAGCGGCCGGCGAGTCGCGGAATTCCTGGCCGGTCACCGCAAAGTGAAGAAAGTCTTCTATCCCGGGCTGCCGGATCATCCCCAGCATGACCTGGCCAGGCGCCAGATGTCCGGTTTCGGTTCCATGATCGCCTTCGAAACCGGATCCCGTGCCAACGCCAACAAAATGTTGAAGAGTGTTCGCATTTGTTCTCTGGCAGAGTCGCTGGGCGGCGTGGAGACCCTCATTTCTCATCCCGCAACCATGACTCATGCCGCCCTGGGGCCGAAGGGGAGAAAGAAGATCGGAATCACCGACGGCCTGGTGCGTATATCGGTCGGCATCGAAAGCGTCGAGGACATCTTGGCCGACCTTGATCAGGCTCTGGCCACGGTCTAGCCTCGGACCCATGCCCGGACCCTCGCCAACCCGCGAATGGAATTCCGCCGAATATCACCGCCTGTCTGGGCCTCAGGTCGCCTGGGGCAAGAAAGTTCTGGCCCGGATCTCGTTGCGGGGTGATGAATCGCTCCTGGACGCCGGTTGCGGCACGGGACGGCTGACTTCTGACCTGCTGCGCGCCCTGCCCCGTGGACGGGTGGTTGCGCTCGATATTTCGCAGAATATGCTGCGCTCGGCCCGCGACCACCTGCGGCCCCAGTTCGGTGACAGCGCGCTCATGGTGGCTGCCGACATGCTGGCGTTGCCTTTCGACTCTGCTTTCGATGGCGTCGTCAGCACCGCGGCCTTCCATTGGGTGCTCGATCACGACCGTCTGTTTCACGGCCTGTTTCGAGCCCTCCGTTCCGGCGGATGGCTCGAGGCGCAGTGTGGCGGCCAGCGCAATCTCGCCCGCCTGCACCAGCGCATGAGCGCCCTCGCTGCCTCGCCCGAGTTCCGGCCTTGGCTCGGGGGGTTCCCCGAACCGTGGCTCTTTCAGGACGCCGAAGCTGCTGCCGCCACTTTGCGGCGTGCTGGTTTCGTGGATGTCCGGACCAACCTTGAGGCCGCACCCACATTATTCGAAGATCGCGAGTCCTTCATCGACTTCGTCAGAACGGTCATCGCGCGCATTCACCTGGAGCGACTTCACGACACTGCCCTGGGTGATCAATATGTCGCCCGTCTCGCCGACCAGGCCGCGCAAGACGCCCCGCCGTTTCTCCTGGATTACTGGCGCCTCAACCTCAGCGCGCGCAAGCCGTAACCCCGGTTGTCCCGGCCTGCTGATGAAACGCCGGCCTCATCTCACTTGATCGACTCGCCGATCCACCGCAGATATTCGGCGCTCCCGTCCTCGACTGCCAGGCCCAGGCATTCTGGCAGTTGATAAGAATGGCATTCCCGAATCGCGTCCCGCGTTCGGTCAAAGGCTTCGGCTGTGGTCTTGATGATCAGCAGCCACTCTTGCGCTTCTTCCACCCCGCCTTCCCACCGGTAGATCGAGGTCACCCCGGGAACTATGTTCACGCATGCGGCCAGGGAACGATCCACCAGGGCGCGCCCGATCCTCCGGGCCTCGTCTTCCGAACCGGCAGTGGTGACGACGAGCATCTTGTCGGTCATATAGAATCACCCTTCGGCAAGCGAAAACTGTCTCATAAATCGCGGAGACTGAACATGGCAACCCAGATCAAATTTGGCACGTCGGGCTGGCGCGCGGTGATGGCCGATGAATTCACCTTTGCTAACGTGCGCCGGGCGGTGACCGGCATTGCCCGCTATGTGGTCGCGCAAAAACCCGTCGGCGCCCGCGTCATTGTCGGACGCGATCCCCGCTTTCTGGGAGAGACGCTTTGTTCCCTGGCGAGCGAGATCCTGGCCGCGCACGGAGTGACGCCGCTGGTGATCGCTGATCCCGCTCCCACTCCCGCCATCTCCTACGCCGTGATCCGGGAAAAGACCGACGGCGCCATCAATTTCACCGCCTCCCACAATCCGCCGGAATACAACGGCATCAAGTTTTCCACTCCGGATGGCGCTCCGGCGCTGCCGGAAGTCACCAGGCAGATAGAAACAGAAATCGTGGCCAGCGACATCTCCGCGGTCAAACCCGGCCCGCCCAAACACAAACCGGCGCCGCAAACGCTGGAACCACGTTCTTCCTATCTGTCCCGCCTGCGCGAAATCATCGATCTCAAGGCTATCCAGACGGCCAAGCTGCGGGTGGTCTTCGATCCCTTCTGGGGCGCGGCCCGGAGCTATTCCGACGCCCTCCTGCGAGAGGCCGGGGTTGCAGTTTCCACCGTGCACGACACGCGCGACGTGTTGTTTGGCGGCCACTCCCCCGAACCCGATGATCATCTCCTCTCCGGCGCCCGCGAACGCATGCAGCAAACCGGAGCGCACATCGGCATCGCCACCGATGGCGACGCAGACCGCTTTGGCATCGTGGATGCCGACGGCACATTCTTTACTCCAAACTATATCGTGGCGCTCCTCTTTGACTACCTCGTGGAAAGCCGCGGCTGGAAGAATGGCGTGGCTAAATCCGTAGCCACCACCAACCTGATCAATGCTGTGGCCCGGCATCATAAAGTCGAATTGCACGAGACCCCGGTGGGCTTCAAATACATCGGCGAACTGATCAAGCAGGACAAGATTGCCATCGGCGGGGAGGAGAGCGCCGGACTCTCCATCCGCCATCATGTTCCGGAGAAGGACGGCGTACTCGCGGGATTGCTGTGCTGCGAGATGGTGGCCCGCCGCGGGCAGTCTCTGGGCGAGCAACTGAAAAAGCTATTTGCCGAAGTTGGTTCCTTTTACAGCCTGCGGGAGAACTTCCACTTGACGCCACAGGTGAAGGAGAAGTTCACTGAGAAGTTGCAGCGCGAGCCTCGCGATCTGATGAGACGGAAAGTAACCGAGGTCGTGCGGACCGATGGTCTCAAGCTCCTCTTCGAGGATGGGTCCTGGGTTTGCTACCGCTTATCCGGAACCGAGCCCGTGGTTCGCGTCTATTCCGAGGCGCGCAGCAAGGATGATCTTTCCCGGCTCAGCGCGGCAGCCAAGCAGTGGGTCTTCGAGTAATTTGGAAGGGACCTTGAAAGCTGAGCACTGGTTTTTTTGAAGGTCACGCAGCCGGAAAGGGCGGGGAACCGGAAGTCATGAAACTGGGCGCACAACCGATCGATCGATACCCTGTGATCCACATGCTGCCACAGGCGCAGCGCGGAATTGCGAGGCTGGCGGAACGCGCCCCCCAAGCCGAGGCCCTGGGGCGTCGTCTGTTGCAGCGTCTGCGCCCTGCCTGGGATTGGCTCGCAGCTGCCCGCCGTCGGTTAGCAACTTTCGCGGTCGCGGGACTGACACTTTGGCTGTTCCTGCACGTCATGTTCGGCGCCAACGGAATGGTGGTGTATCGGCAAAAGCGGGCTGAATTCCGGACCCTGGGGCAGGAGATCGACAGGCTGCAGAAAGAAAATGGGCGCTATACTACCCAGATCGAAGCTCTTCAGACGAACCCAGAAACCATTGAAAAGGAAGCCCGGGAGCAACTTCACTACACCCGCCCGGGTGAGGTGGTCTACGTAGCTCCTCCCCCGGTCAGCAGCCAGAATCCACCCACCAAAACGGCCCGTCAATAGATCGGCGCCAGCCTCAGGGAACGCGTTTCGCCGGTTCGTTCCCTTAACATCTGTCTTTGTCCTCTGTGGTATAGTTCGCTCAAAAGGTTCCAGGATTCAGAGGAGTAACGAACACTCCCTTTATGACGTCTATCTGAAATAAGCGGTGACCGGCGCTCGCAGCGGGGCGCCTGGCTTCGGTGGTTCATCACACTTGCGGCTGCAGCCGCCAAAACTGAGGAGTTACGGCTATGAAGAAACTCTTGTTGATTTGTCTCGCCCTCTCCGTCTTATTTCTGCTGGTGGCGGTGGTAGCCGCCGACGATATGGGCAAGGCTCAGACTGTCAATGGCTGGGTCAGTGATTCCAAGTGCGGCGCCAAGGGCGCTAATGCTGGGGCCGCGGCCTGCACTAAGAAGTGTATCGACGGCGGCGCCAGCGCCGTGGTCGTGACCGATTCTGATCAGAAAGTCCTGACCGTCGAAAATCCGGACGCGCTCAAGGGGCATGAAGGCCATCACGTTGCCGTGACTGGCCACGTCAAGGGCGACTCCATCCACGTGGAAAGCGTCAAGATGTTGTGAAGCTTGCCTCTGGATTTTTCTATCACTGGGCGGCCGCCGGCCGCCCATTTTTGCGCGCAGTCCCGTGCCATGGCCGCCGCAAGGTGTGAAATCAACCGCCGCTAGCGCACCATGCCTTCCAGGGGGGAACTGGCGGTGGCATACAGCTTCTTTTGCATCCTGCCGGCCAGGTACGCGCCCCGTCCCGCCAGAACCGCATACTTCATGGCCTCGGCCATTAGGATCGGGTCCTGTGCGCCGGCGATTCCGGTATTCATGAGCACCGCATCCGCGCCCAGCTCCATGGCAATCGTGGCGTCGGAAGCGGTTCCCACGCCGGCATCCAGGATCAGAGGAACATCCGTGATCACTTCGCGCAGGATGCGAATGTTGGCTGCATTCTGGATTCCCAGCCCGCTGCCGATCGGCGCTCCCAGAGGCATTACGGCCGCAGCGCCCACATCCAGCAGGCGCTTGGCGAAGACCACATCGTCGGAGGTGTAGGGCAGGACGGTAAACCCTTCTTTCACCAGGGTTCGGGTGGCCTCCAGCGTCGCCTGCACATCGGGATAGAGCGTCGCCTGGTCGCCGATCACCTCCAGCTTTACCCAGTCGGAAAGCCCCACCTCCCGCCCCAGGCGGGCCGCTCGAATGGCTTCATCCGCGCTATAGCAGCCTGCAGTATTCGGCAGCAGAAAATACTTTTTCGGATCGAGATAGTCGAGCAGCGATTCTTTGCTGCGATCCAGATTGACCCGCCGCACCGCGACGGTCACCATGTCGGCGCCGCTGGCTTCGAGCGCCCGTGCTGTTTCCTGGAAGGACTTGTACTTGCCCGTCCCTACGATGAGCCGGGAGCGGAATTCGCGTCCCGCGATAATGAACGCATCGCCCATAACCTAATTGTAGTCCTCAAACGCTGGTGCGAGCTTTCTTGCCCTTTGCGGCAGCTATTGATTGACCCCGCTTGCCAGAAATCCGCCGTCCACCACCAGCAGGTGCCCGGTGACAAAGCTCGCGGCCTCCGACGCCAGGAACACGGCGGCGCCTACCAATTCCTCCAGGTGGCCGAAACGCCGCATCGGCGTCCGCATCAGGAGTTCCTTGCCGCGCGCCGTGCCGTCGAGCAGGCCTGCGTTCATGTCAGTGCGGAAAACGCCCGGCGCGATCGCGTTCACACAGACTCCATGAGTAGCCCACTCGATCGCCAGGGACTTGGTTAGCGCCGCCACGGCGGCCTTGCTGGCCCCATAAGCCGCTACTTCATGCAGGGCTACGAAGGACGCCAGGGAAGCGATGTTGACGATCCGTCCATACTTCTGTTCGATCATCCGGGCGCCGAATACCTGGCAGGCGCGCAGTGTGCCATCCAGATTCGTCGCCAGAATCTCGCTCCAATCTTCTTCGGACATGTGGAGCGTGGGCACCCGCTTGGTGCGGCCCGCGCAGTTAACCAGAATGTCCACCGTGCCCATTTCCTTGACAATCGTCTCCCGCAGGGCTTCCAGGCTTGCCCGGCTGGTAACGTCACAAGCCAGAGCCAGGGACTTCCGCCCCAGCTTGCGCACTTCGTCCGCCGCATTCTGCACCAGGTTGTTGCGCCGCCCGCTGGGGACCACGTCGGCGCCGGCGCACGCCAGACCCTTGGCCAGGGCGAGCCCAATGCCCGACGTCCCGCCGATGACCACCGCCGTTCTGCCGGAAAGATCGAGAGATGGCAGTCCCATGAATATTCATTTTCCTCTCTCACGCCATGCCGTTACGTGAAACTTTCGCAGCTGCCTGCGTCGGGGATGCCGCGTCACCCGGCGGCAGCGCCAGATACGCCTTGGCATTCGCGAAGCAGATATTGCTCACCATCCTGCCGATCAGCTCCGGTTCGTTGGGAAGCAGGCCGCTCTCCATCTCTGCGCCCAGGAGGTTGCACAGCACTCGCCGGAAATACTCATGTCGCGGGAAGGACATGAACGATCGCGAATCCGTCGTCATCCCGATAAAGTTCGACAACAGGCCGCAATTCGATAACGCATTCAGGTGCCACTCGATGCCTTCTTTCTGGTCCAGAAACCACCAGGCAGTGCCATACTGCAGCTTGCCGCGGACCCCTTCCGCGGTAAAGCTGCCCAGGGTGCTGGCGAAGACGTAGTCGTCCGCAGGATTGACGTTGTATACGATCACTTGGGGCAGCGTGTGGTCGCGATCCAGCCCATCGAGGTAGCGCAGCAAGGGACCAGCCTGCGCCCGGTCGCCGATGCAATCGAAGCCGGTGTCGAGGCCCAATGACCTGAACATGCGCGTGTTCGTGTTGCGGCATGCTCCAAGGTGGAGCTGCTTGGTCCAACCCTTCTGCGCATCCAGTTGCCCGAAAAACCGCATCAGAAAGCTGGCAAACTTGATGCAGTCCCCCGAGGAGGGCTCCGCTCCTGCCCGGACCCGCGCGAAAATACCCTCAGCTTCCGCTACCGTACAGTCCTCGGCGTAGCACCAGTCCAGACCGTGATCCGAAAGCCGGCAGCCATGCGCATGGAAATGACTGTGCCTGCGAGCCAGCGCTTCCAGCAGTTCAGGCAGCCGCGAGACCGCCAGATCGGCGGCGGCCTCCAGCTTGGCCAGCCACTGCCCATAGGCCTGAGGGCTCTCAATGTGCAAAGCCCTGTCCGGCCGGAAAGCAGGCAACACCTGGGTCCGAAAGCCGCTGCGCGCAAGGCAGGCGTGATGTTCAAGCGAATCCGTCGGGTCATCGGTCGTGCATAGGGTATGGATATGAAACTTCTCCAGAATCGCACGCGCCGTCAGCTCCCCCAGCTGCTCATTGGCCGCTTCCCAGATTTCCGGAGCCGTGCGCTCATCGAGCAGCTGCCCGATTCCAAAGTATCGGTTCAATTCCAGGTGAGTCCATTGGTAAAGCGGATTGCGCAGCGTGCTGGGCAACGTCCGCGCCCAGGCCAGAAACTTGTCGTGCGGGCTGGAATCACCGGTACAAAGCCGCTCTGCGACACCGTGGGCGCGCATGGCTCTCCATTTGTAGTGATCGCCTTCCAGCCAGATTTCTGTCAGGTCGCGAAAGCGGCGGTCCTCCGCGATGTCCTTAGCGGACAAATGACAGTGGTAGTCCAGGATCGGCTCGCAACGGGCGTAGGTATGGTAAAGGTGCCGCGCAGCCCGGCTTTGCAGTAGAAAGTCCTCAGTGATGAAAGCCATGAACCGATCTTTCCCGGATGGCCGCTGCCGGCCGCCCCGGCTCGTCGCGTGTTGATTGTAACGGAGATGAACAAGGTTAGGACTCTTCCGAGGCTTTCCGACCCGTTTATCATGCGATGGAAGGCTCTTCAGCATGAGCGGATCCGATCGCGGAGGCATCAACTGGCTGGATGTGCTCTGGCTGCTGTTTCTCCTCGGACTGGCCCTGTTGCCTCCGGTGGAGGAACGCCACAAGCAGTTGACCTTGCTCGCCTTCGGTGTCGTACAGTTGGCGGAAAGCCGCATCATCGCGCGCTCTCCCCGGTATGGGTCCGTGGCCGTCGTTCTTGTCAAGATTCTGCTGGCCACCGTGCTGATCAGTCACACCGGCGAGCTCAGCATCAACAGCAGCTACTATCCTATCTACTATGTTCCTGTCGTAACCGCCGCCATCTACTTTGGTCCGTGGGCCACTCTGTTCTGGACCCTGCTGGCCTCGGCCACCTATTGTTCGTACCTCTATCCCGCTCTGCAGGAATACACCCTCACCTCCGGCGGCGCTGCCGAACTGGCTATCCGCATCCTGTTCTTTTTTCTGGCGGCGATGGTGGTAAACCGCTTCACTCTCGAAAATCGCCGTCAGACGGCCCGCTATCAGCAGGCGGCGGAGCAGCTGCAGGAGGCTAATCTGAAACTGGAGCGCGCTCAGGCGGAGGCGCGCCGTTCCGAGCGCCTGGCTGCGCTGGGGCAGCTTTCCGCCGGGCTGGCACACGAAATCCGCAATCCCCTGGGCGTGATCAAAGGCTCGGCCGAAACCCTGAACCGCAAGCTGGAGAACTCGAATCCGCTGGCCAGCGAACTGGCAGGATACATCTCCAGTGAAGTAAACCGCGTGAGCGGCCTTATCACCCGCTTCCTCGATTTTGCCCGTCCGCTCCGCCCTGAAGTTCGCCCGGTGCAGGTGACCGCCCTGATCGATCAGGCGCTCGACGCTCAGGCGGAGCGATGGCCGGGCGGCAAAGTGACCGTGCAGCGCGACTATCAGCCGGGCTTGCCGCCGGTTCCGCTCGATGAAAATCTGTGCGAACAGGTCTTCGTGAATCTCGTGCAAAATGCCTATGAGGCCATGGGCGCGGAAGGAGGTACGCTTCATGTGGAAGTTTCCAAGGCTCTGTCCAATGGCCGAGCGGGGGTTTCGGTTCGGCTCAAGGATTCCGGGCCTGGTGTCCCTGCTGAAATGCGCGAACAGATTTTCAATCCCTTTGTGACCACCAAGAAGACCGGCGTTGGCCTGGGACTTTCCATCGTCTCCAAGATTGTTGACGAACATCACGGAACCATCCGCCTGGAAAGGGCGGGCGAGGGCGGGGCAGGGTTTGTCATCTTTTTCCCCGCTCAGCAGAAAACCGAGCGGGGAGCGCAGGGATCATGACCACGCCGCAGCCCACCATCCTGATCGTAGAAGACGAGGCCAAGATGCGCCGCCTGTTGGAACTCAATCTGGCGGACGACGGCTTCCGGACCCTGTCGGCGCAGGATGCCGAGACGGGCTTGACCCTGCTGCAAGCTAACCCTGTCGACCTTGTGCTCACCGATCTCAAGCTGCCAGGCATGACCGGGCTCGATTTTCTCCAGGCTGTGAAACGCTTCCAGGCAGCCCTGCCGGTGGTTGTAATGACGGCGTTCGGCACGGTCGAAACCGCGGTCGAGGCGATGAAGGCCGGCGCTGGCGACTATATCCTGAAGCCTTTCTCGCTGGACGAAATGCGTCTGGTGGTCCGCAAGGAGCTCGACGTCCGCCGGCTGCGCGAGGAAAACATCGCCTTGAGGGAAGCCCTGCAGCAGCGATACCAGCACCCCAACATAGTCGCAGGCAGCCCTAAGATGCAGGAAGTCTTGGCCACCGTTGAGCGCGTGGCGCCCACCAACTCCACCGTGCTGCTCGGGGGAGAAAGCGGCGTCGGCAAAGACCTGATCGCCCGCGTGATCCACGAAAAATCCCGGCGCGCTTCCGGGCCTTTCATCAAGATCAACAGCGCCGCCATCCCGGAAAATCTTCTGGAAAGTGAACTGTTTGGCTATGAGAAGGGCGCGTTCACCGGCGCGACTGCGAGCAAGCCGGGGAAGTTCGAATTGGCGGACAAGGGAACCCTGTTTCTCGACGAGATCGGCGATGTGCCACCGGCCATCCAGGTCAAGCTGCTGCGTGTTCTGCAGGAGCGCGAATTCGAACGCCTGGGGAGTACTCGTACCCTCAAAGTGGATGTGCGCCTGCTGGCAGCCACCAATCGCGATCTGCGTCTGGCTTTGGAAGACGGCACTTTCCGCGAGGATCTGTACTACCGGCTCAACGTGGTCCCCCTCGACGTGCCTCCCCTGCGCGAACATAAGGAGGACATCCCTGCTTTGGTGAACCTATTCCTCTCGCGCCAGGGGGAGGAATCCGCGCGAAGGATCACAGAAGTCTCCCCGGAAGCCCTCAAGATCCTGATGGACCACTCCTGGCCGGGAAACGTGCGCGAGCTGCAGAACATCATCGAGCGCTCTGCCGCGCTGTCTAAGAGCACGGTGCTTGAACCTGGCGATATTCATTTCGATCCTCAGCGCAACAAGACTGCCGATTCTGCAGCCCATTTCCTGCCTGAAGGCATGACCCTCGATCAGTGGGAAGATGACATGATCCGCGAGGCGCTGCGCCGCGCCAACGGGAACAAGAGCCAGGCGGCTCGACTCCTGGGACTCTCGCGCAATGCCTTGCGCTACCGCCTCTCCAAAATCGGCATCGCCGACGAAGGCGACAAGGAAGCCTAGACTGGCTGAAATCCACCAGCTTGGCCGAAAGCAGCCACCAACCCCTTTGCTTGCGCTTTAGTAATGGCCAGTAAGATATTGAAAATCAATGTAGTTGCCAGGTCTTGCATTGGCAACGAGCGTGCATTTCCCAGAGCTGCGCGGCTTTCCCCGAGCCGTTCACACAGAGGTGGGACCATGAAAAAGCGAATGCTTGCTGGAATCGCAGTTCTGATCTTGACCCTGTTCGCCGTGAACCGGGCTGCGGCGGAGGGTGAGCTTACTTCGGGCGTGGCGCGCATCAGTCTGATCCACGGGGACGTCTCCACGCAGCGCGGCGACTCAGGCGACTGGGCGGCGGCGGCGCTCAACCAGCCGGTGGTCAGCGGGGACAAAGTCTCCACGGGAGTCCGTTCCCGGGCTGAAGTGCAGCTGGACTACGCCAACGTCGTGCGGCTGGGGGACAACAGCGAGGCCACGGTCGCCGACCTCTCGCGTACCCAGATCCAGCTGCAGGTCGGACGCGGACTCGTCGACTACACGGTTTTCAGGGGCGGCGATGCCGACGTAGAAATCGACACTCCCAATGTGGCCATTCATCCGTCGCAGAAGGATGGCGTCTACCGCATTGAGGTGAACTCGGAAGGCGAAACCCAGGTCATCGTGCGCAAGGGAGAGGCGGAAATCTCCACTCCCCAGGGCAGCACGCGCCTGGAAAAGGGTCACATGGTGACCGTGCGCGGCTCGGGTGACTCCACCGAATATCGTGAAGCCTCCGCTCCCTCGAGTGACAGCTGGGACTCGTGGAATCGCGATCGCGACAACCTCATGCGTAATGCCCAGTCCTGGAGCCACACCAACCGCTACTACGTGGGTAGCGAAGACTTGGATGCTTACGGTCGCTGGGTGACGGTTCCTGACTACGGCCAGGTCTGGTCCCCGGTTGTGGATGAGGGCTGGGCGCCGTATCACGCCGGCCGCTGGGTATGGGAGCCGGGTTGGGGCTGGACGTGGGTTTCCTACGAGCCTTGGGGCTGGGCGCCTTATCACTACGGACGCTGGTTCGTTTACGGTGGTTCCTGGGTATGGTGGCCCGGTCCGGTGTACTACACACCCTACTATCGGCCACTCTGGGCGCCCGCTTACGTTTCGTTCTTCGGCTTCGGCAGCGGATTCGGGTTCGGCTTCGGATTCGGGTCGGTGGGCTGGCTCCCGGTTGGCCCATGCGATCCCTTCTATCCCTGGTACGGACGTTATCGCTCGCACTTTAATTCCGTGAATGTTACGAACATCACGAACATCACCAATATCACCAACGTGTACACCGGGCCTGGACGCGGATTTCACGGCGTACCTCCCCTCCACGCCGGTAGCGCCTACTCGAATCTGCGCCGCGCCTCGATGGACCAAAGAGTGCGCGGGGGCATATCCAGCGTGTCGGCGGAGCAGTTTGGCAAAGGACGCCAGACTCCGGCAGGCGTGAGTGCGGAAGCCTTCCGCAGCGGCCATCTGATGGCGGGCAACATTCCTGTGGTTCCGACCCGCGAAGCTTTGTCGGTCAGCAACCGTCCGGCAGCCGCGGGCACCGTTCAGCGCGGAGCTGGCCAGGAACGGTTCTTTACGAAGTCCGGTCCGCGGGCTGCGCCGCAGTCCTTCGACCGGCAGGCCGCCGAGGTGCAGCACGCGATTCAGCGCAGCCCTCAGTTCCGGAACATGAATGGATCGAACGCCAATCGGGCGGCGACAAACCAGGTAGCCGGCCCGGCCGCCGGCGCAGCAGGTGTTTCCCGGCCCAACCCGGGGGTTCGTTTTCCGGCCGGCAATGCGCAGGGTGCTTCGACGGCAAGCACTAATGCGCAGGCAGGCGTAGGGAGGAGCCCATCGAAGGCGGAAGGCCAAGGCTGGCGGGGTTTTGGCGCCTAACGCAGGAGGAACCCACCCGC
>CAYOZX010000088.1:0-12300 GCA_964408515.1 uncultured Acidobacteriaceae bacterium | reverse complement strand
CACGGTGTAGTCTTGGTACGTCAGCACAGGATCGCCGCCCAGCGTTTCCGAGATGCGGAGGTCCGGGCGGGCGTCAAGACCTTCCGCCTCCGCAAGAATCAGGAAAACACTTCGCTTCTGTCGGAAGGCGGCTAGCGCCTTGACGATCGAGTCCAAATAGTGCTCGAGGGCACGGTTGGCTGCGGCCCCGGAATTGTGGAAGTACACCGATCGGTACTGACTGTCCTTGTAGGCGCCGGTGAGTGTGCGGGCGGCAAACTTGGCCAGCGACCCCGTAACCGGCCACTCGAAGGGATTGATCGGGCACACGACGAGGACCGGCGTCATGCCATCCCATCCCAGGCCACACAAGACCGCTTCGCCATACTCCCGGGAAGCGGGTTCGAAGGTCCAGGCGGTGTCCGTCCCCAATTCCGTGGGCACTCCGAGTTCGCGGAGCACGTCGCGCGACTCTTCATTGCGCGTGATCACCAGCGAATTCCGGCAATAGCGGGCGCACATTCTGGCAATCAGCGGATCCATGTAGCCCGCCTCCGCCCCGTATCCCACCGACAGCTTGTTTTGCGCCGCCGCGATGCCCAGCGATCCGATCATCATGGTGGTGAGCGCGTTGGCGAACTTGCTCTTGAACATGGATCCCTCGCAAGCCACCACACCATGATGCTGCGGCACCTCACGGGCAAGGAACGGCGGGAAGATGTCAGGCAGGTGGACCTGGCGTGTGCCCTCAAAGTATCCGTCGGTGAACTTGAAGTTCTGCGTCATGACGCTGAACGCGACGTTTTCGGGGCCCAGAATACGGCGCGTCTGGCGCAACATCTCGGCCACGCGCACGTCCGAGCCCATGTTGCGCGTGCCGTTGTAGCCGGCGAACAGCAGCCGCAGTTTTTCGCCCGGTTGCCAGGGCCTGCCCTTGCCCAGCATCCAGCCCACCTTGGCGGCCTCGATGCTGCCGCTGACCCAGGCTTCCAGCATCAGGTCCATCATGCCGCCGACCCTCCGGCCCTGGTGGTGGGCCACTTCTGATAGGGATAGGTGAAATTGGTTTCGCGGCTGAATTTGAGCAAGGGGTAACTGTACTGCGAAAAGGGTACCGGCTTGCACCCCAGTTCCTGAATGACGCGCGTGTTGTCGAACACCGTGTTCCAGACCAGGTAGGGCATAAAGACTTTCATCAACGAAGCGCCATAGCTGAGTTTCCCTTGCCGCCCGGACAGGAAATTCACGGTTGAGGTGAAGGGTCCCTCCAGAAACGGGGCAAAGACCGGCTCGCGCTTGTTCTGCGCCGCCGCCAGGGCGCTGGTCAGTTCGCGGAAGGTTTGCGACGCAATGCCGCTCGAGAGATGGTAGGTATCGAACTGTGGGCTTTCCTTCTGGTGCAGGTCGGCCACGGCCTCGGCTACAAAATCCACGTTCACGATGTCGATCCGGTCGCGGGAGCGGATAGGCAACACCGGCAGGCCGGCGAGAAAGACGAATGCTTTCACCATGTCGAACTGCGTCGTCTCCGGGTAGCGGCTGTCGCCGAGCACGATGCTGGGCCGGAAAATGGTGATCGGCACCTCCGGAAGCAACTGTCGCGTCATGTGCTCGCAGAATTTCTTGGTGCGCGCGTAGGGATCATAGTCGGAGCGTTCCCAGTCGATGGCCCGATCCTCGGTTACGACTTCGTCCTGACGCTTGCCCGCTACCGCCACCGTGCTCACCAGACTGAAGCGGCGCAGCCCGTGATAATAGTTCGATTTCTGCGCCAGCAGCAGCACCTCCAGCGTGCCCCGCAGGTTCACGTTGAGGCAGGTCTTTTCCGACTTGCGATTGAGGGAGGCGGCACAGTGAATGACGGAATCGGTGGTGTGAATCAGACGGTCGTAGTCGTCATCGCCCAGGCCGAGGCGTGGAGCCGTCAGGTCGCCGCAAAAGATCCGCATGCGCGTCTGCAGATGCTCATAGAAGGCAGGGAACCTGAGATGCAACTGCAGGGCCTGCCAAAGGCGCATGGCCGCTTCCTCAGGACCGCGGGCACGCACCAGCAGATTTAACGATGCGCCGTGCTTCTCCAGCAGGTTGGCGGCCACGTGGGCGCCGATGTATCCGGTCGAACCGGTCACGAATATCGCCACGTTGCTCCATTGGTTCCGGTTTTGACGACCTCCCTATGGTCCGGGACGCCTTCCAGCTGCAGATTGCGGGATGGCCGAGCTTCCAGGGGCCGGCCCTCGATAAGAGGGTAGGTCCATCGGCGCAGGGCGGGAATGTGGATGTTGATCCAATAATCCCACCAGTCGAGGGATCGCGTGTCGTACCCGAACGCCGCCTTCTCACCCTGAACCAGCGCGTGGGACAGCTTTTCCACATTGTCGGCCGCGAAATCATGCTCGTTGTGCAGGATAAAGGGCTCAAACAGGCTGATGAGCTTCTCCACTTTTTCCAGGCTTCGTTCCGCCCGCGCCAGCGGAGTTTTCTTCAGCGCCAATGGCGACATGATGCGCTGAATGGATTTGATGATCGCTTTCTGCGCCGGCGCCGACATCCGGTTATAGCGCTCCTTGGAGACGGGGATCGCGTCCAGGCGCAGCCGCAGCCAATATTCCAGCCCCTCCTGGGCACGATAGTGCTTGCGGTGCGCCAGCGCGGTCAGTTCGATGGACCGGCGCATATCACAAGGATTGGTCACCGAAGTGGCCAGTTGATAGAGAGGATCATGCCGTCGCTCCATAATCGCGGCCGCGATCAGTGTCATTCCGCGGCAGACGGCATCGACCGGGATGATGTCCAGACGCTTTCTTTCGTTCGTGGGAAGCTGCCGGAACGTGGTACCGAGCAAGTAGGAGAGCGAAGCGGACGTGTTGATGCCTTCATTCCAGCCCGGGAAAGGCTCGCTGACGGAGGTTTCCACAATCGCAGGCCTGACCACGGCGATAGGCAGGCCCGTCCCGTGCTTCAGCAGCAGTGATTCTGCCAGGCTCTTGGTCAGGGTATAGGTGTTCGGCCAGCCGAGCTCATTCGCTCGCTTCGTACCGGCTTCCGTAAGGCAATCCCGCAGCCAACGGTAGCGATTCTTGCGTATCTGATTTTCGAGCGCGGTTCCATGCAGGTCCTTGGCCGCGTGCTCTCTACTCAAGGCCTGGCGGCGGAGTTCGTCGGTGATCCCGGCCCCTTCCGCTCGTTCCTCGGTCCGCCGCGCCAGCTCGTGCAGGCTCTGCCACTCTTCCTCGGCATCGAAGTCCGCAGGCCCGGCGGGCGTGTGATCGGGATGAAGACTCTCCGAGACCCGGCCATCGCAGGCCCCTGCTACATAACAGGTCGAAAGATGCAGCAGGCCGGCATGATCGGATTTGCGGATGAAGGCGGTCACATTGACCGCGGCATCCACATTGGTGGCAAGAGCGTCACGCAAATCGGGATTGAAGTCGGTCAGACCGGAACTGTTGATAATGAGGTCGAGCTTGGAGAGGAGGAACTCGCTGACCTCCGGGGCCAGACCCAGACCGGGCTGACAGACATCGCCTTCCACAACTTCAACCCGCTCCAGCAGCAAGCGGGAGAGTTCTGTCCCATAGCGCTCATACAGCGGATCAAACACCGGAGACTGCTCCACCAGCTTCTCGAAACGGCGCCAGGCCGGCATCGACTTCTGCCGCCTGATGAGCAGGTCGATCCGCCCTGCCTCGGGTAACTGCATGAGGGTATTGACCAGCCAGACCTTGCCGATAAAGCCGGTTACGCCGATCAGCATGACATGTTTGCCGGCAAATGCTTTGCGCACAGAAAGAGCCTGGGCATGCCGTACGCTGGCAAAGTGCACAATTGGCTTGTAGCTTGACGGGAGCCTGCGCACCGCGGGAATGACAGCCGCTTCCAGCATTTCTCTTTGAGACAGTCCCAGGTCACGCAGCAGGCTTTCCGGTGCGCGCACCCCGTTCGGCGAGGAACCGCTGATTCCGGCAAAAAATCCGCGTGGGCGGATCACCGGGTCCAGCAGCCTGCCGGTCGCGATGCCTTCCCGGAATTCCAAGCGATTGCAAATCAGGCGCTCCACCCCAAGAAACTGAGCCAGCGGACGCATCACATGATCCAGACCCTGGCTCACGAGAACAATCTTGTTCCCCCTGACCTGTTGTTCCTTAAGTCGCTCTAGCCCATCGGGTTTCAGGTATGGCTGCAGCTTGTACTTGAAGTACTCCTCCCCCAGCAGGTCCAGCCGGTCGCGGCTGACGCCGCGGAGCACGGTATGCACCATTCTTGTAGCAAACTTCCGGTTGGCGGCGTAGAGGAACGGCCGCAGCAACGCCATCAGCAGTACCAAGCCCCTCCTTACCCACCGCTCGAGGAAGGTTTGCGCGTTCCAGGTAAAGAAGGCGACGGGGCGGACCGTGGTCAGGTCCGCGAGGCTCCCTTCCACCCGCCAATACACCGGGGCGGGGGACTCTGATTTGTCGTTAGCTTCTTCCAAGGGGTTTCCGTCCTGAGACTTAGGGACGCTATCCTCGAATACGCAGGCCGCCGTCTATTGTAAACAATCGAGGCAAAAGGACGAAGGTTCAGGCGGTGACCGCGGCGCTACCCTTCCGGAGCCAGCTCTGTAACCGCCTCCGGCGATGCCTGTCGCACCCTGGCGCAGGCCGCAAGGGCCAGCAGCCCGGCAAAAGCCAGAAGAACTCCCACGACCAGCAGACCCCCCCGGAAGCTCCCAGTCCAGGTCCGTACCAGGCCAATCGAATATGGCCCCAGGAATCCACCCAGGTTGCCGAACGAATTGATCAGGGCGATACCCGCCGCGGCCGAGGTTTGGCTCAGCATGGCGGTTGCCGCCGCCCAGAAAGGACCCATCATGGAGAACGCCGCCATCATGGTCAGGCTAAGGAACGCGATGCTGGTAACCGTCGAGGTTGCATACGCCGCCCCTACCAGACCGGCCGTACCGGCAAAGGCGCTACACGCCAGATGCCACCTTCGCTCCCCGGTCCTGTCGGAATGCATTCCTACCAGCACCATGGCCACGGCGGTGGCCAGATAGGGTATCGCGGAGATCAGCCCGATCATCGCGTTACTCATGCCGGAGAAGCTTCGAATCAGGCTGGGCAGCCAGAGGCTCACCCCGTAGAAGCAGGTGGTTTCGCCCAGATATACCAGCACGAGCAGCCAAACTCTGGCGTCGCGGAAGGCGGAAAAGGCGCTGCTCCTCGAGGTTGCAGATTGGCTCTCCTGCTCCCGGACCAGTTCCGCTTTGAGCCATGAGCGCTCCTCATCCGGAAGCCATGAAGCCATGTCGGGATGGTCGGTCAACGACCACCACACCACGCCGCCCAGCAGTACCGCGGGCAGTCCTTCCAGGATGAACAGCCATTGCCAGCCCGCCAGTCTGGCAGCGTGCAAGCCCAACAGCGCCCCGGAAATGGGACCGCCAATCACGCCCGCCAGCGGTCCGGCCGTCATGAATAAGGCGACGGCCCGCGCCCGGGCGGCCGCTGGGAACCAGCCCTTGAGGTACAGAATCATGCCCGGAAAAAACCCGGCCTCGGCAGCACCCAGCAGGAACCGCAGAAGATAGAAGCTCGCCGGGGTGGTCACCAGCACCATGGCGACCGAGATGATTCCCCACAGCACCATGATGGCGGCTACCCACTTGCGGGCGCCGATTTTCGCCAGAATGAGGTTGCTGGGCAGTTGAAAGAAGAAGTATCCGGCGAAGAAAATCCCTGCCCCCAGACCATAGACTTTGTCGCTGAAACCAAGCTGCGACTGCATTTGCAGGGCGGCGAAGCCGACGTTTATGCGGTCAAGGTAGTTAACGATGTACAACAGGAAGAGAAATGGAAGCAGCCGCCGGGTGAGCCTGGCAACCGCCGCCTTCCCGACGTGACTGTCCGTCTGCATTGGCACGCGTATCCCCCGAAGGTTCACGACCGGATCGCCGGCTTCAGCGGCCCGGCTGATTGTCATCCAGACGGAGCCGCCGGTCAATCTCCGCAGCGACCTGCTCAGCGCTGCCGTCGATGTTCACCACCAGCGCGTCATCAGGCTCTTCCAGGGAAGAGAATTGGCTGGCCAGCAACTGCTCGTTGGCAAAGTGACCGTGGCGATGGCGCAGCCGCTCCCAGATCAGGCCATAGCTGCCTTTCAGATAAATGAAGCGCACCTGCGGCCCTGCCGCCAGGAGCTCGCGATAGGATTTCTTCAGGGCAGAACAGGCCAGGACCACGTTTCGTTTCTCCGCCGTCCAGCGGTCCATGGCTGTGCGCAGTGACCTGAGCCAGGGAAGGCGATCGGCGTCCTCTAACGGGAGCCCCTGGCTCATCTTGGTGATATTTTCAGGAGAATGGAAGTCGTCGGCGTCCGCAAACTCCCAGCCCAGTCTTTCCGCCAGCAGGCGGCCGATCGTGGTCTTGCCTGCGCCGGTTACCCCCATCATGACGGCGATCACGATTCCCCGTACAGAAGAACACCTATGCCAGCTTACGCAGCTTGGTCACGCGGCCGGCTTCCACCCACTCCACCACGAAGATGTTGCCCGCGTGATCAAAACAGGCGCCGTGCGGACAGACAAATCGGCCGGGCACAAACGTGCCCGGGGCCTGATCGCGGACGCGGCTCCATTCCTGCCTGGAATATTCTCCCTCCCCGAGACTGGCCACCACTTTGTTTTCGCGGTTCAGAATGATCACTTTGCTCATGAGATCGGGGATCACCACATCGCCGTTTCTCTCGTGCAGGTAACATGGCATCTTCGATGTGCCGTTAATGGAATCGACGTGCCTGCCTTCCAGAGTGAAGCGCTGCAGGCGTCCGTTACCGCGATCGGTGACGACCAGAAGCGGCGTCTCGGACCGATTATCGACCCAAAGTCCATGGGGACAATCGATCTGGCTCGCGCCGCTTCCGAACTCTCCGAAGGTGGTGATGAACTCGCCTCTTGAGTTGTACCGGTTGATGAAACTCGATCCGTAGCCATCGCCCACATAAAAATCGCCATTCGGCGCAATGGCCACGTTGGTCGGGCGGTAGGGCAAAGTGGAACCGTCCGTCCTCGGCTTGTAGGCCTCCGATTCCGCCGGATACCCGAGGGTGAACACCTCTTCGCCCATGAGAGTTCGCTTGGTCACAATCCCGTGCTTGTAGTCGCACAGGTAGAGAAACTCCTCGTTTCCCTCTTTCCGGATAGTGAGCCCGTGCGCGCCTCCCTTGAACTGTCTCCCCCATGACCTGACAAACTTACCTTTTTCGTCGAACACCACCATGGTGTCGAAATCTTCGCTGGCGGCATTGACCGTGTGATGGATGTAGATGTGACCCTGAGAGTCTTCGCAGACTCCGTGGGTATTGCCGTATCGGATGGTGTGCGGCAGCTCGCCCCAGTCGTGGAGCGCCTCATACTGATAGGCGCCCGTCCCGAGGATCGGCGCTTTGCTGCCGGCTTTGCCGGTTGCGCCCAGGAATGCAGGCGCGGCAGCGGCCGTTCCCGCCGAGATCAAAAAGCTTCGCCGCGTCACTCTCAATGATGTTGAATCTCTCCGATGGCGAAACCCTTACTTATGGGCGACGGCAGACTTTTCGTCCACCGGCTTGGGGTCCGCAAACTGCAGCCAAAAACCCATCATTTCTTCGTCGCTGGGCTCGCCCCAGCGGATGGCCCTTGAGGGATCGGGGTTCTGTGGATTGTTCAAAGAATTGTCGAAGTAGGCCGTAGTAACCAGCTTCGTCCCTTTGGGCAGAAGGAACTGCTTCTTGAGAAAGTACGTCTCCTGCCAGCGGAAGTCATAGTGAGGGACATTCATCAGGATTTCATGACGGCCGTCAGGGTAGATCGCTTCCGTCTTCATGCTCTTGCCGCGGAAGTGCATGTGGGCGGTGTAGGCGACCGCGGTCGCATCCTTGGGCAGGGTGAAGCATGAGGTGACGCGGTGATTGTCGTCATTCGCCGGAATGAGAAACAGATTGTTCCAGATCTCATACTGAGCAATTTCGTGCTTGACCGGTTCGCGGGCAAACACCAGGCCAATGCTGGTGCGATCCTTCACGTCGGCGCCGGTGCGGTTGCTGTAGTGGACCTGGAACTGGAGATAGGAACCGGCTGGGATGCGCAAGGCGTAGCCGGGCGGGCGGGTCTCGGCCAGATGTCCCGGCAGATAGATGCCGGGCACAATATTCAGATACCCTGAGGACTCGCCTGGAAAACCTCCACCTTCAGGCGCCGAGCAGCCATCGTCGATTACGGGTGCGTCCTGCCGCACGTGCAGGACCCGGCCGGTGCGGAAGTGATATTTGTCCACTCCCGCGTCGGACTTGGAATTCTCCGCTTCTTTTGTTGCCGCCTCCTTTCCTGCGATCACCGAGACCGTGGCGTGGTGCACTACGCGCCGGTCTCCGGGCATGACTTCCGCGGCCTGCACCCACTTGTCTTCCTTGAAATTTGTGGGCACATAGATGTACTCGTAGTCGTCCTGAGTCGCGGATGAGACATTGAACTCGGGGATGGTCAGGATCTGGTCGGGTTTGATGTGCCATCCGGTCTCAAAGACCGGCAGAGGAGGCAAGTCCTTGGGATCGCCCTCCCTGGCGCCAGTTCTGACCCAGGTGTCAATGGTTGCGATCTCGGCATCGCTCAAGCGGGCATCATTGATGAAATCACCCACCTGCGGATCGGCGTGCCAGGGCGGCATCTTGCGTTCCACCACCACCCCCCGAATGGGCCTGGCCCAGGGAAAGACTTCCTTGTAGCTGATCAGCGACATGGGGGCGATGTCGTTGGGCCGGTGGCAAACCGCACAGTTCCGGTAAAGAATCGGAGCCACGTCCCGGCTGAAAGTGACTTCCTTTGGCGGAGCGGTGGTTTCGTCACCCGCGCCCATCGCCAAAATACAACCGAAGCTCACAACCGCCGATAGGATGATGCCCCGCCATCCCATGTTTCCCCCCGTGATCAAGCAGATTCATCGGGCTTCTGAGCGCACATTGTAAGCCGCGTGCCAAAGGAACTCCAGAGTGGGTCGGGACGGCGGCGTCCGTTTTGCGATGAAAGCCTTGGCGAACTGGGGGAATCCTCAGCGCAGCTTGCGATTATGCTTTGGGTTCAGACAAAATTTCGCTTCAGGCACCGGGCAGGGATTTCTCCTCAAGCATCGTGAGATCTGCACTGCCGTCAACTCTGAGCGCCCTTTGAGGGATCATTGAGCCTGATCAGTTTCCCTGGAGGGTAATCCTTTTCGGTCAGGGGATTCTCCGGATCGGCGTTCGTGATGGTCAGGACGTCTCCGGTCCGAACGCTCTGTACGACAAGGTTCTGCTCGTCAATCGCGATGACTCTGTAACGTTCTTCGAATATCGCGCGCTTGTCCATGACTGATTAGATGCGTTTTCCCCGTGCGTGAGCGCAGAAAACAAGCACTGCGCAGGGAAGGATTGACATTTCAGGTGCCGGGGTAAAACAGCGCGAAAGCGACACTTACCGTGAGACTTAGGTGCTTCGCGGGGCTACGCCGCCCTGCACAACAAAAGGACATCCGCGGAACGGATGTCCCTGTAGCAAACGGTTCGCAGCCTCTTACTGCGCCGGCGCTTTCTCTTCTGCTTTCTTGGCGGGCGGGGCTGCACTGGCCTTGGGTTTCCAGAAATCGGGGTCAGCCTTGATCCATTCGTCCGCCACGTAGCTCATGCTCGGAGTGAAAGCGAAAAGATTGTGCTGTTCGAACTCGATGGCTCGCGACACCAGCTCGCTGAACTTTTTCAGGTTTTCCTCGCCCATATTGGCCATGAACTGTTTGTCGTTGTCGAACGCCTTGTCGATCTCCGCCGCCGATTTCAGCGGCGTAAAGACGACGTACGTGTTGCCTTCCTGCCCATAGTGGGCATGATAGACAGCCCAGCGGACGTCGGGGATTTTTTCATAGGCCGTTTTGACCATCTTCACCAGGTCGGTCCAGTCCGCATCGTGACCGGCGCGCACGCGATATAGCGAAATTTCAAAATACCGCATGTGGGGAATGTCGACGGTGGAGCGCAGACTGTACTCGTCGTTGTAAACCAGTGCGGTGGCGTCGTAGTCGCTCAGCAAATCTCCATCGGCGACGGCGGCACGGTCCAGCGCGGCGGCAAGGGCTGCGTTCTTCTGCGTGGCCTGCACATCTTTTTCCCAGGCGTCGAAGGAGTCATACCCGGTCAGGAAAAGGACCCGGGGTTTGCCTGAGAGAGAGCTCACTGCCAGATAGTGGGTCGGCCACTTTGCCCGCCTCATGGCCTGGACAAAAGCGCCCTCGGCTTTCTCGTGCATCATGCCGCCCCGGCCCGGTTTGACGAACTCGCGGAAGACGCTGAGCACCTTCGGCGGGGGCACAGTCTCCTGTCCCACCGCAACGCTGACTGTTCCGGCTAGCAGAAATGATCCCAACAGTAAACTTGCAATTTTCTTCATGGTTGCCACCTCCCCGGTCGCGAAACAGATTGAATTGGAATTCCCGCAAGGGCCCGTGCCAGGCAATGAAAAGGTTGACCCGAAGTCGGGCGGAGAGTATCTGAAGAGGCGATGTGAAGTCAAGCGAACCGGGAGGAACAAGAAGCAGATCAGGGTGTCATCAAGGACGCTAGGGATGAAAACCGCTGTCAGTACGGGTGAGGACGCCCGTCCGCGGTTGTTTCGCCGAACCGTGAAACCGGAAGCCTAGTCGCCCGCCACCGGCTCGGCGACCTCTGGCTTGGGACGGGAGCCACCGTTCGAGGGCTGCAGGGCTCCCAGCGGGATGAAGCCGTTTTCCGCGACCACGGGCTTTTCCTTGAGCACGACTTCCCGGTAGAGGGCAGCCATGCGCGCGTTGTACGCGGGGTCGTTCTTCTGCCTTGCATCGCGGGCGCGCATCTTCTCCTCGCGCGCATTCTTGGCGATGCCCAGCCGGTCCAGATCGTGTTGCTCTTCTTTGGTGACGATTTCGTCTTTGAGCACCAGGGAATGCTCGGTAGATTCCATCTTCACATTCTTGCCGCCGGCGAAAATCTCATGCCGCCCGTGCTCCTCGTACCATTTGGTTAGGGTGGCGGTCATGTGCATCTTCTCGATGATGTTCCTCCAGCCCACGCCGGTGTTGTAGGCGCAGAAGGAAATCTCTCCTTCTTGCGTCGCGTAGGGGATGATGCACATCTCCGTGCGGCGGAAGTCATAGTTGAACAGGTCCTGGAACCACATCCCGGCGATGAACAGGAAGTTCCAGCGGTCCCTCCGGCGCTTCATGACATCGTCGATGCTGCGGTCGGGACCGACCTTGCCGTAGTTGCGGCCGGTGACGTTGTAGTTCTTGTCGAACTTCTGCAAGAGATCAATCAGCTTGAAGTGGGTGGGCGACTGAAATGGATCGTAATTCTTCATCAGGCAGAGCGCCATGCCCAGGCCGGTGAGGAACTTGCCGCGGGCGGCGTCATTGACCTTGGCGATGTCCTTGGCCAGTTGGTCGCCGTGCAGAAAAGCGGTGACGGGAACCGCTTCCTTGGTTTCCTTGTCGATCATGACCGCCATGCCGGTGCCGCAGTTGGGGTGGCATCCGCAGGAGAGCTGGCCCCAGTTGTTGTCCGCGTCCCGGGCATGCATCAGGTCTGCCCAGTCGGAAAACGTTCCCATAAACGAAATCGGGAACCAGTCGCGCGCCGGCTCGCCCAGGCCGGTCTGATCTTTCACGTCATGCGCCAGATGGGAGAGGGTGTAGCGCTGCGCCTGTCTGCGATCGTCGGTAACCGCTTCGTCGCGGCCGGTGAAGGATACGGGTTGGAAGGAGAGGAATCCGATCTTCTTGGGATTGTCGAGGGCGAACTTGATGATGCGCCCCACCTGCTCGTTATTGATGCCGTTGACGATGGTCACGACGGGCACGATCTCAACCCCGGCGCGATGCAGGTTGTCGATGGCCTTCAACTTCACGTCGAACAGGTTGCCCACCTTGCGATGGGCATTGGCCGCGTTGCCGATGCCGTCGAACTGCAAATAGGCGTACCGCAGTCCGGCCTCGGCGGCCTGCTGGGCGAATTCGAGACTCTTGGCAAACTCAATCCCGTTGGTCGCGGCCTGCACCGAGTTGTAACCCACCTTGCGGGCGTAACGGACGGCATCCAAGAAGTACGGCGAAAGCGTAGGCTCGCCACCGGAGAACTGCACCGACATCTGCCGCCTGGGCTTGATGGTGATGGCGTTGTCGAGCATGGTCTTGATGTCTTCCCAGCTCAGCTCGTGGACGAAGCCCACCTGGTTGGCGTCCATGAAGCAGGGGTCGCACATCATGTTGCAGCGGTTGGTCAGGTCGATGGTCAGGACCGAGCCGCGGC
>CAYOZX010000087.1:0-12453 GCA_964408515.1 uncultured Acidobacteriaceae bacterium | reverse complement strand
GAATTTCAGATCGGCGAGGTGAAGGCACGGGGCATTCGCCTGTGCGAACCCTGTGATCACCTGCAGCGCTTGACCGGAAAGGAAGTCATCAAGGGACTGCGGCATCGCGGGGGACTCCGCGCACAAATCCTCTCCGCCGGCGTTATCCGGGTGGGAGATCCGCTGCGCACCTAAGTTGTAGAACCAGCGGCTTTCTCCTTGACACTCCCACAAGCGGGAGCGAAACTCCGTTTAGAGTTTGGTCAACAGTTCTCTGCATGGATCCCAATCCCATCCCAGACAGGGACCCCTCCAACGTCTCGGCTGTCCCCGTAGGTGCGAAAGCGTCTGTGACGGGTGAGGCGATTTCGGCCGCCGGGCCGGTGCGCGAGGGATTGCGCTTTCCGGGGGAGGACGGCGGGAAATCGCTCAGCCAGATGGCGCAGCGCGACCTGGACGCCACCCTGCAGCTGCTGGTCGAGCGGGCGCAGTACATCACAGGCGCGTCGGCAGCGGCCATCGCTATGCGCCAGGGAGAAACAGAAGCAATGATCTGCTGCGCCAGCGCCGGACCGGCGGCGCCGGAGCAGGGCGTCCAACTGCAGCTCGATTCTGGCTTGTCCGGGGAAAGCGTGCGTCTGCGCAAGACCCTGCGCTGTGACGATGCGTCGACGGATTCCCGCGTAAACCGCGAGACTTGTAAGGCGCACGGCGTTATTTCAACGGTAGTCATGCCGCTGGTCCGGGAAGGCAAGGTATACGGGGTGTTCGAACTCCTCTCCAGCCAGCCCCATGCCTTTGGGGAACGGGACGAAATCGCGCTGGAGAGGCTGGCGGAAATGATTCACACCGCCGTAGACCACGCCACTGCCGCTCGCCGCGCCGAAGAGGAACTTGGCCTGGGGCCCCCACCGCCCGCCCCGGCCGAGAGCGTGTCCTTGCCTGGGGCTGCAGAGGTTGGTGGTGAGAGCGCAGGTTTTGCACGCACAGTTGATAAGCGCGGGGCGCAATCTCTTCCGGCGCTGGCCCATCCTCCTCTGGTGACGGCCGATTCTACGCTCGCAGACGTCCTGGACACCGCTGCGCGGCGAAGTTCGCGGCCGGGAGAAGCAGACTCTTCCCACGCTATCCAGTTTGGAAATGTGGGGAGGTGTCAGGAGTGTGGGTTCCCGGTTTCTGAAGGCCGCAGACTGTGCCTGGATTGCGAAGCAGTCGCTCCCAGCCTCGACCCCGCGGGCGGCGAACCTCCTTCCTTCTACGATACATCCGGTGCGGGTTCGTCGAGCTGGCTGAGGGACAACGCGTATCTGGTCGCGGCCGTGCTGGTTACCATTGCTACGATCGTCGTGGTGGTGTGGCGGCACTGATTGGCCGATCTCCCAGCCTGACTCCTTCACGGTGTAACCGAAGCTGTCCTCTTGTGCGCTTTGGGGAGCGAACTCTAGCGGAACTACCATCGCGTCCCAGGCGTAACATTCCCACGGGGCGCCCTGTGTCGTAAGCTCCCTCTCTTTTTCAAGGGGCAGAGCGGTCCTGGCTGCATTGACTAGCCCCAGACCGCAGCCTACTATCAGAGATCATCTTGGAGTCGCCAGGCGAATGATCGGCGAAACCATATCCCACTACCGGATCCTGCAACAGCTCGGTGGCGGCGGCATGGGTGTGGTTTATGAGGCCGAGGACCTCAATCTCGGCCGGCACGTCGCCCTGAAATTCCTGCCCGAAGACCTGGAGAAGGATCCAGGGGCGCTCGAGAGATTCCAGAGGGAGGCCCGGGCCGCTTCGGCGCTCAATCACCCTAATATCTGCACTATCTATGAGATAGGGCAATCCGGTGGGCGTCATTTCATCGCCATGGAGCGGCTGGAAGGGGAGACGCTGAAGCAGCGCGTCGGCCGGCGCGGGCTCGAACTGGACGCGGTGCTCGATCTGGGAATCCAGATCGCCGACGCTCTGGAGGCGGCGCACGCCAAAGGCATCATTCATCGCGACATCAAACCCGCCAACATCTTCGTGACCAGTGGCAACCGGGCCAAGGTCTTGGACTTTGGCTTGGCCAAACAGGCGATCAAGCCCGAATCGGTCTTGGGCGGTGGCACGGCCGGCACCGCGGTCACGATCGACGAACAACTGCTCACCAGCCCAGGATCGACCGTCGGCACGGTAGCGTACATGTCTCCGGAGCAGGCCCGGGGCAAAGCTCTGGACGCGCGCACCGACCTGTTCTCCTTCGGCGCCGTGCTTTACGAGATGGCAACCGGAGCGTTGCCCTTCCGCGGCGAGACCTCCCCCACGATCTTCGACGCCATCCTGAACCGGCCGCCGGTTTCGCCCCTGAGGCTGAATCCCGATGTGCCGCTGCACCTGGAAGAAATCATCCTCAAGCTGCTGGAAAAGGACCGCGACCTGCGCTACCAGAGTGCTGCCGAGGTGCGCGCCGATCTCAGGCGGCTCAAGCGCGACACCGAGTCCGGCCTGCTGCCGGCCGCCGGTTCGGGCACGCTGCGGCCGGTTCCGGAAAACACCCCCGGCCGGTGGTGGAATTTTGTGGTCATGGCGATTGTGGTGCTGTCGGTGCTGGGACTGGCTATGACCGTCTTTCTGCGGCGCACGCGCGCTGTGATGTCAGAAAAAGACGCGATTCTGGTCACCGATTTCGTAAACACAACCGCCGACCCGGTCTTTGACGGCACGCTCAAGAAGGCATTGGCAGTCGACCTGGAGCAGTCTCCCTACTTGAATGTTTTCCCCGAGCAAAAGGTCAGGCAGACGCTGCAGTTCATGGGGCGCGCGACGGATGAGCGCATCACCGGCGACGTGGGCCGCGAGATTTGCCAGCGCGCCGGTATCAAGGCCATGATGAGCGGTTCCATCGCCAACATCGGCAGCCAGTATGTAATCGCGGTGGAGGCGGTAAACGCCGGGACGGGGGAATCGCTGGCGCGCGAGCAGGTGCAAGCGCTGAGCAAGGAAGCAGTCCTCAATTCCCTGCACCAGGCCGGTTCCAGCCTGCGCAAAAAGCTGGGTGAGTCTCTGGCTTCGGTGCAGAAGTACGACAAGCCGCTTTCGGAAGCCACCACGTCTTCGCTGGAGGCGTTGAAGGCGTTCAGCCTGGGCGATGCCAAGCATCAGGCGTTTGACGAGTTGGCGGCCCTGCCCCTTTACCAGCACGCGGTGGAGCTGGATCCGAATTTCGCCATGGCCTATGCCCGCCTGGGCGCGATTTACAGCAACCTCGGGCAAACCGAACTGGCGGAGAAAAACCGCGAGAAGGCCTTTGAGTTGCGTGACCGCGCCAGCGAGCACGAAAAGCTCTACATCATGTCGCATTACTACGTGGATTCCGGCCAGCTGGAAAAGGGCATCACCGCGCTGGAAATGTACAAGCAAACCTATCCCCGGGATGCGATCCCCTACAACAATCTGGGGGCGGTCTACAACCAGATGGGGCAGTTTGAAAACGCGCTCGACAACGCCCGCCAGGCGGTACAGATCGATCCCGACAACGCCAGCGGGTACTCCAATGTGGCCTTCGCCTACGCCGGATTGAACCGCCTGGATGAGGCCAAAGCCACCTTTGGGCAGGCGGCACAGCACAAAATCGGCGTGGCTGTGGTGCATTCCTTTCTGGCGAATGTGGCCTGGCTGCAGGGCGACAAGGCCGCCATGGAGCGTGAACTGGACCTGATGAAGGCCGATCCCCAGAACGAATACCTGATTGCCGGTTTCCGGTCCGCAGTCGCGGCTTATGGCGGGCAGCTCAAGATGGCGCGGGACTTCGGGCAGAAGGAGCGGGAGGCGGCCCAGCGCCTAGGGTTGAAGGAGTTCGCGGCCAACGAATATTCGCAGGAAGCGGTGGCGGAAGCGACGTTTCTCAACCAGTCGCGGGCTCTTGACGACGTGACTCAGGCCTTGAAGCTTTCGCACTCTCCCAACGTCATCCTGACCTGCGCCTTCGCCCTGGCCCTGTCCGGCGAAGATGCCCGTGCCACAACCCTGGCCGGGGAGGTCGCTCAGAAGCGCCCTTATGACACCCTGGTGCAGTTTGTTGAGGTGCCCTTGGTCAAGGCGCAGATTGAACTCAATCATGGGAACCCGGCCAAAGCCATTGACCTGCTGGACAGCGCCCTGGTGTATGCGCGGGTTAATGCCAATGTGCTCTATGTGCGGGGGAATGCGTATCTCAAGGCCAGTCGCGGCGGCGACGCAGTGCAGGGATTTCAGCGTCTGCTCGACATCAAGAACGTTGACAATGTCGACCCCCTCCAGCCGCTGGCGAAAGTAGGGATGGCTCGCGCTTATGTGATGACGGGCGATACCGCTCGCGCCCGGGTAGCCTATCAGGATTTTCTAGCGTTGTGGAAGGACGCCGATGCCGACGTCTCCGTGCTGCGTCAGGTGAAGGCGGAATATGCCCGGCTGCAGGATAGCGGCCCGGCACAACCGCCGACCAGTCACTGACCACCGCTTATTGCAGCTGAATTACCAGAATCCGGCCGTCGGAGTGATAACCGCCGCCCGTGGCGTTCCTCGCGTCCTGTACCGCGTCGGGCGGGAGATAGTAGGACAAGCTCTCAGCCTTGCCTGCTTTCTGCAGAGTGGACCCGACATTGTCGCGCTCGCCGTCAACCGCGGGATCGATCTTGTGCGTGACTTTGCCGTTGCGCTGGTCCTTCTCGAATCCGATGTCGTGCGTGCCTGCACCTGCCCAAACGGTCTTCCCCTTCCAGGTGAAGGGCGCCTTCCAGACGCGGAAATGATGCCGGCTGGCGACGACAGAATAAGCCTCAGCCAGTTCGTAACCGTAGTCCTGCCTGCGGCCAAATAGGTAGAGCTGGCTCATGGGCATTTGCAAGTAATCCTTTTTCTGGTAGGTCTGCAGCGCCGCTTTCAGCAGCGCTTCTTTCGTGTCCGTATCCGCGATGTGCCAGCTTGCCGCTTCCAGTGCCGTCTTTACCTGCTGCTCGGAGCCGATCAGAACGAAGTTCACCATATCGCCCTGATTCTGGAACTCGTCATTCACCCGGCGGGGAAGGCCCTCCAGATCCTTCTGCAAGGACGAGTCCAGAGGTATGGTGGAAAGCTTGGGAGTCAGAGCCGAGGCAGCCGAAGCCGGGGCGGTCGGGTTCGCAGAAACAGCGCTACTGCCGGCAGGCACGTCCGAAGCGGGAGCCGCCGAGGTCGAGCCTTTACCGAACTGTCCCGCGAGGAACACCTGCGCGGCGCTAGCCAGCTTGGATTTGATGGTGGGTTCGCTGGAACTTCCCGCTGGAGGGCTCGCTTCGGATGGCGGCGCGGAGCCGCCAACTGGCGCGTTTCCGGGGGCGGATTCGGCGTCCGTTCCAATAATCTGCACCTTGACCGAAAAACTGCCATTACAGGGCGGCGTAGCCTGTCCGTTGACCCCGAAATACAGATGGCCAGAACCTTCAACCTTCAAGTGCTTGCTGGTGCCGACAAGTACCGGCACGCCTTGCGCCTCGAGTCTCGCGATCAGAGCCCCGGCAGGAGCGTTCACTATCGGGAAGGTCGTGCTTCCTTCTCGGGTGCCACTTATCCCTGCTGGATCGCAGCCCGCCGCTTCAGCGGCGCTGGCCGTGACTGTCAAAGTATCTCCTGCTCGCAGGTCCACCCCGGTGTCGGTCCAGGGCTGAAGGGCAGAGATTGTGAAGGAGTAGTCTCGTCCGCGCGCACTCGCAGGCTGCGCTTGCATGCTTGCCGCCAGAAACGGTGTGAGAAAGAGGCTGGCTGCCAAAAATGACGGGAAAGAAAATCTCATGACGTGCTCCAACTCTGGGCGCCATCCGGGGGACGGCGGAAAGAAGATTCCATTATCGCGCAAAGCATGAGGGCCGTCACCGGCCGAAGTGGAGCCGTGATTCCAGCATCCAGAGAAGCTCCTCCCTAAGCGAAAATAGCCTGGGGGCGCGGCCGGGGAGAAAAAAAAGCCTCAGTCTACGCACTGAGGCTTAAAACCTGAGGCCCGGCCACTTACCGCGCCAGGGCCGGTTCCAACTGTCCTGACTTCAGGCTCTCGTAGCGCTTGTTGATCTCTTCCCAGTTCACGACGTTCCACCAGGCGGCCAGATACTCCGGGCGCCGGTTGTTGTACTTGAGATAGTAGGCGTGCTCCCAGACGTCGTTGCCGAAGATGGGAAACAGGCCCTGAGACAGCGGGCTGTCCTGATTGGCGGTGCTGAGAATCTGCAATTCCCCGCTGCGCTTGCCCGCCAGCCAGACCCAGCCGCTGCCGAATTGCTTGACCCCGGCGTCGTTGAACTTGGTCTGAAAGTCCTTGAAGTTGCCGAAAGCCTTCTTGATGGCTTCGGCGATGGGGCCGGAAGGATCGCCACCGCCCTTGGGCTTCATGATCTTCCAGAACATGGTGTGGTTGACATGGCCGCCGCCGTTGTTGCGGACTGCGGCGCGAATGTCCTCGGGTACAGCGTTCAGATCGCGAATCAGGTCCTCAGCGCTCTTCGACTGCAGATTGGGATGTTTCTCCAGAGCCGCGTTCAGATTCTTTACGTAGGCCGCATGATGCATGTCGTGATGCAGTTTCATGGTCGCCGCGTCGATGGTCGGTTCCAGGGCGGCGTAGTCATACGGCAGGGGGGGTAGTTCAAATGCCATGGGATTCCTCCTCAGAAGTCTAAGATGATGTTACCGCGCCCGGCGATGCGGGGGAAATCCGAGGCGGAGTAATTGTGGAAAACTGGCGCTCACTGGGAATCTGAGGCTGGCTGCTGGCTCAGCGCGCTGCGTAATTGGGCGGGCTCGGTGGCGTGGCTGCAGGCGACTTCCAGGTCGACGGCCCCGGCCCGCACCAGCTTCTCGATTTCGGAGTCAAAGTGCTGCATTCCGTCCGCTGCCCCGTTCCGAATGACCTCCAGCAAGGTTTCGCCGGAATGCTCTCCACACTCCAGCAAGGAAGCGGTGCGCGGGGTGTTCTTGAAGATTTCGTAGATGGCCGTCCGCCCGTCTTCCTTGCGAGGGATGAGGCGCTGCGAGATCACATAGCGCAGGGTTTTGGCCAGGCGCGCACGCAATGACGGGTGCTCCGCAACCGGGAACAGAGCCGCCAGACGCTCCAGCGTCTTCGAGGTATTGGGGGCATTCAGGGCAGAGAGGACCAGGTGGCCGGTTTCGGCCGCTTCCAGGACCATCTCCACGGTCTCGCGGTCCCGCAGTTCGCCCACTAAGATGACTCTTGGGGACTGGCGCAGTGCAGCGCGCATGGCCAGCGCGAAATTCGGTGTGTCGCTGTGCAGTTCCCGCTGATGGATGGTTCCCTTCTTGTGGCTGTGAAGAAACTCTATGGGGTCTTCGATAGTAATGATATGGCAGCTCTGGCGGTCGTTAATGCAGTCCACGAGGGCAGCGAGCGAGGAAGACTTCCCTGAGCCGCGGGCGCCGGTCACCAGCACGATCCCGTCCTGCAGATCGGCGATTTCCCGCAGTTGGGGCGGTAAGCCCAAGGCGGCAAACTCAGGAATCATGGTCGCGATGACGCGCATGACAATAGCGCAACTGCCCCGCTGAATGAAGACATTCACGCGAAAGCGGGCCAGTCCGGGCAGGCCGAAAGAAATGTCACACGAACCCTGTTCCCGCAGTATGTTGATGGCCTGCTTGTTATTGCCGATCAGGTCCGAGGCGATGCGGCGGGTATCGTCCGCACTCAGCGGACGCAATCCCGTGCCTTCGACGGGAACCAGCTTTCCGTACACTTCCACCTGCGGCGGACGTCCCGGCGAAAAGATCAGATCGCTGACTCCGCTGCTGGCCCGCAACATCGCCGCCAGCAGGGCGTGGGTAGCGGCGGCGCCCGTCTTGGACGGCTCAAGCGTGACTTGCAGCGGAGCTGTGCCTGGCGTGGCCATGGCTTGGTGCGGGAATTTGAGCGCGGCCGGAGAGGGGGAAACTTGTTGGCGGCGTGCCTTGGTCCCTGATCTTTGCTGCCTCTGAATGCAAATGTAGCGAAACCCGCCAGGGTAAATCCACGAAGAACGTCAAGGGCATGGACCTTCGTAATAGGATGCCGCGACTGTCAAAGGGAAGGGGAACGGAGTGCCCACCGCAGCTGGATGATGACCCCGGCCTCAGGTCGCGAACGCCGAAACGACTAGGTCTCGGTTATGGCGGCAGGCTGGATTTCTTCGACGTCCACCCACTGGGTTGGATATTTTCCCGTGTAGCAGGCGGTGCAGTAGGTGGTTTTTTCGCCGTCGGCGCACGCCTTCTTCATGCCTTCGAGCGAAAGATAAGCGAGAGAATCGGCGCCGATAAACACTCGGATTTCCTCGACGGATTTGTTGGCCGCGATCAGCTCCTTCTTGGAAGGCGTGTCCACCCCGTAGAAGCAGGGAGAGACCGTGGGCGGGCAGGAGATACGCATGTGAACTTCCTTTGCCCCCGCATTGCGGATCATGCGCACGATCTTGCGGCTGGTGGTGCCGCGGACGATGGAGTCGTCGATGAGCACAACGCGTTTGCCCTCGAGCAACGTGCGCACGGGATTCAATTTCAGCTTCACGCCAAAGTCGCGCACGCTCTGTCGCGGCTCGATGAAGGTGCGCCCGACGTAGTGATTGCGGATGAGGCCGAAGCGAAACGGGATGCCGCTCTCGGCCGCATAACCCACGGCTGCGGTGACCCCGGAGTCGGGCACGGGGACAACGACGTCGGCTTCGACCGGAGCCTCGCGCGCGAGCTGGCGTCCCAGGCCTTCACGGCTGGCCTGGACCGGGCGGCCAAAAACCAGGCTGTCGGGCCGCGAGAAATACACGTGTTCGAAGATGCAGCTCGACAGAGGGACACCCGGAGAATAAAAGCGGGAACTGATGCCTTCGGGACCGACGATGACCAATTCCCCGGGCTTGACCTCGCGCTCGTAGGTGGCGCCGATCAGGTCAAAAGCGCAGGTTTCGGAGGCAAACACGATGGTGTCCTGTTTCTGGCCTTCCTGGCGCGCGATGCGTCCCATGGCCAGAGGCCGGAAGCCGCGCGGGTCGCGGGCGGCGAACACCCGGTCCGCGCTGAGCATGACCAGAGAGAAGGCGCCTTCCACGCGCCGCAGGGCATCGGCGATCGCCTCGGGAAGAGTCTGCTCGCGGGATAGGGCGATCAGGTGAACGATGACTTCGGTGTCGCTGTTGGTCTGGAAGATCGATCCCTGGGCCTCGAGCCGCTGGCGAACTTCGTGAACGTTGACCAAATTGCCGTTGTGGGCCGGCGCGATCATGCCCTTGTTGGACTGCACCATGATGGGTTGGGCGTTGAACAGGGCGGAGTCGCCGGCGGTGGAGTAGCGGGTGTGCCCGATGGCCAGCCTGCCGTGCAGGGAGGTGAGGACTTCTTCCGTGAAAATTTCCGCCACCAGCCCCATGGCCCGGTGCGCGCGCAGAGTCAGCCCGTTGGAGCTGACAATTCCGGCTGATTCCTGTCCGCGATGTTGCAGGGCGTGCAGGCCGAGGTACACGAGCTTCTCAGCCTCAGGATAGGCGTAAACAGCAACGACGCCACACTCTTCGCGGAATTTGTCGAAAGGCAGCATTTGACTTTAGATTTTCGCTCCTAACCCTTGCTCTCGCCCTTTCAACTCAGGCTGGCACCCTCGGCCGGCCGAGCAAAACCCGGCATTGATCTCAATCCGCAGCTACGGCTTCTGCTTGCGTCTGTAATGCGTTTTCGAGCGCGCCCTCATATATGGCGCGAAGTTCGGAAACCGGCGCTGACACCACCACTCGCCCATCGAGCCTGATCTCGACCTGTCGCGCGGCCGTTTCCCCTATCATCTGGGCTGCAATACCATATTCTACCGCCAGCTGCTGGACCCGTTGGGCATTCTCTCGACTGCAGGAGATCACCACACGCCCCGCGTCCTCGCCAAACAGGACGAACTCGGGCGCCAAACCTTGAGAAGTCAGGTCCACGCTCAGTCCCACGCCGTTGGCAAACGATGACTCCGCCAGCGCTACCGCAATTCCACCATCGGAGCAGTCGTGAGCCGAATCCAAAATTTCGATCTGGGCCATTTCCACCAGAGCCTTCTGCAGGGCGGCTTCCTGCGCCAGGTCGAGCTCGGGCGGATAGCCCCACAGGGCTGCGAGGATATTCCTGGCATACTCGGACGAGCCGAACTCCGACTCGGCATCGGTGGCATCGCCTGGCTCGGACGCCCGCAGCAGCAGGATGGCGCGGCCGGGGGCGCGGAAGTCCGGCCGTACCGCTTTGTGGACATCCTCAAGTACGCCCACGACTCCGAGTACGGGCGTGGGATAAATTCCCTCGCCCAGAGTCTCGTTGTAAAAGCTGACATTGCCGCCGGTGATGGGAATTTCCAGTTCCTCGCAGGCTCTGGTCATGCCATCGATGACCTGGGAGAACTGCCACATGATGTGCGGCTTTTCCGGATTGCCGAAGTTCAGGCAGTTGGTGGCACCCAATGGGGTTGCACCTGCGCAAGCCACATTGCGCGCGGCTTCCGCCACGGCGTGCATGGCCCCGAGCCGCGCATCGAGGTAACACCAACGTCCGTTCCCGTCGAGCGCCATGGCCAAGCCGCGTGGCGACCCCTTGATGCGAATGACGCCCGCGTCGCTTGCGCCCGGTCCCTCCACGGTGTTGGTCTGCACCATGTGATCGTACTGCTGCCAGACCCAACGCTTGCCGCAGATGTTCGGGGCAGCGAGCAGCCGCTTCAGACTGGAGGTGCAATCGGAAGCCTCTCCCAGCTTGATATGGCCGGGCATTTCGCGGGAGATGGGCGGCTCCCAGCGCTCCTGCGGACGGTGGTAGATGGGCGCGTCGTCGGTGAGCGCCTGGTTGGGAATCTCAGCCACCACTTGCCCGTGCTGCAGGACCCGCATGTTGCCGTCCGAGGTCACACGGCCGATCTCCACCGCGTCCAGCCCCCATTTTTCGAAGACCCGAAGGACTTCCTGCTCGCGACCTTTCTGCGCCACCAGCAACATACGCTCCTGCGATTCGCTGAGCATGATCTCGTAGGGAGTCATGCCGGTTTCGCGTTGGGGAACGAGGTCAAGCTCAATCTCGGTACCGACGCGGCCGCGCGCTCCCATTTCGCAGGTGGAGCAGGTGAGACCCGCCGCCCCCATGTCCTGGATGGCCACAATAGCGCCGGTCTGCATGGCTTCGAGGCAGGCTTCAAGCAACAGCTTCTCCAGAAAGGGGTCGCCGACCTGCACGTTGGGACGCTTGGCCTCGGAGGCTTCGCTGAACTCCTCGCTGGCCATGGTGGCGCCGTGAATGCCGTCGCGCCCGGTCTTGGCGCCCACATAAATCACGGGGTTGCCCTCGCCGGAGGCCTTGGCATAGAAGATCTGATCGCGCCGCACCAGGCCTAAGGCGAACGCATTGACCAGAGGGTTGCCGGAATAGCAGGGCTCGAACCTGGTCTCGCCTCCGAGGTTGGGAACACCGAAGCAGTTGCCGTAGGAGGCGATGCCGCTGACCACGCCTTCGAGGAGGGAATGGTTCTTGCGAATCTCATGCGCGGGTGGGGCGCTCGCGCCTGCATCGGCCGTGATGGGCCCGAAGCGCAAAGAATCCATCACTGCCACCGGACGCGCACCCATGGTGAAGATGTCGCGCAGGATGCCGCCCACGCCGGTCGCTGCGCCTTGAAAGGGCTCGATGAACGAGGGGTGATTGTGCGACTCAATCTTGAACGCGCAGGCCCAGCCGTCTCCGATGTCGATGACACCGGCATTCTCGCCCGGGCCTTGCACGACTTTGCGGCTGCGGGTGGGCAGACGCCTCAGGTGCACACGCGAAGACTTGTAGGAGCAGTGCTCGCTCCACATCACGCTGAAGATGCCCAACTCCGTGAGTGTGGGCTCGCGTCCGCCCAGCAGTTGTTTGATTTTTTCGTATTCTTCGCGCGTGAGCCCGTGTTCCCGGATGACAGCGGGAGTAAGACCCAGGGTCGGAGACGTGGTCATAGGCGGAAGTTCCATTGTCGCATCTGGACGGAGCCAAGGAAAGGCTCTTGGCGGGCGCCGGCGCTTTTCCTGGCATAGCGGCGTCTACGTCAGCGGGCTTTCGCATCCACCGGAAATGCAGACCTGAATCATGCCGCTCGTGAGTTGGCGCCATGACACAATCTGCAGCTTGTATCATCGTATGGTCATGAAGTCCGTCATCGTCGGCACCGCCGGCCACATCGATCACGGCAAGACCGCGCTGGTCAAGGCCCTCACCGGCATCGACGCCGACCGTCTCGAGGAAGAAAAGCGCCGCGGCATCACCATCGACATCGGCTTCGCCCACCTCGAACTTTCCGCACCCAACGGCGAGAAACTCCCTCTCGGGTTCGTCGACGTTCCCGGCCACGAGCGCTTCGTGCGCAACATGCTGGCGGGCATAGGTGGCATAGACCTCGTCCTGCTAATCATCGCCGCCGACGAAGGGATCATGCCGCAGACCCGCGAGCATCTCGACATCTGCAGA
>CAYOZX010000086.1:0-12605 GCA_964408515.1 uncultured Acidobacteriaceae bacterium | reverse complement strand
CGCCCCTGAGGAGGAGCTGCCGCAGTTGTTTCGCGAGGCCTCGGTCGTGGTCTTGCCCTATCGCCGGATCGATCAAAGCGGGGTGCTGATGATGGCCATCGCCTTCGGCAAAGCCATCGTGGCCAGCCGTGTGGGAGGAATTCCGGAGACGATCAAGGATGGTGTCCACGGGACGCTGGTGGACCCGGGCGACGTCGAAGGCCTGAGTGCGGCGCTGCGCCATCTGCTCGCCGACCCTGCCCGTCGCCGCGCGATGGAGCAGGCGACCGCCCACCTAGCCAAGGCGGAACTGTCGTGGACCAACAGCGCCCGCAAGACCCTGGATGTCTACCGGGAGTTAGTTGCCCGATGACTCGCGTGGCCGAGATGGAGATGCCGTCCACTGTCACTGACAGGAACCCGCCCTCAGGTGCGCAGACTCGACCCCTGCGTGTGCTGGCGTTGTTCGAGACTGCGACCATCTCCGGGCCGGCGAAGAATTTTTTCCAGTTCTGCCGTACGGCGCGCCAGCTCTCAACCGCTCCCGCCGTCGACTTCGCCCTGGCGAGCTTCTCGCGGTCGTTTGCCGGAGCAGAGACGAATGCCTTCACCGAGGCTTCCGGCCAGTGCCAGATTCCGTTGTACCGTATTCCGGAGGCATTCCGCTTCGATCTCCGCGTTGTAAAGCATCTGCGCCAGCTGGCCCAGGAATGGCAACCCGACCTGATCGAGACCCATGCCGTGAAATCTCACGCCATAGTGCGCGCCTCCGGCCTGTGGCGGCGCACACCCTGGATCGCTTTCCATCACGGCTACACGCGCACCTCGCTGCACTCGCCCTTATACAACCGTCTGGACCGATGGTCGCTGCGCTCGGCCGCATGCGTGGTGACCATGAATCGTGTATTTGCGCGAGAATTGGCGGCGTACGGCATTCCCGCCAAGCGCATTCAGGTGCTGCACAATGCCGTACGCGTACCTGAGAAGCCAGCGGGCGACTGTACGGCTCGCCAGGCCGCCAGGGAGAGTTTCGGCCTCGGTCCCGAGGAAAAGATGCTGCTGTGCGTCGGCCGGCTCTCCCGCGAGAAGGCTCAGGTAGACGCCGTGGCCGCCCTGCGGCGCCTCCTCGAGATGCAACCGGGACGGTCGGTTCGTCTGGTTCTCTTAGGCGACGGACCGGAGCGCATGTCCATCGAGAACGCCGCTACCGCCGCTGGCCTGAACCGGAACATGCAGTTCGCCGGACACTGCGGGAACGTAGCTCCTTACTACCAGGCCGCCGACGTGGTGGTCATTCCTTCGCTGAGCGAAGGCTCGCCCAACGTTCTGCTGGAGGCGATGGCATTCGGCGTTCCGGTGGTGGCCACCGAGGTTGGGGGAATTCCCGAGATCGCCACCCACGGCGAAACCGCCTGGCTGGTGCCGCCTCGGCAGCCGCAAGCGCTTGCGGAAGCCATCCATCAGATACTTTCCGCGCCAGACACCGCGGCTCAGTTGACCGCCCGGGCGCGAAAGCAAGTCGCGGAGTGCTACTCCCCGGAAGCGCGTACCCGTGCCCTGATCGAGCTTTACTCACAGGTCAGTCGCGGAATTGGAAGAGAGGGCTCGCCGGCCGGTCTGACCAAAGCGACAAGCTGAACGCTGCGCCCGCGCAACCAGTGTCCGCGAGAAGAGGCGACTGACCCCGCGCGATCCGCCTGATGTCGCGAAGTATCCCTCCCCAGAGTCCTCCCCGTTCATTTCATACCCGTTATGCGAGGATATAGATGTCGATGACCATGGGACAGACTACGTTGACCACCACGCCCGCGCTGACCAAAGCCGTCTGCCGGTTCTGCGGAACGGCCTTGCGCCATACCTTCACCGATCTGGGGATGTCGCCGCCGTGTGAAACCATTCTCACCGCCGAGCAGCTCAACCAGATGGAGGCCTTTTATCCCCTGCATGTGCTGGTGTGCGAGAAATGCTTTCTCGTGCAACTGGAGCAGTACGTCAGCCCGGAAAGCATCTTCACGGAGTATGCTTATTTCTCCTCTTATTCCGACAGCTGGCTGGCGCACGCCAAGGCTTACACCGATCTCATGATCGAGCGCTTCCACCTGGACAGCAACAGCCAGGTCATCGAGCTCGCCAGCAACGACGGCTATCTCCTGCAGTACTTCGTGCAGAAGGGTGTACCGGTGCTCGGCATTGAGCCCGCGGTTAACGTGGCCCGCGAAGCCACCAACAAAGGCATCCCCACCCTGGTCAAATTCTTTGGCGCAGAGCTGGCGGCGGACATGGCCCGCGACGGGATGCAGGCCGACCTGATTCTCGGCAATAACGTCCTCGCCCAGGTGCCCGACCTGTGCAGTTTCGTGCAGGGGATGAAGACTCTGCTCAAGCCCCGGGGTGTCATCACCCTCGAATTCCCGCATCTGATGCGGCTCATGGAAGGCAACCAGTTTGACACCATCTACCATGAGCACTTTTCCTATTTTTCTTTCCTCACCACCATCAAGATCATGGCCCGCTTCGGCCTCACCGTCTTCGATGTCGAGGAGCTCTCCACGCATGGCGGCTCACTGCGTGTCCATGCGCGTCATGAAGAGGACATTGCCAAGGCGGTCAGCGAGCGCGCGCGGGAACTGGCGGAGCGCGAGCAGAGGGCGGGTTTTACCAGGCTGGAGACCTACTCCCGGTTTGACGAGAAAGTCAAGGAGACCAAGCGCAAGATTCTCGAGTTTCTCATTTCCGCCAAGCGCGCCGGCAAGTCCATCGCGGGATATGGGGCGCCGGGAAAGGGCAACACTCTGCTCAACTACTGCGGCATCCGCACCGATTTCCTCGATTACACGGTCGATCGCAATCCCTACAAGCACGGAAAGTTTCTCTGCGGGACACATATTCCAGTGTTCGCGCCGGAAAAAATCCGTGAAACCAGGCCGGACTATATCCTCATCCTGCCCTGGAATCTGAAAAACGAAATCCGGGAGCAACTGGCTTATGTCCGCGAGTGGGGAGGCAAGTTGGTCGTGCCCATTCCGGAGGTGGAGGTCCTGGATTGATCTTCACCGAGACCAGCTTGAAAGGGGCCTTCATCCTCGAACTGGAAAAGCGTGAAGATGAGCGTGGTTTTTTCGCGCGCTCCTGGTGCCAGAAGGAATTCGAGGCCCATGGGCTGAATCCGCGCACCGTGCAGTGTAACGTTTCCTTCAATAAGCGGAAGGGCACGCTTCGTGGAATGCACTACCAGGTTGCTCCCTTTGAAGAAGCCAAGCTGGTGCGTTGCACCCGGGGCGCGATCTACGACGTCATCATCGACCTCCGGCCCGGCTCGCCCACTTTCAGGCGGCATGTGAGCGATGTGCTCAGCCAGGACAATCACCGCATGCTTTATGTGCCCGAAGGCGTCGCCCATGGCTTCCAGACGCTGGAAGACAACACCGAGGTCTTCTACCAGATGTCGGAGTTTTACTCGCCGCAGCATGCTCGCGGCGTGCGCTATGACGATGCCGCCTTCGGCATTCAGTGGAAGCTGGCAAGCCCCATTGTGAACGACCGCGACCGCAATTATCCCGACTTCATCGCATGAGCCTGCCCTCTCAGAGCGCCGATCTCGCCGAATTTCGCGCCAGCCTGGACCTTCCCGTCCTCGGCCGGGAGATCCACGCCCTGATGCGGGACCTCTATCCTATCTGCCGCAGCATCACCGGTGACGGCTTCCGCCAGACTCTTGCGCGCCTGAAAAAAGACATTCCGCTCGAGGTGCACGAGGTTCCCAGCGGCACGCAGGTCTTCGATTGGACGGTTCCGAGAGAATGGAACATCCGTGACGCCTGGGTGAAGAACTCGCGCGGCGAGCGGGTCATCGACTTCCGTGCCCACAATCTGCACGTGGTGAATTACAGCGTGCCGGTACGCCGCGCCATGACTCTGGCCGAGCTGCGTCCCCATCTGCACACCTTGCCCGACCAGCCCGATTGGATTCCCTATCGCACTTCTTACTACAAGGAAGCCTGGGGATTCTGCTTGCCGCATCGCCAGCTGCAGCAGCTGCCTGAAGATCAATACGAGGTCTGCATCGATTCCTCGCTCGAAGAGGGATCACTGACCTACGGGGAATGCTTGCTGAAGGGAGACTCCACGGATGAAGTCCTGATCTCCTGCCACAGTTGCCATCCTTCGCTGTGCAACGACAACCTTTCCGGCGTCTGCGTAGCCACGTTTCTGGCCAAGCACCTCAGGCAAGCGCCGCTGCACTATTCCTACCGCTTCCTGTTTATTCCCGGCACCATCGGCTCCATCACCTGGCTAAGCCGCAATCAGGGCCATGTGAGCGATATCCGCCACGGCCTGGTGCTTACCTGCGTCGGAGACCGCGGATCGATCACCTACAAAAAAAGCCGCCGTGGCAATGCCCCGATCGACCGCGCCATGGAACATGTGCTAGAGCACTCCGGTGAGAAATATCACATCCAGGATTTTTCCCCCTATGGGTACGATGAGCGGCAATACTGCTCGCCGGGTTTCAATCTCCCGGTAGGATGCTTCATGCGCACGCCGCATGGAAAATTTCCCGAGTATCACAGCTCGGCGGACAATCTCGAGCTGATGCATCCCGCCAGTCTGGCCGACTCCTTCCACCGCGTCCTCTCTGCCTTCCATGTGCTCGAGAACGACAAAACCTATCTGAATCAGAATCCGCAATGCGAGCCGCAGCTCGGCCGGCGCGGGCTCTATCGCGCCATGGGCGGGCACCGCGACGAGAAGCTGCAGGAGACGGCCATGCTCTGGGTCTTGAACCAGTCCGATGGCACGCACAGCCTGCTCGACATCGCCGAGCGATCGGGGCTGGCGTTCGACATCATCAAGGATGCCGCCGACATGCTGATCCGCCATGACCTGCTGAAAGAAGCTCGGCCCGGCCACGCTTCGTTGTGACCTAGGCATGAAGGCGCTCCAAAACAAAGTCGCCGTCATCACCGGCGCCAGCAGCGGCATCGGCAAGGCCATTGCACTGGAGCTGGCAGCGCACGGCGCGATTCTCTGTCTTACCGGACGCAAAGAAGAAACCCTGCAGGCAGTCGCTGACCGGGCACGCGGGCAGGCGCCGCAAACTTTCTGCTACCAGTGCGACCTCTCAGTCGAGAGCGACGTCCAGAAGCTCATTGCCGGTGTCAATCGCGACGTCCCGGGAATCGATATCCTGGTGCACAGCGCCGGGGAAATCCATCTGGATCCGTTGGAGAGCGCGTCGGTGGATCAGTTGGACAGTCACTACAGGACCAACCTTCGCGCGCCTTATGTTCTGACCCAGGCATGGCTGCCTTCGCTGAAGTCTCGCCAGGGCCAGGTGATATTCATGAATTCGAGCGCCGGACTGGCGGCGCGGGCCAATGTCAGCCAGTACGGCGCCAGCAAGCACGCTCTGAAGGCCGTCGCCGACAGCCTGCGTGAGGAAGTCAATCCATTTGGGGTGCGCGTCCTGAGCCTGTTTCTGGGCCGGACCGCCAGCCCCATGCAGGCTGCGGTTTTCGCTCGCGAAGGTAAGTCGTACCGCCCGGAGCTGCTGATGCAGCCGGAAGACGTGGCCGCGGTCGCGGTTCACGCGCTCTGCCTTCCCCGCACCGTCGAGGTGACCGAGATCAGCATGCGGCCGCTGGCCAAGTCTTACTGACCTGATTCTGCGGTCAGGTTACCAACGTTTCACATAACCGCAACGGAGTTCCACGCTCCGGACAGTAAACTATCAGGGCAGGGAACTCAGCCCACAAAAGGACGATTCATGAAAGTACTGGTAACAGGACACAACGGCTATATCGGCTCGGTTTTGACCGGAGTCATTCGCCGCGCCGGACACGAAGTCACCGGAATGGACACGTATCTCTTCGACAAATGCACATTCGGGCCCCCGCCGCCCGATATTCCAGCCCTGCGTGTGGACATCCGAGACGTCCAGCCCGATCATCTGGAAGGCTTTGACGCGGTCATCCATCTGGCCGCCTTGTGCAACGATCCTCTGGGGAATCTCAATCCCAAGGGAACCGAAGAAATCAACTATCTGGCCTCGGTCCGTATCGCCAAAGCGGCCAAGCAGGTCGGCGTGCCGCGCTATCTGTTTGCCTCCTCGTGCAGCCTGTACGGCGTGGCCGGGGACAAAATGCTGGATGAAAATGCCAGCTTCAATCCCATCACCGCCTATGGCGAATCCAAGGTGCGGGTGGAGCAGGAAGTTTCCAAATTGGCGGATGACAGGTTCTGTCCCACGTTCCTGCGCAACGCCACCGCCTACGGAGTTTCGCCCCGCTTGCGGGGGGATGTGGTGGTGAACAACCTGGTTGCCGCCGCCTTCACCACCGGCGAAGTGCTGGTGCAGAGCGACGGAACGCCCTGGCGGCCGCTGGTCCATATCGAGGATATCAGTCGCGCCTTTCTGGCCATCCTGGAAGCCCCGTGCGAAAAGGTGCGCAATCTGGCCTTCAACGTGGGACGCACGCAGGAAAATTACCAGGTGCGTGATCTGGCACGTATGGTCAGCGAAGTGGTTCCCGGCAGCGAGGTGCGCTACGCGCCTGGCGGTGGTCCCGATCCTCGCTGCTATCGTGTGAATTGCGACAAGATCGCGGCTACCCTGCCGCAGTTTCAGCCCCAGTGGACCGTCCGCAAGGGGATGGAAGAGTTATTCTCGGCCATGAAGAAATTCGGTCTCAGCCAGGCGGACTTTCAGGGACCGCGCTACCAGCGCATCAAGACCATCCAGAAGCTGCAGCAGGACGGCCGTCTGGGCAGCGATCTGCGCTGGAAGACGCCTGCTGCCGAGCCGGCGCTGCAACCGGCCGGCCAAAAAGAGTAGGCTTTCAGCCAGGAGGGGCGGGGCAGTCATGAAAGTGGTTCTGTTTTGTGGCGGGCAGGGCTTGCGCATCCGCGATGCCGAGGATCTGCCTAAACCCATGGTGCACATCGGGTACCGGCCTATCCTTTGGCACGTGATGAAGTATTACGCCCACTTCGGGCACAAAGACTTCATCCTCTGCCTGGGCCACCGCGCCGACACCATCAAGAACTACTTCCTCAACTACAACGAATGTGCCTCCAATGATTTCATCCTCAGCGCCGGGGGTAAGAGCCTGGAGCTGCTGAACAGCGATATCCACGATTGGCGGATCACTTTCGCCGATACCGGAATCAGCTCCAATATCGGACAACGGCTTAAGGCGGCAGAAAAATATCTCGAGGGCGAAACCGAGTTCCTGGCCAATTACAGCGATGGCCTCACCGATCTCCCGCTGCCCCGGCAGCTGGAGCATTTCCATCAGAACGGGAAGATCGCCAGTTTCGTTTGTGTGCGTCCTAACCTCAGCTATCATCTGGTCTCGCTCGATCCCAACAGCAGCCTGGTGGCCGACATCCACGCCATCGATAACGGCGATGTCCGCATCAACGGCGGCTATTTCATCTTCAAGAAAGAGATCTTCAACTACATCCGCGACAAGGAAGAGCTGGTCCGGGAGCCCTTTCACCGCCTGCTCAAGGAGAAGCAGCTGACCGGTTACGTGTACGACGGGTTTTGGGCCAGCATGGACACGTTCAAGGACAAGCAGCAGCTGGAAAATCTGTATGCCACGGGCGCGGCGCCCTGGGAGGTTTGGAAGAACAATGGTAAGAGCTGAACCACGCGCGGCCGGGACCGGACTGCCATGCTGCCGCTGAATCTGAGTCCTTCCCTGGGATCGCGCCTGCAGGTTCTTTGCCTGGGCGCCCACTCCGACGATATCGAGATTGGTTGCGGAGGCACCGTCCTGCAGTTGCTCTCCGCTTCTCCCGATGTGGAAGTGGTCTGGGTCGTGTTCAGCTCCGGGCGCGAGCGCGAGCGGGAAGCGAGGGTCAGCGCCGCCCACTTCCTTAAGCAGGCGCGGCGGCGCCAGGTTATCGTCAAGAACTTCCGCGACGGATTCTTTCCTTACGAAGCCAAGATCAAGGAATTTTTCGAAGAATTGAAGCGCAAGGTGAATCCTGCCCTGGTGTTCACCCACTATCGCCATGACCGCCACCAGGACCATCGCACCATCAGCGACTTGACCTGGAACACCTGGCGCAAGCACCTGGTCCTCGAATACGAAGTTCCCAAGTACGACGGCGACCTCGGGTCGCCCAACTGTTTCGTGGCGTTGCCCAGGCAAATCTGTGACCGAAAGATTCGGCACATCTGCGACGTGTTTCAGACTCAAAGCAACAAGGCGTGGCTGACCGAGGACACTTTTTTCGCGATGATGAGGCTGCGCGGCGTGGAGTGTGCTGCCCCGGAAAAGTATGCGGAAGCATTCTATTGCCGCAAATTTTTCCTGGGAACGGAAGCGCTCGCGGGCAAAGACCGGAAACGGACGGGAGCATAACCGCTTCCAGTCCACATGTGAAGTGAGGAAGCATGAGCAGTGACAGACCACGGGTGAGCGTTGCGGTCCCCGTGTATAACGGCGACAACTACGTAGGCGAGGCCATTGATTCCATCCTGGCGCAGACATTTCAGGATTTCGAAGTGATTGTCGCCGATAACGCTTCCACCGACCGCACGGAGGCAATCTGCCGCGCCTACGTCCAGCGCGATCCGCGGGTGCAATACCATCCCAGCGAAGTAAACCGCGGCGTGTACTGGAACTTCCGCCGCTCCCTGGCCCTGGCCCGTGGCGAGTACTTCATGTGGCTGGCCCACGACGACAAGCTAGCGCCGGAATTTTTGGAAAAATGCGTGGCCGCGCTCGACCACGACCCCGGCGCTGTCCTCTCCTACCCCAAAGCCATCGACATCGACGAGCAGAGCAGGCCAACACTCTACAAGGAGCAGAAGCTGACCGCGGGAACCACCGCGGCCCACGAACGCTTTCGTGAACTCATCCGCATGGACCATAACTGTGAAGCCATCTTTGGTCTCATGCGCTCCAGCGTGCTGAAGAGTGTTCCCGTGTTTGGACGTTTCGCGGACGCTGACCGGGTGTTGCTGGCCGAACTCTCCCTGCACGGCAATTACGTCCAGGTCCCGGAGTTCCTGTTCCTGCACCGCGAGCACACCCAGCGCGCCACCAATGTTTATCCTTCGTCGCGCTTCCAGCGGACCGCCGTCCTGATACCGGAGAAAGCCGGGAAAATCGTCTTTCCCCATTTCCGTCAGTTGGGCGAATACCTGCTCTCCATTCATCGTTCGCCGTTGCCCTGGCGCGAGCGCCTGCGCTGCTATCGTGAAATGGCTCGCTGGGTCCGCCAAAACGCCCGCCGGTTGCTGCGTGATGTGAAGGAAGTGCTGGCCCATCTCTGGCGCCGCAGCCGCAACCGATTGACCGGCCGCCGGTCCGCCGCTCCTTCCGGCTACAACGTATGACCGCCCGGAAGTCCGGGAGTTGCTGATTTTCATGCCCCGCTCGCGACGCATCGCGCAAAACGTCCTCTCCAACTGGACGGCCCTGGCCATCACCACCCTGGTCGGGTTCTTCCTATCGCCGTTTGTGGTGCATCACCTGGGGAACCTGGCTTACGGCGTCTGGGTCATCATTGGCTCTCTCGTTTCCTACATGGGTCTGCTCGACCTGGGACTCCGGGGCGCGGTCACCCGCTTCGTGTCCAAGGGCGTGGCTCAGAACGATCATCAGGAATCTGGCCAGGCCGTCTCCGGAGCCCTCTGGATACGCCTCTGGATCAGCCTCGCGATCATTGCTGCCGGAGCGATTCTCTCGCTTGGGCTTCACCACGTCTTCGTCATTCCCCCCGCCCTGCAGCAGCCGGCCCGCATCGCCGTCCTGGTCACCGCGGTCACCGTCGGTGTGAATCTCTGGTGTGGCGTCTTTGGCGGCGTCCTGGTTGCGCTGCACCGGTATGATCTGACCAGCGGCGTTTCCATCTTCCAGACCTGCGCCCGCGCCGCTGGCATTGTCTACCTGCTGCGTTCCGGCCACGGCATCCTGGCTCTCGCCCTGTGGGACTTGCTCACCGCCTTGGTGACGAACTCCGCGCTCATCTTTTTCTGCTTCCGCATTTACCCCCAGCTCAAGATTGTCTTCGGCTCGCCCGGCCGCCCCACGTTGGCCAAGCTGTGGAACTACAGCTTCTATGCATTCCTGATCAACGTGGCCATCCAGGTGACCTACTACACCGACAATCTGGTGGTCGGCGCGTTCCTCTCCCCCGCTGCCGTCACCCTCTATGCCATCGGGGGGCTGCTCATCGGCTACGCCCGCCAGATCGTCTCCTCCATGACCACCACGTTCACGCCGCTGGCCAGTTCCTTCGAGGCCGAGGGCAATTACGAGAACCTGCGCCGCCTGGTGATTCACGGCACTCGCGCTGCCCTGATTGTTTCGCTGCCCATTGAAGTGGCGCTGTTCTTTCGTGGACACAGCTTCATCCATCTCTGGATGGGCGAGCAGTATGCCGGGCCTTCCGGAACGGTCATGCGAATTCTTCTGCTCTCCGTGGTCTTTGCCTCCGCCAACACCACCAGCGGCGGCATCGTCTACGGCATGGAGAAACACAAACGCATCGCCTTCTTTGCGATCGGCGAAGCCATAGCCAACTTTGTGCTCAGCGTCATCCTGGTGCGCCGTATCGGCATCTATGGTGTGGCCTGGGGAACGACGATCCCCAGCGTGCTCATCGAGCTGTTGCTATGGCCGCGCTTCATCTGCAAGTTGGTGGTGATGCCGGTGCGAACCTATCTGTGGCAAACCTGGTTCCGCACCGCCCTGGGCATCGTTCCCTTCGCTGTCGCCTGTGCCTTGGCAGAACGTTATTGGCCCGCGCATAATCTTGTGGTCTTCTTCCTGCAGATCGCACTCATGCTTCCTCTGGTTCCCCTCGCTCTCGCTATGGTCTTTCGCAAGGAAGCTGTGGCTAAGCTGGGCGCGTGGAAGGAACGCCGCAAAAAGAGCAATTCGCCGCAGCATCGCCAATATGAGTCCTCGACCACCACAGTGGGCTGACGTCGGCGTCATTGCCCTGGTCCCCGACGCATGGAGCTCCGTCTGGATGGACCGGCACCATGTGCTGACCCGCCTGGCCAATTATTTCCAGGTGGTGTGGATGCACCAGCCGGGCTGGCGTCAGTGCCTTGCCACCCTGACCTCCGCTTCGCCCGCCCAGCGCCCGCCTTCCGGCGCCCTGCAGATCTACGAGCCCTCCTTTTGGTTTCCTCGCCTCGGGCGTCCCGCCTGGCTGGCCCGCTTCACCGCCCAGCGCCGCTTCCAGCAGGTCGTCTCTCGCCTGCGCGCACAAGGATGCAGCAAAATTGTTCTCTACCTCTGGGGACTGGAATTCGCGGAGTCCCTCGCCGAAGCCCATCACGACCTCAGCCTCTACAACGTGAGCGATGAGTATTCCTTCTCTTCCACCGAAGTTCCGGTGTCGCCCGCCGAGCGCCATTTGCTCGAGTCCGTCGATCAGGTGTTCATCATCTCGCCTGCCTTGATGAAGAAAAAGGGCGGGTTCAATCCTCACACCGAGTTCATTCCCGCCGGCGTGGACTACTGGCGTTACGCCGCCCCTGTGCCTGAGCCTGAGGACATGCGCGCCATCCCCCATCCTCGCATCGGCTACGTCGGGCACCTCAAGCGCCGCCTGGATTGGACTCTCTTGCTCGACCTCACTGCCCGTCATCCGCAATGGTCGTTCGTCTTCGTCGGACCCAAGAGCCCGCACTCCGAGATCGATGCAGCGCTGGAGGAGCTGTCGCGCCGCTCCAACGTGTATTTTCTCGGGGGACGCCCCGCCGAGCGCCTGGGAGAGTACATCCAGCATTTCGACGTTTGCACCATGCCCTACGTCGTCGATGACTACACCAAATACATCTACCCGGGGAAGATGCACGAGTATCTGGCCAGCGGCAATCCGGTCGTCTCCGCCCCGGTCTACTCGGTTCTGGAGTTCAAGGATGTGATCTCCATCGCCGACGGCGCCCGGGAGTGGGAGGAAGCACTCGCCCGCTCCCTGGACGATAGGGATACCCCAGCTCTCCGCGATGCCCGCCAGGCGGTCGCCCGCCGCTACGATTGGGATGGTCTGGTTGAAAAAATCGCCCAGATCATCGCCGGCCACCTCGGTCTTCCTCAACCTTCCACGGCCGCTTCCGCTCCTTCGTCCCTGGGATCAGTTATCCCGGTTTCCGCGCCCTGATTTTCCGCCCCCTGTCGGCTTGGCCCAGCCGGACTTTTCCTCGCATTCCAACCTGCTGCTAAGCCATGGGTGTGCAAGTCCTTACCTTTGGTCTCCTCAACCGCTACTCTCGCTGTGGTTAGCACCCTGCCGATTTCCACTTGCCCCCCGCGTGCTAAGTGTTATCATGTAGGCCTTGTTACTTTGGTACCCGATTTGCAGCCACAGCTGAATGGTGCCAGAGACAGGCAATAACCTCCCCCAAGTCCACATTTTTTGCGTTTCCGGTTTCCTTAAATGAGGTGGATCATGGCCCGGAGCCCCCGGTCTTTTCTCGCTCTGTCTGTCCTAATCCTTCTGATTCTGTGTGTTTCGGCTGTGCCCCTGGCCGCGGCCCAGGCTGATCTTCAAGGACAGTGGAGCACGGCGTCGTACCAGATGCCGCTCAATGCGGTTCACATCGCGTTGATGCACAACGGAAAGCTCCTGATCATCGCCGGTTCGGGTAA
>CAYOZX010000085.1:0-12650 GCA_964408515.1 uncultured Acidobacteriaceae bacterium | reverse complement strand
ACTCGGACTTCGATATCGCATGGCAAGTTGAGCAGGGCGGTGAATTCGTCGCCTGTATTCGTGAGCGGCCTGGTGGCCACGATCAATTCGGGCACGCCCTCCCACGACTCCGTCCACCGATGACCGTCATAAATTCCTGCTTTCCAACGGTACGCGCCGGGACGAATGGGCAGCGTTGGCAGTTGATGGAGGAACTCAAAGATACCGCCCTCGCGTGTCGACAGCGCAAAATTTCCGTGCCATATCATGCAACCAGCGTCGTCCACCAGCACAAGGGCGTAGCTCCCCTTCCGTATTGGCTCCGGCAAATTGACCAGAACCCGGAAAGTCACGGGACCGAAGTGCTGGAGCACGTGCGGTCGCTCCCCATCCTGCGCTACCAGTTCCCATTTCAAGAATTCGATGCCCTGACCGAGTCTGTTCTTTGGCCTGCCGTTCGACTCCGTGCCCTCAAGGAAGGCCCTTTCGTACGCCGAGACTACGTCAGTCGTCGTCCCCTGCGCGCGGAGGAGACCGTGCTCGATCCAGATGACCCGTTCACACAACCGTCGCATCTGGCCCATCTGGTGGCTGACTAACAGGATCGTACGGCCATGCCTGGCCACATCCCCCATTTTGCCCAGGCATTTCTTCTGAAATTCAATGTCGCCCACGGCCAGGACTTCATCGACCAGAAGAATTTCCGGTTCCAGGTGGGCCGCAACCGCGAAGGCCAGGCGCATCTGCATGCCGGTGCTGTAGTGCTTCAGGGGCGTGTCAATGTACTCTTCGACTTCCGCGAAGGCGACGATCTCGTCGAACTTGCGTCGAACTTCCTCTTTGCTCATGCCCAGGATGGCGCCGCTTAGATAGACGTTCTCCCGGCCGGTCAGCTCAGGATGAAATCCCGTGCCTACTTCCAGCAGCGTCCCCATGCGCCCGCACACTTCCGCTCGGCCGCTGGTGGGCTTGGTCACGCGGGCGAGAAGTTTCAGCAGAGTGCTTTTGCCGGCGCCGTTGCGGCCGATGATGCCCACCACCTCGCCCCGTCGCACATCAAACGAGACATCTTTCAGAGCCCAAATGTGGGCAGGAGCGCCGTTGGAGGGAGACGCCGCTTTCCGTGCTCCGAAAAGACATGCCGGCGCCTTAATCGCCCGGGCCAGGGTGTCGCGCAGCGCGAAATAGCGCTGCCGCTCGCCAATACGGTATTGCTTGCTCAGATTCTCAACCCGAATGACGACGTCGCTCATCGTGTATGCCGCCGGCGGGCGCGCGAGAGTCCCATGGATGTCTTTCGCCTACACGACATCCACAATAGTTCCTTCCATCCTGGTGAAATACGCCGCGCCGCTGGCGAGCAGCAGCACTACGATAACGGCTGAAACGGCAAGCATCGTGTCAGGGGGCTGGCCTTTGCCGGTCAGCGACCAGCGGAATCCTTCGATCACGCCTGCCATGGGATTCAATCCGTACAGCCAGCGCCAGCGCTCAGGAACCAGGCTGCCGGGATACGCCACGGGGGAAGCAAACATCCAGAACTGCACCAGGAAGGGAACTACGTAACGGACATCGCGATAGATGGCGTTCAAGGCGGAGAGCCAGAGTCCTGCTCCCAGGGCGGTCAGAACTGCGAGCAACAGGAACAGAGGCAAGAGCAGAATGGCCGGACCGGGCACAATACGGTAATACAGCATCATGGCCAGAAAGGCGCAAAACGCTATGGCGAAGTCGAGCAATCCCGCGACCACGGCGGACAAAGGCAACACCAGCCTCGGGAAATACACCTTGGTGATGACGCGCTGCTGCTCGACCACGACATTGGTGGCGTTGGTCAAGGCTCCGGAGAAGTAGGTCCAGGGGAGAAGGGCGGTATAGAAGAAGATGGGATAAGGCAGACCATGGGAAGGCAATCCGGCCAGCCGTCCGAAAAACAGGCTGAAGATCAGCATGGTCATCAGCGGCTGCAGTATCGCCCACGCCGCTCCAATGGCGGTCTGCTTGTAACGAATCTTTACATCGCGCCAGACGAAGAAATAGAGCAGCCCGCGCGCGGACCACAATTCCCTGAAGTCGACATGCAGCCAGCCCTCCGGCGGCTCGATTCTCAGGACCTGCTGCTCCGGCGCCACAGATGCGACGCTCATGGGGCTGTTCGCGCGTGCTGCTGCTTCCTTTGCTGCTCGATATCTTCCAATTCGATGCGGCGCATCATGCTGTACCGGCTCTCCATGTAAGTCTTCACATCGGCGAAGGCGCGGGCGGGGACCACCGCAACCTGGTTGTAGGCCATCTGCCGCCACGAGATCGGTCCACGCGCGGGAACGAGGTGCGTGCCCCACTGGAAGATAAACCCCAGGTTCCAGGCCACAAGCAGCGCCGTGGCCGAACCGGCAAGAATCAGGGCGCTCCGTCGTTTCCTGAGCAGGCTCGCCAACTCTGCGAAGGCGACCGCAAGACCAAGCACAAACAGGGGCGTGAGGGAGAGGAATTTGCGATTGCCGAAGGACGACAGGCCGTCCCAGTACGGGTCAATCGCAATGAGGCAGTAAAACGAGAGCAGGGCAGCCAGAAGATAACCTGCCAGCCTGCGCTGTGTCCCGAGCAGGAAGAAAAGGCCTGCGATCGCTGGAATGAGGATTGGTGTCCATGCCAGAAGGCCATGGTCCGAAGAAAACAAAACGTCGATCAGATGAGGAGAACTCCACTGCCATACATCGATCCCGCCGTACCCCAACTCTAACGGATGTCCGTAAATCATCGTTCGGGTAATCAGAGTGGGCAGGAAGGCAACCAGCGTCGCGCAGCCATAAACAAGATTGGCGGTCAACAGGCGGCGACAATGTTGCCAGTCCCGTGAAGCATGCCGCAGACTACGGCGATAGCCGTGAATGCACTCGAGCAGCGGAATCACCAGCAAGGCGATGTTGGCGTAGTAGACGTCCAGCATAAGCCCGGAGATCAGGCCTAAAGTGATCCATTGCCAAAGCGTGCGCTGCTCACCTGTCCGGTGCCAATACCAGAGGAACAGGGCAACCACGAATACGGAATGGGCATGAGACCACGAAGGATTGAAATACATGTAAACGGGCAGAGAGCTGGCGAACCAGATTCCCGCCGTGGCCAGCAGCGCCCAGCGCTCCTCAACATAGCGGCGAGCCAGGCTGAACGACAGCCAGAGCCCCACGAAGCCGTAGACGGCCGTAGCCAGCGCCATGGTCACGATGTAAGGCCGGGAAAAGCCGTCAGCCGGCACGTCCATGCCCAGCTTCCGCAGGAGCAACATCCCACCGTGAACCGGCGCAAGAAATGGAGCCCAAAGAATGGATGGACCGACGGCAAAATGGTTGTCGAGCCGTCCCGTGATCGTATATTGCTGGGGGAGAATGCTGCCGTCCGCCGAAAGCTTCGGCTCTGAAAACGTCCGATTGGCACGCTGCCAGTCTTTTGTGAAATCCAGCTTGTGCTCCACCAGCATCGATCGGACGTACGCGTAGTATCCGACTCCATCGCCTCGCACCCAGGGATTCACCAGCGGAAGAGACAGGAAAAAGAGAGAAAGCAGGATTTGACGCGATCGCTGCTGAAGTATCGATCGTCGCTGCACGAGGCGCGGCTGCGCAGCCTTAAGGCCGGATTGCGGCGGTGGCGTCAAATCAAGCTGTAAAGCTGAGCTCACGGGAGCCGTCTAGGCTGCCCCCATTACCGGCCGGACAATCGACTGCCGGTGGGCATGGATAGATTCCGCTACTTTGTCAATGATGGCGGTTATCGGCGTTGCCGGCTGCAAGCCCGTCAGACGGTACAACTTTTCCAGCGAGGGAACTCTCCGATCCATATCCTCGAATCCCGGCTCATAAGCCTCTTCGTAAGGGATGAAACACAGGGAAGAATCACTTTGTGTCCTTTCCTTGACGAGAGTCGCCAGATCTTCGATGGTGATTTCCTCGTCGCTGCCGATATTGACCACCTCGCCGACGGCGCGATCGGTCGCCACCAGGCGGACCACCGCCTCGACGACGTCGCCAACATAGCCAAAACAGCGGCTCTGCTTGCCCGTTCCAAATACGGTTAACGGTGCGCCTTCTAACGCCTGCGAAACCAGAGTGGGCAGCACCATCCCATAGAGCCCGGTCTGGCGTGGACCCACGGTGTTAAAGAATCGACCGATCACGACAGGCAGGCGTTTCTCCCTCCAGTATGCCAGGGCGAGAAACTCATCCAGGGCTTTGGAAGTCGCATACGACCATCGCGACTTGGTCGTGGGGCCCAAAATGATGTCGTCGTCCTCGCAGAAGGGAATCTTGTTGTTCTTGCCGTACACCTCGGAGCTGGAGGCGACAAAAACCAGCTTCTTCTTTCGCGCCGCCGCCTCCAGCACCAGCTCCGTTCCCTTCACGTTGGTTTCGATTGTCCTGACCGGGCTTTCGATAATGCGCCTTACCCCCACCGCCGCCGCCAGATGGAAAATGACGTCCGCCTGATCAACTACCTCCGCCAGCAACCTCCGGTCCATCACGCTCTCAAAAACACAGTGCACCGATGGATGGCTGCGCAAGTGGCGAATGTTTTCCACCGAACCGGTGCTCAGGTCATCGAGCAATATGACTTGTTGTCTGCGAGCCACAAGGGCTTCGGCAAGATGCGAACCGATGAATCCAGCGCCGCCAGTGATCAGCGAAATCACGTCACCTCCTCAGATGGTGAAGACAGGTCAGCGAATCAGCGAAAGAAGAGCTGCTCCGGCCAGATCCGAGAATCCCGTCAGGCCGCGGGACGGCTGTCATCGTCACCAGGTGTTTCCTCGTGGTAATAAGCCTTCGATTTGGCCGTGTAATAGCCGTGATAGTAGCGGTAGCCGTAGTAGCCGTCGCGCCTGACATCGACCTTGTTGAAAACGGTGCCAAGAACTCTTCCTCCCGAATGTTCCATCACGCGACATGCGCGATTGAGAGCGGCCCGCGAAGTGGCATCGGATTCCACGACCATGATGACGCCATCCACCAAGGTCGAAATGATGGTGGCATCGGTCACCGGGAGGACCGGCGGAGAATCGATGACCACGTGGTCAAACTTCTGCCTCAGCCTCGCCAGAAGCTGTTCCATCTTCATCGAACACAGAAGTTCGGCGGGATTGGGCGGGCGCGGTCCGGAGGCAAGCAGGAAGAGGCTGGGAAGTCCCTCGACGTTCTGCAACATGGCCTCTTCAAATTCGCAGGAGCCGGTGAGAATTCCAGACAGCCCCTGTACATTCGGCAGGTCCAGTGCCCGGGCAAGGCCGGGCCGGCGCAAATCCGCGTCCACGAGGAGTACCCGGCTGCCTTTTTGCGCCAGGGTGGCTGCCAGATTGAGCGAAGTCGAGGTCTTTCCCTCCGAGGGTTGGGAACTCGTGATCAGCAGGACTTGTGGTGGGCGCTCAGCGGAAGACAGCAAAACCGATGTTCGAAGCGCGCGGAAAGCCTCTGAGATGGCGGCTCCCGGCTTCTTCAACACCGACAATTCGACAATGGGCCGGCCGCTGCCGTTGTGAGCCGCGCCGGTCAACACCCCGGCACGCTGCATCGCGGAAGAATGGCCCATGGGCACGATCGCCAGGGTGGGCAGGCCGGTCAATTTTTCCATTTCCTGCGCGTTCTTGATGGAATTGTCCAATGCCTCCTTACTGAACGCCAACGCAACTCCAAGGGCCAGTCCCGCCACCAGGGCGAACTGGATGTTGCGTAGTTTGTTCGGTCTTACGGGACGGGAGGGAACGGCCGCCTCGTCAATGATGTGGATGTTGGTCGCTCTCAGGCCGGCGGTCACGGTGGCATCTTTCAAGCGCTGCAGCAGGCCGTCGTAGAGCGTCTGATTCGAATCGAATTCCCGCTTCAACAGATTGTGCTCAATCAGGAGCTGGCTGATCTTATCCACCTCCTTTTTCTGCTCCGCCAGCGCGGCCGCGAGGAACTGCTGTCTCTGCGCCGCTGCCAGGTACTCATTGTGGACGTTGTCCACCATGCGTTTGCGCTCGCGCACGATAAGCGCCTCAAGATCCTTGATCTGGTCCTGAATTCGCAGGACCTTGGGATAAGTGGGGCCGTATTGCGCAAGAGCCTCGGAATGTTGCTCCTTGAGGTCGACTTCTTTCGCCTCGAGTCCGGCCAGAAGTCCGTTGCCTTGCAGAAAGCCGACTTGGGCGTCGTTGGAAGCGACCATTCTGTAGAGAGATTCTTTGGTGAGACGGTCGCTTTGCGCCTGGTTGAACTCCTTACTTAAGTCTTCGAATCTCGACTCCACCAGCGTCTGCTTCTCGCCCAGATTGACGATGTTGTTCTGGCGTTCATAATCCACCATCGCCTCCTGGGACTTCTCGACTTTCAGCTTCAGTTCGTCGAGCCGCGTTTCCATCCATCCCGTCGCCTGGCGAGTCGCGTCGTATTTTGTTCTGAAGTTGCTCTCGATGTAATTCTTAATCAGCGCGTTCACGACCTGGGCAGCCTCGCGGGGATCGGTGCTCTCGAATCTGACCACCACCATGCGAGTATCCTTGGTGCGTTCGACCTTCAGCCGGCCCCTGAAGGCCCCAATCAAGGCGTTCTTCATCGCAGTTGTCGTCTCCGCGCCCGGATCCCTGGGCTGAGGAGAGACTCCTGACCTCGGTGGTAAACCCATGCCCAGCTGCTGAATGGTTTCCCAGATCAGATTGTCGCTTTGCAGGATGCTGACCTGGGTGGCCAGGAAGGAATCGTCGGCCTCGCCGGTGCGAAACAGTTCATTGAGAGACTGCAAAAGCGGCAACTCGGCTTCGATATCGAGACGGCCGGTAGCCTGGTAGATGGGCTTCGCCTTGAAGGAATAAACGGCCACGAGGACGGTGAGAATAACGGCGGTTGCCAGTATCAACCACTGATGCTTTACCAGGATGTCCCATGTAGCGCGCAATTGGCCGAAGGCATCGACTGCGACTTCTCCTTCGATCACAGACTGCGTGCGGACGTCCCTGCGCGCGGCATATGGCCCCAGGAGGGTCTGGTTGAGACGGGCCAGTTCCTCGCGATGTGTCAATTCGTTTTCAGGCATAAGAGATCCGTCATGGGTTGGGACTGAGGGCTACCGGCGATAGACGATGGCGGTGCCGGCAGCTCCGGCTATGGTTGTGGCGGTTGAGGTAAAGGTCCGCAGGGCGCGTTTCCCCGAGCTGGATGGAACATAGAGAATATCGTTGGCCTGAAGCACATGATCCGGGGAACGGCCAGCCAGAATATCGCCGACATTGAGCGGAACTTCTTTGCGCCCGTCCTGCGCCGCCGAATCCTTCCGGATGATGATCGCCTTGTCCTTCTTGGCCACGGAAGTCACGTCTCCGGCAATGGCCAGCGCCTGCAAAACTGTGAGCTGCTCGTCTACGCTCTTCAGGTTGAAGCCCCCGGGATGGTTGACCTCGCCCAATACGTAGAACACACCGGCGTGATCGACAGACACCCGGTCACCTGGCCAAACTTCGAATTGCGAGGTTGGATCACTTCCATTGAGAAGTTTCTTCAACTCGACGATGACCACAGTGCCTGAGCTCGCCGTGCCGGGATCGCGCTGCGCAAGGGGGCCGCGTGCCACAGTCACCGTGCTGCCCGCATCGTCCGCCAATCCACCGCATTCAGACAGCACCGCGGTCAGCCTGGTGCGCCCGATCACCTGGACCGCCTGGGGTGTCTTCACCGCCCCTTCCACCGTCACCACGCTTCGCCGCGACTGCTTAATGGCCACGGTGATCTGGGGGCGGCTCAATGTTCCTGCGTCCTGAAAGCTCCGCTCCAGCGCGCGAGCGAACTGATCGGGGCTCAATCCCGCTGCCGGGATGGGTTTGGCCAACAACGGCACGGTCACATTTCCACCGGTACTGACAACGTATTCACGCGACAGCTCGGGGACGTCGTACACGTACACGTCCAGAACGTCTTCTGGACTAATGACGTAATCGTCGGAGGGCAGAGTTTGCGCGATGGCACCGGAAACTGTCGAAGGAGGCGTGGGCGCCGACGACACGGAAGCTCTGGATAATTGCTCGGCCTGCCCCGGCGGCGTCGTCTCCGGGGCTTGTTGGGCGGACAGTCTCCCCCATCCAAATGTGCCGAGCAAGACGATCACGGCGCCAACCATCGCCGCGGTTCCGTTCACCCTGCCCAACCTGTGTGGTAGCACTCGAACTACGATCGTCATGAGATCATCCCCTCCGCGTGGATCGCACGGAACGTCGGGCGCAACAGCCATACCGGAAAGTCGCGGACATGCAGGAAATCAGGAGAGAAAAACTGAGAACGCAAAGCTAGGCGACCTTGGCGGTGACACAAAGCTCTGCCCTGCGACTTACGTCACCGAACCAACCCGGCTGGGAGGGCGGCGGTCATATTCAGAGGATCAGGCGTACCTGTGATCCCATTCCTTTGCCAACTTGCGGCTGATTCTCAGCTGACTGTAAACAAATGAGTTTATGAGGTTCAATAGCAAAGGAGGAGCCGTTCGCGAGGAAATGGCAACACCCTGTGGAAAACTTTGAGAGGGCTGCTCACCTGCAGTTTGGCTGGCAGATTCTTTGCCCTTCTGACCACCGCAAAAATGAGCCCTCCATTCAACCCCGGACGGCAGCATTTATCGGAAGGAAGACGGGTGCCGCCTTCGACCTCGGCTCCCAGATTCGCTCCACCACCGACGAGTCCACTTCCACGGTCACGGATCTTTGGAGCATTTCTACTGAGACCAGCAGTTTCCAGACATTTCTCTTGCGGATCAGGATTCCTTCGAGTCCCTGCAAGGGGCCTCCACGCAGTCTCACCCGATCTCCGCATTTCAGGAAAGGATGGGGTTCGGTCTTGAACGGACTGCCCACGATCTTACGCACCGCTTCAATCTCGGAGCTGGGGATCATGGACTTCTTGCCGCCAAAGCCCACCACGCTGTGCACTCCTGGCGTCGTCAACACCGGCTGCCAGCGTTCAAGGCGGTTCTGGAGGAAGACGTAACAGGAGAACAACGGGAGAGAAAGCTGCTTGTCGCGGTCCTTCCAACGGTGGACCGTGCTGTAGAGGGGAAGGAAGACTTCGAAACCTTTGCCGTTTAGAGTGCGAGCTACGCTCTTTTCATGCTGGTGCCGGGTGTGAACTGCGAACCAACCTGAATTGGCTTCGTGCCCGGATGAAACACGGACTCCTTCGATCAGCACAGCTCGCCTCCCCCATTACACAGAATTGGAACGAGGTAGGGAGATCGACCCTGGGCTGGATCCCCGTTCGGAGCCTCCGGAAATGCCACGCAAACTGAGCCGCTGTTTTTCCGACGTGTCTAAGTCATCAAATTCTGCCCGCGTTGACAGGATGTGTCAATGCGAAAATGGTCTTTCACCGTATGAAAGCGCCGCCCTTCGCGGTTGCACTTTTGTGTCTGAGCGCTCCGGTCTGGAAGCGGCAAATCGCGGCCCTTGCGGCACTCATTAGGTTCCGGATGACAGGCCACGAAGAGCTGAGTTTTCCTCAGGCTAAGACCTTGAAGAAAAACGACCTGCGCTATAATTCGGCAACGCTCTGACCCTCTCGCAGTTTGATCCAGCGAACAGTTTTCGGTCGCCTCCCGTGAACTTGGTTCCGGCTATCGACCGCCGCGGACCAAGCTTTGAGGGGACAGGAGCGTCGATTGTTGCTCCCAATAGGGCCCGGTCAGCCATCGAGGAGTCCGCTCATCAAGCACATCGTGCTATTCCGCACCGTTCGAGTGGCTATCGCCGGACTCACGGTTGCGATTTTCTGCCTCTACGTCCGCACGGTTGCCGATGTCTGGCGGGCGGAACGGCTACAGGACCAGAACAACCAGCAGAGTCTGGAAACCTCTGCGCGGCTGGGGCCATGGAATGCCGACACGCTCTGGCTCCTCGGTCGCTACTTCCTCCACGGCCGTCAGGACTCCGGCCGTGCAGTCAGCCTTCTGAATCGAGCTGTCGAGCTCAACCCTTACAGCGCGCGCTACTGGCTGGACCTGGCCGAAGCCCAGATGACCAGGGGTGAAACCGGCGAGGTTCAGCGGTCGCTGGCTCGTGCGCTTGAAGCAGAACCAACCTCACCGGCAATTGCCTGGCGGTCTGCCAATTACTATCTCGCCGGGAACGATCTCGACTCTGCTCTGCCTTTGTTTCGCGTGGCCATGCAATACGACCCGTCGTACATCCCGGCGGCGCTCGATCTCTCTTGGCGCGCCACCGGGAGCGTCGGCCAGATCTCGGCCAAGGCTCTGCCGCCGCATCCTGCGCCTTACTTTGCGCTCTTGAAGATTCTGATCGACCAAGACCAATCAGCCCCAGCCAACGACCTCTGGCGGAACCTGACAGCCAGGAAGCTGCAGTTCCCCATCCCCCAGGCTTTCCCTTATTTCGACTACTTGATCCGTACCCATCAGGTCGAGCAGGCGAAAGCAGTCTGGGCAGAGCTGATGAAGGTCAGCGTTACGCCTCCCAACCTGTTGCACAACGGAAGCTTCGAAGCAGATTTTCTTAATGGCGGCTTCGACTGGCGTTACATGCGATGCGACCAGGTCGACGTGGCCTTCGACACGCGGGAAGTACACGGCGGCGCCCGTTCGCTGCGCTTTGAGTTTGCTGGTCCCCCAGTTGCCGACGCAGGCGTGTATCAGTATGTCCCGGTACAGCCGAACACTGCCTACCGCCTGACCGCCTTTGTGAAGGCCGAGGAGATCAACACCGCAAGCGGCCCGCGGCTCGCCGTTGAGGATTCATCCGCCGCCCAATTGCTTGGAACTACCGACGAGTTCCGCGACTCCTCCGCTTGGCGTCAGCGCGCCCTGGAATTCAGCACCGGCCCGGATACCCGCCTGGTGGCCGTGCGAGTGGTGCGGAGGCCGGGAAATCTTCTGATCCAGGGTACGCTTTGGCTGGATGATGTGGAACTACTTCCCCGCGCGGCCGGATCGGACATGAACCCATGAGCGTTGCGGAGCACTCCCTTCTGGACGCACCCACGGAGAAATTGACGGCATCATCCTATCCTCTTGCCGGCGTCATCGGTCTGTGCTCAATCCTGTTTTTTGGCGTCCTGGCTTTCGGCGCCGGCGACATCTGGGCCAACTCTGTTCTCGAGATGCTTGCCGCGCTTCTGTTCGCGGTAACCGTGGTCGACTGCTGTGCCCGTGCAACCCTTGTGCGATGGAACCCGCTGTACCCGCCAATGCTGGCTTTCGGGGCGGTTGCCGCCTTTCAGGCAATGTTCAACCTGACTGCGTATCGCTATGCCACCCTGCTCGCTTGTCTCCAATATCTGTCGTATGCCGCTGTGTTCTTTGTCGCGGCGCAAGTGGCCACGGACGCAAGATTTTCGAAGTTCCTCATCCTAACCTTCAGTGCCTTTGGCGCCGCAGTTGCCGTGTTCTCCATCTGCCAGTACCTGAGCGGGACACGGAATTTCTACTGGCTGGTCTCGCCCGGAACCGGCAGCAATATCTTTGGTCCCTATGTGAATCGCGACCACTACGCCGGTCTGATGGAGATGCTCATGCCGCCGGCTTTGGTGCTGGGGCTGAGCCGGCTATTGAACAGCGGGCAGCGCGCGCTGGTTGCCTTTGCAGCCGTGGCCATGGCCGGAAGCATTGTCCTTGCCGGTTCTCGGGGTGGCGTCGTCTCGCTTGCGGCGGAGCTCACATTCCTGGTTTGGGTGGCCACGCGATCCGCAAGAGGCAGCCTGGTCCGGAGAAACCTGCTGATGGGAATTGCCCTGATGCTGGCTTTCCTCGCTTTCATCGGATCATCCTCGATGTGGTCGCGTTTCGGGGACGTCCAGGAGACGTTCCGCCCCGGAGTGCTGAAAGATTCTCTCCGGATGTTTCTTCGCAAGCCGGTTCTCGGCTGGGGACTGGGGACGTTTCAAACGGTTTATCCCAGGTTCCGCAGTTTCTATACCACCGCGTACGTCAACGCCGCCCACAACGATTATCTGCAGGCGCTGGTCGAAACCGGCATGCTGGGCTTCGGATGCGTGATGTGGTTTGTCATTGCGCTGTACCGCAACGCTCTCACCGACCTGCGTTATTGGAATCAGAGTTGGCGCCAGGCGCTGCAGCTTTCCGCCCTGGTCGGTTGCACCGGACTGCTGGTGCACAGCGCGTTTGATTTCAATCTGCAGGTTCCCGCCAACGCCGCCCTGTTTTATGCGTTGTCCGCTCTGGCCGCAGGCCTGGGCCGGAAACTGTCGACAACGCACTCCATGAATGTCGCTGCCGTGACGGCTCCCGCGGCCTGAGAATCGAGTTTCCGACTGAAGAGCACGGTTGTGGCGCCGCAGCCGCCGAAAAAGAGGGTAGAAGAGTCCGGCCTGCAAAATACCGCAACCATGCCCATCGGGCTCCGGTTGGCTGCTATTGCGCTGGCTTTCTATTCAAGGCGGCGGAACGCTCCAGTTCTGCCTTTGCCTTTTCCAGCAGACCCTGCTTCCGGTAGACCTGACCCAGCATGAAGTGAAGGGTAGCGCTTGAGGGCGCCAGTTGCACCGCCTTCTCCAGTTCGGCCTGGGCTTCGTTCAGGCGGCCGCTGAGCGAGTAGGCCTTGCCCAACTTTTCGTGCATCCTGGCCCCCCGGGGCGCGATCAGGAGCAGCTCAGTCACCCGCTGAAACCGCGCGGGAGGGAAGACCGGCGGCG
>CAYOZX010000084.1:4099-12832 GCA_964408515.1 uncultured Acidobacteriaceae bacterium | reverse complement strand
TCTTGCCGGTGAACTCCTTCAGACGGTTCTGCAGGATTTCGTCGGTGATCTCCTCCTCGTCGAAGGTCACCACTTCCTTGATGGAGCGGACGCCCTTCTTGAGGTCCTCGCCCATGGCCAGCAGTTCGCTGATCACGATGGGCGAGCGCGAGAGCGCCTTCAGGACCCGCAGCTGGCCGCGCTCGATGCGCTTGGCAATTTCCACTTCGCCTTCGCGGGTCAGCAGCGGCACTGTCCCCATTTCCCGCAAGTACATGCGGACGGGGTCGTTGGTTTTTTCCAGGGCGCCGGGCGTGAGGTCGAGTTCGACGTCCTCGCCAACTTCTTCATCTTCAAATTTTTTGTCGAGCGCGGAAGAAGGCAGCTTCGGCCCTTCCAGCACATCGATGCCTTGCGTACCGATGGTCGTCAGCAGATCGTCGAGGTCCTCGGGAGAGTGCACGTCGTGCGGGATCAAGTCGTTGACCTGGTCATAGGTCAGATATCCCTTCTCTTTGCCTGCGTCGATCAGCTTTTTGATATCGTCGTACTTGTCGTCTAGAGCCAAGACGGATTACCCCTCAATTCGTCCTAACGGAAGGACTTTGGAACAATTTTTAGCGGTGGGAACGTGAAGTGGCGAAGCTGCGCGCCGCGCAAACTTTCAGAGTATAGCATGGCATGCGGCTTCGCCGCATTCCGCCCCTCGCTGCGGCGTCGACGCAACTGCCCTATGTGCCCGCCCGCTAATAACTTAGATGGCAAGTAACACCGTTTAGTTTCATCCGTTTTCGGCCTATGCCGAGCGCGTAGCAGGTCCCTCGTCGCCCCGGTTCTCCTCCGCCAGGCCCGGATCCATCAGTGCCCGTTTCAGGCGCATTTTCTCCTGCAACAGGGCCTGCACCTCTCCAGGCTCCCTTTTTCGCGAGGCCTGCAGTTCTCGCTGTACCCGCTCCAGGCGCCGCCGATATTGCACTCGCCGCAGCGCCCGCAGCGCGCCTTCCAGCCGTTTCGCGCTCAGTTCCTCCTCTTCTTTCATGAGGATAGAAGCCAGCAGGTTGCGCTCGCTTTCGGATAATGGCAGGTTGCTGATGTGGGCTGTCTCCCCGGCAATCCCCAACAGAGCTTCCATCAGACCTTCCGTGGCCAGCCCCACGTGCAGGCGCTCGCTCTTGAGCGCAAATTGCGCCTGACGGGCGGGATCGAACTCCTCCTCCGTACCCTCGCGGGAGGAAACGCGCTCATCCAGCGCCTGCATTTCCGTGGCTGAAGCCAGGGCCCGGATCAGAATCTTCTCCGCGTCCGTAACCTGCATGTCTGCCGGAGCCTTCACGCTGGCGGCCGACCGGCTTGTGGCCGCATGCTTCAACTCCTGCCGCAGCACGGAGGAATCGATTGCCAGCTTCTGTGCGATCTCCCGCGCCAGTTCGTCGCGCACGATGCGGCTGGGCACGCGCTGGATATGCGGCAGCAGGAAGTTCAAGGCTTTTACCTTTCCTTCGGCCGTGCGCACCGGGAACTGCACCCGCGCGCGCTCGATCAGGTAATCAAAGTAGCGCTGCGATTCCCTGAGCGCCTCGGCGTACGCATCCCTGCCTTTGCGCCGGATAAACAGGTCGGGATCGAAGCCCGGCTCCAGCGCCAGCACCTTGATCTGAAATTCCTCGCTGACCAGCAGCCCCAGCGTGCGTTCCGTGGCCCGGGCGCCCGCAGTGTCGGGATCGAAGTTCACCACCACGTTCTTACTGAAGCGTCCCAGCAGACGCGCCTGCAGCTCGGTAAAGGCGGTTCCTGAGCTGGCGATCACGTTGTGAAACCCGGCCGCGAAAACTGAAATGCAATCCATCTGGCCTTCCACCAGGATGGCGTAGTCCAGCTTACGAATCGCCTCCTTGGCGCGGTCGAGATTGAACAGCACCCGCGACTTCGAATAAATCGGCGTCTCGGGCGAGTTCAGATATTTTGGTCCCGCCTTGTCATCGCTTGCGAGGGTGCGTCCGGTGAAGGCAATGACGCGTCCCGTCTCGCTCGTGAGGGGGAACATCACACGGTTGCGGAACTTGGCATAGAACGCCGCCAGTTCCGGGCTGCCGGCTTCCCGGGCGGAAGCTCCGGTGCCGGCTGGAGGTCCTTGTGGCTGCGAGCCGGAGGCCGGAGCCTCGCTCCGCCACGAAAACAATCCGCTTTCGCGGAGCACCTCCTCGGGAAACTTCCCTTTCATTCGGTCACGCAGCAGAAATCCGGAATCCGGCGCGTAACCAATACGGAAGGCTTGGATCATCTCTTCATTCACGCTGCGCCCGGCCAGATATTCCCGCGCCCGTGCCCCTTCGGGGCCCCTCAGGCACTGCTGAAAGAACTCGCAGGCCATGGTGTTCGCATCCAGCAGAGCGCTGCGCAGCCCGGCTTCGCGGGCTTCCGCCGGACTCGAAAAGCTCATCTTGGGCAGAGCGATGCCCACCTTCTGCGCCACGGCCCGCACCGCTTCGGGGAAGGTGATATTTTCAATCTTTTGTACGAAGCTGAAGACGTCGCCCGAAACCCCGCAGCCGAAGCAGTGATAAAACTGCCGCGTGGCATGCACGGAAAACGACGGCGTCTTCTCGTTGTGGAAGGGACAGAGCCCGGAATAGTTCTGCGCTCCCGCCTTCTTCAGCTTGACGTACTCGCCCACGATGCGGACTATATCCGCCTGCTGCTTGAGGTTCTCCTTGAATTCGCTGGCTTCGGTCATGGCAGGGACAGCACCGTTCCGCAGGAATTGTGGGGGCGAGAGCCGCTAATTTGAATATACCGGAAGAAGATTGCTGTGGAGAAGCTGTGGAAGATGGCGCTATTCCGTTGACAGCGGAGGAAAACAGAGACGGGCCACAGGCACTCCCTCTTTTTGTCATCGTGAGGAAGCGCTGCCCACAAGTAACACCAGACCATCCCCGTACGATGGTGGGTGGCCGGCACTCCTGCCCGCCGCCCTACACCCTCAATTCCACCACGGTGGCCCCTCCGCCCCCTTCGTTCTGGGGCGGCTCGCTCACCGACTCGACATGGGGATGCTTCTGCAAGTACTGACGCAGCGCTTTCCGCAGGATGCCCATGCCGCTGCCGTGCACCACACGCACCCGCGGCAGCCCGGCCAGGAAGGCGCGGTCGACGAATTTTTCCACCTCGCGGGTAGCTTCGTCGACAGTGCGTCCGATGACGTTGATCTCGGCGGGCACGCTCTCACTCTCTTTCTCCAGCGATACCGAGACCCCGCGCGCCCGGGCCGCTTTGACCGGCGACTCGGTCGCACGCGCCAGGACCTCGGCGATGTCGTCGCGCGCGGTCCTCATTTTCATGGTTCCGATCTCGACTTCGAAATGCTGGTCGTCGAGGCGGCGGGTCACGATTCCGGTACGGCCCACCGACTTCAGCTTCACGGTGTCACCCTCGGTGATGTTTTTCACGACCTGCGGCCGGGCATTGGGGTCGTCACGGTCGGCGCCGGTGGCATGGGCCACCACGGCGGAGTCAAACTGTTCGCGGAATTCGCGGCGTAGTTTGGCGATGCGCCGCTCGGCGTCTCTGGACACCTTTTGCGATGCGGCACGGTCCTGGATCGCATTGACCGCTTCGCGCGCGTGATATTCGAAATCGCGCAGCAGCAACTCGAGTTTCTTTTCCATTTCCCTGACCCTGGCCTGCTGCTCCCTTTTGCCCTCGGCGGCGAGGCGCGCCTGTTCACGGTCGAGCTCCTGCTCGCGCGCCTTCAGGCGCTGGCGTTCGCTCTCCGCGTGGCGCAATTCGGTATGCAGACGATCGAGAAACTGGCTGACATCACGCGCCTGCGAGCCCAGCCGTGAACGCGCCCCTTCGATGATGGCGGGACTGAGCCCCAGACGTTGAGCAATGTTGATTCCTGCCGACGCGCCAGGCAGTCCGACTCTGAGAGCGTAGGTCGGTTGCAGCGTGGCTTCGTCAAAGCCGACACAGGCGTTCACCACGCCCGGTGTGTTCGCGCCGTACACTTTCAACGATGTGTGGTGGGTAGAAACAATCGTGACACAACCGGCATGGAGAAAATGCTCAGCGATGGCGACGGCCAGGGCCGCGCCTTCTTCCGGATCGGTGGCCGCGCCCAGTTCATCCAGCAGCACGAGGGAATGCGCGCTCGCAGTGCGCGCAATGAAATCGATGTTGGTGACGTGCGCCGAGAACGTCGAAAGATTATGTTCTATCGATTGATAGTCGCCGATGTCAGCCAGCACCGCGTCAAAGATGGGTAGCTCGGCGCGGTCGGCGGGAACGGGAATGCCCGACTGCGCCATCAGCGCCAGCAAGCCGATGGTTTTGAGCGCTACCGTCTTGCCCCCCGTGTTGGGACCGGTGATGACCAGCTGGCGTTGTGCGCCCTCAAGTTCGATGCTGATGGGAACAATGCGCCCACCCTTCGCCCGCAAGTTGCGTTCGAGCAAGGGGTGGCGGGCATTGCGCAGAATCAAGGCGGCGCCAACTGGTTCCGGAGGCCGGCGGCGGCTGTCCTCGACTGGCTTCTGCGAACTCGCCTCCTCGCGCTCGATCAGGTCGGCCGCCGCGCAGTGGTAGTCTTCGGCGAAGCGCGCCTTGGCAAATTGCACTTCCAGCTCGGCAAGAATGTCTGCGGCCCGCAGGATACTCTCGGCGTGCGCGCCGATGCGGCGCGTCATCTCCAGCAGGATACGATGGATTTCCGCCTGTTCTTCGTCGAGCAAGCGGACGAGTTCGTTATTCTGCTCGATGGTCTCCAGCGGTTCTACGAACACCGTCTGGCCGCTGGAACTGGCGCCGTGCACTACGCCTTGCACGCGCCGCTTCTGCTCGATTTTCACTGGAATAACGAAGCGCTCGCCGCGAATCGTGATCAGTTCATCCTGCACCACGTCGCCTTCGGCCAGCCGCCGCAGATAGCCGCGCAGGGACTCCTGGATCAGCTTGCGCTGCCGCTCGACCTCGCGGCGAAGTCGAGCCAGCTCAGGCGAGGCATGGTCTTCGAGTGTGCCATCCGGCTGGACCTTGTTACGGAAGGCGCGCAGGAACTCGGTGAAGTCGGCGATGCCGGAGGAGAGCGTCGCCACGCTGGTCCATTCCGTCGTCATCGCAGCCGGCGGATGCAAAGCCATTTCCCGCCACTGCGAAGCGCGATCCACAACCGTCACCAGGTCACGGATTTCAGACGTCTCCAGCGCAGCGCCCGCAATCCGCGACTTTTCCACCAGAGCAGTGATGTCCAACAGATCGGAGAAATCGAAGCTCCCGCCCACCCTGCGGAACTCGCGAATCTCCCGGGTCAGGCAATGCTGATTTTCGATCCAGCGGCGATCGACGGATGCGGAGAGCCGCCCCAGGCGCTGCTGTCCCGGCGGCGAGGAGGCATATCCGCGCAGAAGCTGCAGCACGGAGTCAAATTCCAGCACGTGAGCGCTGGCATCCCGGAGGGGCTGGAACAGCATCGCCCTCATACTAACAAGAAGCACACAAGGCAGGCTGCGTTACGCTTAATCCAGGACATGGAACACCCGTTCTCAGTTCAGCTGAGGGCTTTGGCCGCGAGCGTGAGGCCGGGCGAGGATTGGGATTTGGCGATGGGAAAGCGAACCAGAAAGAGGGCGCCGCCCTCGGGCCGGTTCTGGCAGGTGATGGTTCCGTGGTGGTCCTGCACCACGCCGTAAGTGACGCTGAGGCCCAGTCCCATGCCCTTGCCGACCGCTTTGGTGGTGTAGAAGGGGTCGAAGATGCGCTGCGGATCGCGAACGCCGGGACCGGAATCAGACACTTCGATCAGCAGATCGCTGCCCTCGCGCCGGGCGCCTACGGTGAAAACCCCACCGCCCACTTCTTCCAATGCGTCGATGGCGTTGCCGATGATCTCCACGCAGCATTGAAACAACTGGTTCACATTGCCCATGATCTGCGGCAGGCCACGTTCAATCTGGTTTTTCACCGCGATATTCTTGCTGCCGACCCGCAGCATCTTCATCTGCAGAGCCCGCTGCAACAGGGCGCTCATGTCGACCAAGGTTTTTTCGCCCGGCGACTGCTGAGCGAAGCTGAGCAGACTGGAAACCAGCTCGCGGGTGCGCCGCGCCTGCTGCCCGATTTTGCGCGCCATGGCGGCCTGCTGCTCCGGCAGGCCGGAGCTGGCGGTCAGCAACTCGGAATATCCCAGGATGGCCGCCAGAGGATTGTTGATTTCATGGGCAGCCCCGGCCACTAGGTGCGCCAGGGACGCCAATTTTTCCTTCTGCACCACCTCGGCCTGCAGCCGCTTCAGATTTTCCAGGCTGCTGCGTGATTCCTCGAGCAGTCGCACCAGCTCCCGGTCCATCAGATACTGGCGAAGAAACACGAACAAGCCCAGCACCAGGGTCGCGCCCCAGGTCACGAGCATGCGGAACTCGCGCAGATTCACCGCCGCCGGGCTGCGAAACCAGGCCCAATAGCCCATGAGCGGCAAGGAAAAGATCGCCAGCATCGCAATCCGCGGCGCCAACATTTGCCAGCGGGAACGTTCCAGCCCCGCCGGCTGGGAGGCGGGTTTCAGATCCCGGGCCTGAAGCGCCGACCAGGACAACCAGCAGACGGCCGCTACAAATGGCACATCATAGATGCTGCCGGTTTTGTACTGGCCGCGGGCGATGGCCACGTTCATGACTTCCGAACTCACGGCGTAGATGCTGCAGGCGAAGAAGAGATTCCAGTACACCTTCTTCCATCCGCCCCGGGCGCTGGAAGCGGCCAAACCCAGCCCGACCAGGAGGGCCAGATTCTCCACCATGTAGAGCAGGTCATAATGCGGGCTATACAAACTCACGCTGAGGGTGACATATTCATCGGGAAACACGATGTAGGCATACAGAAAGATCCACCACACCAGCAGGATCAGAAAATCGAGAGTGCTGCGGTACAGTTTCCCTTCCTCCCACTGGTGCGGACGCAGCGCCACCGCTGCCATGTAGGGCACCACGTGAATGAACAGGATCACGTCGCCGATGAAGGGGTCAGGAATGGTGTGGCGGAGAATGACCTCGTACCCGATCCACAGCGCCAGATTGCAGGCCCACAACAGGCAGCCGGCGGAGAACAGGCTCCAGAAAAGACGCGTCTGACCCCGCGTATAGTACGCATTGCCAGCCATCACGATCGCGGCAACGCTTAGCGCCAGGAACTGCGCGATATCACCGAATGCGGTAAGAACAAAACCCGGGGGAAAAGTGAGGGACACCACCGCATACGTCAACAAGAAGCCGATCGTGCAGGCTATCCACCATTTGCGTTTTGGGCCCACGGCCACGACAGAATTTTAGTGGTTTCACTCGCGGGGAAAAGGACTCGAGGATCGCAAGTCATTACTTTAGTACTGTCGCAATCCGAGTTCCCGTACCTGGCGACGCTCCGGCTTAGTGCGCGGCGGCCAGGGCGCGTTCGGCTCTGCTAGAATCAGCCCATGGCTTTCCCGGTCACACGCCTGCGACGCCTGCGCCGCAGCGAGCCATTGCGCGAGCTGGTGCGGGAAACCCGCCTCACACCCGATGCCTTGGTATACCCCTTGTTCGTCTGTCCCGGAGAGGGCGTCCGCAAAGCCGTGGGTTCCATGCCGGGCGTCTTCAACCTGTCAGTAGATCAGGTGGTGCAGGAGGCGCAAGAGGCCCGTGCCCTGGGTGTTCCGGCCGTAATTCTGTTTGGCCTGCCGGAGAAGAAGGATGAAGTTGCTACCGGCGCCTGGGATGAAAACGGAATCGTGCAGAAGGCGGCGCGCGCGCTCAAGCGCGAGGTACCGGATTTAGTCCTGATGGGCGACGTATGCCTGTGCGAATACATGTCTCACGGACACTGCGGGGTGGTGCGCCAGACGGGTCCACGATCTCTTGGCGCCGCCGCGCGGAGTGCGGTGATCGTGGCCGGCCGCTCAGGGATGGCTGACGCCGTCGATGCCGCCGCCGACCTCAGTCGCGCGGCGCAGCCGGAGTACGAAGTCCTCAACGATGCGACCCTGGAGATTCTGGCGAAGACGTCAGTTTCTCTGGCCAGGGCAGGCGTGGATATCGTCGCCCCCTCCGACATGATGGACGGCCGGGTAGCCGCCATCCGCAAGGCCCTGGACGCCGCGGGTCTGGCCAACACTCCCATCCTTTCGTACGCGGCCAAGTTCGCGTCCGGCTTCTACGGCCCCTTCCGTGAAGCGGCCGATTCGGCGCCTCAATTCGGCGATCGCCGGTCGTACCAGATGGATGGCGCCAACCTGCGCGAAGCCATGCGCGAGATCGAGCTCGATATTGAAGAAGGTGCGGACATGATTATGGTGAAACCCGCGATGCCCTACCTGGACGTGATCGCGGCGGCGCGGGAGCGCTTCGACGTCCCCCTGGCGGCATACCAGGTGTCGGGTGAATATGCCATGATCGAAGCCGCGGCCCGCAACCACTGGATTGATCGCGAGCGCGTCATGATGGAATCCTTGATTTCAATCCGCCGGGCGGGAGCGGGCATCATTCTGACCTACTACGCTAAGGAAGCGGCCAGGCTGCTCGCCTGATCAGGGTTGGTAGCGGACAGCTGCCACCGGATCGGTCTTGAGCGCCCATACCAGCGAGACAATCCATCCGATTACGCTCCACCCCAGGAACAGGTTCAGAAGAAAAATCGATACTTTGTCTCGCTTGTCCCTCGCCAGAGCCACCAGCGAAGGCAAAAAATACATCACAAACCCGAATCCGAAGAATGGAAAGAAGAAGAAAC
>CAYOZX010000084.1:0-3999 GCA_964408515.1 uncultured Acidobacteriaceae bacterium | reverse complement strand
ACTTCGGTTTTCCTCTTTCCGTTTGGGGACTCTCCGGTTTCAGATTTTGCCAATCTTTCGCGTTGATCTAGAATCAAGAATTTGCGATTGAACATCTGTAGTTCATGAGGAGCGTCCCTTGCCTGGAACCATCTACGATGTCGCCATCATCGGCAGCGGGCCGGCTGGGTACACGGCCGCGATCCGCGCCGGGCAGTACGGGCTTAAAACCGCGCTGATTGAGAAGGACAATGTACTGGGCGGAACTTGCCTGCATGTAGGCTGCATTCCGACTAAGGCGCTCTTGTTCAACGCCGAACTCTGGGATCACCTGAAAGAGGCCAAGGAGTATGGCATTGAAGGCGTGGACGCGCGCAAGCTCAACTGGCCTGCGGTCCAGGAGCGCAAAGCAAAAATCGTGGCCAAGCATGCCAAGGGCCTCGAATTCCTCATGAAGAAGAACAAGGTGGAGACGCTTCGCGGCCACGGCAAGCTCACCGGCCCGGCGCAAAGCGGCTTGCTCACCGTCGAGGTTACCAGCGAGGGTAAGGCTTCGCAGCTCAAGAGCCGGAACGTCATTCTCTCCACTGGCTCCGAAGCCCGCATGCTGCCTGGTCTCCAGCCGGACGGACGCGTCCTCACCAACATCGAGATTCTTGCGTTGAAGGAAGTCCCTAAGTCGCTGGTGGTTGTCGGCGCAGGCGCGGTAGGCGTGGAGTTTGCCTCGATCTTCCGCTCGTTCGGCTCCGAAGTCACGATTCTGGAAATGCTGCCCCGCCTGGTCCCGGTCGAGGACGAAGAAGTCTCGAAGGAACTGGCCCGCGTCTACCGCAAGCGCGGGATCGCCTTTCACACCGGCGCAAAGGTCGAAAACGTCGAATCGGCTAAATCCGGCGTAAGCGTCGCTTTCAGCGTAAACGGCAAGGCGGAGAAAGTCGAAGCCGAGAAGATTCTGATCGCCGTCGGCCGCAGGCCGCGCACTGAAAACATTGGCCTGGAGAAAACCAAGATCAAGCCCGACCGCGGCTTCATTAAAACCGACAGCTGGATGCAGACCGCGGAGCCGGGAATCTACGCCATCGGCGACATCGTTCTCGGGACGCCCCAACTGGCGCACGTGGGCGCCATGGAGGGAATCGTAGCCGTGACCAGGATCGCAGGCAAGACCGGCAAGCCCATCAATCCCGAGCACATTCCCAACTGCACCTACTGCCATCCCGAGATTGGCAGCGTAGGACTCACGGAAGAGAAGGGGCGCGAGGCAGGCTACAATCTGAAGATCGGCAAGTTCCCCTTCACGGCGAACTCGCGGGCTTCGATTGTGGGCCAGCATGAAGGCTTCATCAAGATCGTCTCTGATGCTGACTACGGCGAGATTCTGGGCGTCCACATCATCGGGCCGCAGGCCACGGAGTTGATCGCCGAAGCGGTGGCGGCCATCGAACTTGAAGCCACGGTCGAAGACCTGACGTGGACCATCCACGCCCATCCCACGCTGGCTGAAGCCATGCTCGACGCCTCCAACAGCGTGTACGGAATGGCGATCAACGCATGAGACAATTTGTAATTGAGTAATCGGGTGATTGGGCGATTTTGAAAACGATGCTTGCTGTGTCGTTCGTGGAATATTCGTCCTGGTCGAGACCCCGGCCAAATTACTCAATCACAAATTACTCAATTACAAATTCCCCATGATTTCCGTGCTCCAGCTCGGCGCCGTTGACTACGTCACCGGTCTCCGCTTGCAGCAGCGCCTGGTCGAGCTGCGCAAAGAGGGCCGCATCGGTGACGTCTTGTTGCTGCTCGAGCATACGCCCGTCATCACTCTCGGCCGCAACGCGAAGCCCAGAAACATTCTAGCCTCACCCGAACTCCTGGCCCGGCGCGAGGTCGAAGTCTTCGAGTGTGATCGTGGAGGCGATGTCACCTTCCACGGGCCCGGCCAGCTGGTGGGCTACCCCATCTTCGATTTGCGAGGATTCCAGACCCCCGAGGGTAGGCGGAAAACGCTGGGAGCGATCGAGTATGTTCGCCGCCTGGAAGAAGCCCTTATCCGCACCTGCGCCGATTTCGGCATCCCCGCGAAGCGCATCTGCGGCCTCACCGGCGTGTGGACCGCCTCCAGCCACACGGAGACAACCGCCCCCGGCTGTCCGGCCGAGCGTAGCTCGACCGCGGAACCGGACGGACGCGAAGCCCCCGAGGCGAAAATAGCCGCCCTCGGCGTGCATATATCCCGTGCGGTTACTTCTCACGGTTTCGCCTTGAACGTCAACACCGACCTCAGCTACTTCAACCTGATCGTTCCCTGTGGCATCGAGTCGAAGCCGGTAACATCCATGCAGAAGGAGCTGGGCAAAGCCGTTTCCCTGCTCGACGTCGCGCATTCCATCTCCCGCAACTTCGGGATCGTATTCGCCAGCCAGATGCTGTGGCTGGAAAGCCTCGATGCTCTGCTCGGCGGCGCGGTAGGTGTCCCCTTGAGGCTTCCCGAGGAATTGCGGCAGTTGCATAAGGAAGAAGACACGTTCCAGGCCTAGCGGTTCGTGCGCGACAGGCATCCGCCCCTCGCGATAGCATAGAGTCGCCTGCGCTTATGGCCAGCAAACACAAGCGAGAGAAAGCCGCCGGTCACAACGTCCGCCGATCCCCTTCTTCCGCTCCTGCAGACCAGCGCACCTACACCATTGCCGACTTCCGCCTCGAGAAGCCTGACATCGCGGTCCGGCAGGTACGCCGGGGCGGAGCAGTCTCCTATGAAGTTGCCGGCGACCTGAGCCGCCCCGTCCCTCCGATCCGCGAATCCAAATATCTCAACCGCCAGCAGCACATCGAGCTTTACCGCTGGATGCTGCTGAACCGCAAAATGGAGCAGGCGCTGGAAAATCTCTACAAGCAAGGTCAGGTGGTCGGCGGCGTGTACTTTGGCCTCGGCCAGGAGGCCTGCTCCTGCGCCTCGGCTTACGCCCTGCAGAAAGACGACTGGCTGGGACCGCTGATTCGCAATCAGGGATCGGTGCTGGTGCGGGGCTATACTCCCCGCGACATCATGATGCAGTACATGGCCAAAGCGGGCGGGCCGACCCAGGGACGTGACGCCTCTTCGCACTTCGGCGACATCCGGGACCGCAATGTGGTGGCCCCCATTTCGACCCTCGGCGATCTGATCCCGGTCCTGGCCGGCGTGGCTCTCGGCGCCCGCATGCAGGGACGCAACATCGCCGTCATGACCTACATCGGGGACGGCGGCCAGTCCACCGGCGTGACCTACGAAGGCATGAACTTCGCCGCCGTGCAGAACCTGGGCCTGGTGCTGATCGTCGAGAGCAATCTGTGGGCCTACTCCACGCCCTCCGCGATGCAATTCCGCGTAAAAGATCTCGCTGAGCGCGCCATCGCCTATGGCATTCCCGGCGTCATCGTCGACGGCACCGACGCCTGCCAGGTGTACGACGCCGCTCACGAAGCCTGCCAGCGCGCCCGGCGCGGCGAAGGACCAACTCTGATAGACGCCAAGATGATGCGCATGAAGGGCCATGCCATTCACGACGCCGCGGACTATGTTCCCAAACCGCTGTTCGAGTATTGGAAAAAACGCGACTGCATTGTCCGCTTCGAACACTATTTGCTGAACGTAAAGAAGTGGTTGACCCCGGCGGAAAACCGCAACCTGATGTCTGAGGTGGATCAACAACTGGAAGCCGAACGCAATAGCGCTCTCGCTTCACCCATGCCCATCGCCGAGTCCGCGGCTGGGGGCGTGTATTGCGAAGACAGTTGCCATGAGATCGCGCCCAAGTATGGCGTGCCGCGGACCCAGACTGGTGCGGAGAGTTCTAAGAGCCGTGAAGGTACAGTGCACTTGCAATAGGTAGCGCAGGAACGACCGGTTGCGGTTCATAGCCCATCGCGTCTGCGCAATAGCATTCGCGTTGGTCTGAGCCGCAGGGGGATAACTCCAAAGCATGCTTCTCACCTATCTCGAAGCCATCCGCCAGGGCATCTGGGAGGAAATGGAGC
>CAYOZX010000083.1:0-12843 GCA_964408515.1 uncultured Acidobacteriaceae bacterium | reverse complement strand
TTGCCATCGCCTCGGGACTGACACCCCAGGCCGGCATCTACTGCGCGGTGGTCACCGGTTTTCTCATTTCCGCTCTGGGAGGATCCAAGACCCAGATCGGCGGGCCGACCGGCGCCTTTGTCGTGGTTGTGGCGGGCATCGTGGCCGCCCATGGCGTGGATGGTCTATTCATGTGCACGGTCATGGCGGGTGCGCTCCTGATAATTCTGGGTCTGACCGGCATGGGCGCGGCGGTGAAGTTTATTCCGCGCCCGGTCGTGGTCGGTTTTACTAACGGCATCGCGGTGTTGATCGCCAGTACTCAGATCAAGGACTTCTTCGGTTTGCAGCTGGCCAAGGTGCCCAGTGAATTCTGGCTGAGAATGAAGGCTTTGGCAGCCGCAGCTCCCAGCTTCTCGTCGGCGGCGACGCTGTTGGCGGCAGGTACGGTGGCGACGATGCTGTTGTGCCGCATCCTCTCTCCCCGCATTCCAGGACCGATCGTCGCCATGCTGGGCGCCACGGTCACAGCCTATTTTTTCAAGTTGCCGGTCGAGACCGTGGGCTCGCGCTTCGGCGGGATTCCCCGCGGCTTGCCCCATTTTGTCTTGCCCACCTGGCACGCCGGCCTGGTGCACGGACTCCTCGGCCCCGCCTTCACAGTGGCCATGCTGGGAGCGATCGAATCTCTCATGTCGGCGGTGGTCTCTGATCGCATGAGCAACGACCGCCACAACCCCAACGTCGAGCTGGTCGCGCAAGGCGTGGCCAACATTGCCTCGCCGATGTTCGGTGGTTTGCCGGCCACGGGCGCCATCGCGCGCACCGCCACCAATATTCGTTCCGGAGCACAGTCGCCGGTGGCAGGCATCATCCATGCCCTGACCCTGCTGTTCATCCTTTTGTTTGCCGCGCCCCTGGCCGGCTACGTCCCCATGGCGGCCCTGGCGGGCATTCTGCTGATCGTGGCTTACAACATGGGCGAGTGGCGCGAAATACCCCAGCTCCTCCGGCTGACCAAGACGGACATCAGCGTGTGGCTGGTGACTTTTGCCCTGACGGTTTTCGCCGATCTCACAGTGGCGGTCGAGGCGGGAATGATTCTTGCCGCTCTGCTATTCATCGCCCGCGTGGCCGAAACCACCACGGTATCGCAAGTGACCGGGGACTACGTGGAGGATGGCCGCCTCCACATTCTGCAGGACAAGGACATCCCCTACTACGCCACCATCTTCCGCATCCATGGGCCGTTTCTCTTCGGCGCCACCGATAAGATTTCAGTGGTCACGGAAAAAATGCATGCACTGCCGCCGGTAGTCATCATCCGTCTCCGCAACATGACCGCCATCGATGCCACCGGCCTGTTTGCCCTGGAGGAGCTGGCCAAGCATTTGCATGCTACCCGGCGAACCATGATCCTGTGCGGCGCACGGGAGCAGCCCGCGCGCGTAATGGCCCAGGCGGAATTCGAAGAGATCGTGGGGCGGGAAAACATCTGTGCCAACGTTCAGGAAGCGCTGCGGCGCGCCGAGGCGGTGTTTGAAAGGATCGAAGCACCCGCCGTCAGCCCGAAATGAGGGCTACTTCAGGAGCTCCAGTAACATGGACGCGAGTTGTTACCCCGCGGTCTGGACGGCCATAAGAAACGTAATCTAACCTGGAATGAACGGGTTGCAGTGCCTCGGCGCGGGACGGACCCCGTCACAGCCCGGAAACCTGAGATTTGCCCACGGCCTCAATTTTTTGGCTGCTTCCGCGCCCTTTTTCGGAGAACATATAGGGGAGCGTCCGTCTAGGGGAACGTCCCCCACCCATGCCTGCCCGGTCACGATCGCGCCAGAGAAAAGAACGAGGCCAGACGATCTTTATTGTGGCCGTGGCCCTCGTCGTGGCCTTGGGGATGGCGGCGTTCGCGATAGACGTCACTTATTTCTACATTGCGCGCAGCCAGGCGCAGAAGGCGGCAGACGCGGCCGCCCTGGCGGGCGCCAAGGCGTTCGTAAGCTCGGGCTTCACTTCGTGGCAACTGGGAGATCCCGCCTCCGGCACCGCCCAGGCCCTGGCCTGCAATGGAGGCTCGGGCTTCGCAGACACTCAGGCCCGCGCGGCCTCCAATCAGAACCTGATTGCGGGCGTGGTTGCGACCACGCTTACCACCACGTGTAGTTTTGCCAACCCGGCGAATCCCCAGATTACAGTTGCTTTGACGCGCACGAACCTGCCCATCTTTTTCGGTCGCATCTGGGGACGCAGAGGCATACCGGTGTCCGCCACTGCCCGGGCCGAAGCCTACAATCCATCCGGGGAAAATGTCCCCATCGAAGTGGCGTCGGTAAAGCCGTGGCTGGTCACCAATTGTGATCTTCCGCCGACGGCGAATTGCCATTTTCTCGATCCTACAAACAACTACCAGATTGTGCAGACGCCGCTCCTGGTGGGACAGACCATCCGTCTGCAGCAGTTTCAACTCGACGGGAGCGGAAATCCCGTGGCCTTGGCCCCGGGGGTCTTGAGCACTTTCTATCCGCTGAATATCCCGGTTACAGCGGCCACCGCCTCCTGCCCATCGCCGGTAGCGCCCTCCTGCTCCACAGTTGATGCCGGCGCTCCGGGCTTCTTTGAAACCGTCGCCTGCGCAAATTCGGTGCGTCTGCAGTGCGGGCTAGCTGCGCCGCAGGGCGTAACCGGATACACCCTGGCTAGTCCTCCCACCGACCAGGCGGCCCTTTGTCTGGTCCATGCCGACGCGCTGGGCCTCGACCAGGGACAGGACATCTTCAGCTCGCCGGGTGGAGGGCTCCCCGAGAATGTCGAAGGCGGCTACAACAACACGAACACCGCTTTGCGGGGTGTGCTCAACATCAGCCGCAGTGATTCCGTGATCACGGTGCCGTTGTGGGACGGAAGCCTGAATCCTGCTTGTCAGCTCGGGATTTCGCCCGCATGCGTCTTCAATATTGTCGGCTTTATGCAATTGGGCATTACTCAGATTACGAAACCCTTCGTTGGGCCGTTACAGGTAGTGGTCATCGAAGGTGTGGTTTTGAATCTTTCCGGGTGCGGCGGAGTCGCGGCCGGGACACCTGTTTCCGGCGGAGCGATCTCGCCCGTTCCGGTGAGGCTGGTGCAATGAAGGCTGGTGCAATGAAGGCTGGTGCAATGAAGGCGAAGACAGGAAGGACGCTCGGTTCGGAGAGCGGGTGGAGTTTCACGCGAGGCGCGCGACAATCCCGGTTAGCGCGGGCGGGGAACGCCGATGTCGAAGGATCGCAGATCGTCGAGCTGGCGGTTACCCTGCCCTTGATGATGGTCATGCTCGTCGGAATCATGGGCTTTGGCCAGGCTTTCAATCTCAAGCACAAGCTGGACACCTCGGTCCGCGAAGGCGCGCGTTTTGCATCCAGCCAGCCCGGCGCAGACCTTACCAACCCTGTTCCCGGCTCGGTCAACGCCGTGCGCGATGTAATTCACAACTATCTCCAGAGTGAGCAGATCAACGATTGCGGCCTGGCTGCGGCTGCGCCCGTGCAAGCTGGCCTGGCCTGGACTTATACCGCCAACGCCGGATGCCCCGCCAACTTGACTCTGGTGGTCGACCGGGGATTCGTCTACGCCACCGCCGGGGGAACGCCGTTGACGGTGGAGGCCACGCGGGTGACGATCAGCTATCCGTTTCAGTGGCGCTTCAATCGCGTGATCCGGCTGGTGGCGCCGGGCGCCAACTATGCCGGAATCAGTCAACTCACGGCCGAAGGTTTCATGCAGAATCTCGACTAAGAGACCGGTTGAGAGAAAATGACACGGGGCATGAGCATGGTGGCGACAGAACAGACGGCAGGGCTGGGCGCTTGTTGTCGGGTGGCGGTTCGTCGGAAGGGCCAGAGGGGCGCGCAGATACTGGAGGCAGCGCTGGTGCTGCCGATCCTGTTCTTCGTTATCTTCGGCATTATCTGGATGGGTTTGGCGTTCAACATCTCTTCCACCATCCATCGCGCTGCCCGCGACGCCGTCCGGGCCGGCGCCAGTTCCACGTGCGCACTTTGCGGCAATGTCCCCCCGACCAACGCGCAGGTGGTCACCTATGTGAATGACGCCCTGGAGGCGGCCCACCTGCAGCTGACGCAAATCGTCCCCTATTCGCCTCCTTTCGCCTGCTCGACCGCTCCCCCACCCAGCTGCAGCACGGTCAGCAATGTGCAGATTTGCCGCGATGTGCCCTTGAATTGCGGCGAACTGGCTTGCCAGTCGCCGCCCGCCGCCTGTGGCGTTTCCGCGCAGCTGGGAATGCGGGTGAGCTTCTCCTATCAATTCAACGCCCCGGTGCCCATCGGCGGCTTCCGCTCGATCACTCTGAATGCCAGCGCGGAGTCCCCCGGAGAGAATTAGACTAGAGCCTGCCAAAGAGGAGGAATCCGCGGTGAGCTGGCAGGTGACCGACTCATTCAGTCAATTCCGAACTCAGATCACACTTTTTCTTCCCGGGAACCCGGAGACGTCACGCGTTTACGAGAATATCCGCGAATACACCCTGGGCAGTGAACGCCGCATTCACTTTATTGCCGAGGATGGGAAGAGCATCAGCACCAATTTGCCGTTCATCTTGGAACGGGAGCCACGCAAGCCTGGGGCATGACGGTGACGCCCTCGATTGTGGGCGATAGCGAAACGGCTAAAGGCCGGACACGACCCTCTAATCTTCAGGGGCGGGCTCGGGCTGAGCCGCTTCCGCCGGGGCCAGCGGCAGGCGGGATGCGCTGCTGAGCAGGTCCCGCTCCTGGGGAGAAAACTGGCTCTTGAATCGTTCCGACTCGATGGTTTGCTGGCGCTGCTCCGGGGGCATGGTTCGCAGATGGCGTATGGCAATGCGCAGCTTCCTGCGGCGCGCCGGAGGCAGATCGCGGATTTGCGAAAAAATCTGCCGCGCCTGCGTCTTCTGATCGGGAGTCAGGTGTTCCCAGGTCTCCATGCGGCTGAGGATGCGTTCCTGCATTTGCGGCGGCAGGCTGCCGAAGCGTTGCAGCCGTTCCCGCAGCAACTGCTGCCGCGTCGGCGGAAGGCTGCGGAACAGAGGATCTGCTTCGAGAGCCTTTTGTTGCTGATCAGGCGGGAGGTCCTTGTAACGGCGCAGCCACTGTCCGGCGTGACTGCCGGGTGCCGGCTGCATGTCCCTGTTCTGTGCCTCAAGCAGGAACCGGCGGCCTTGGGCAGCGCACGGCACCGGCACGCACACCAGCACCAGCCCCGTGGCCATAGCCAGTCTTGCCGCGATGGAGTTCAGACCCAACACTGTTTCCCGCTTCCTCCGCCCACGAACTCCCCGGTTCGATCTGAGCCCCTGCTTCCGCGTCTCAGCCGGGGGTGGCGCAAGCCAGCCCCTAGGGGTTGGCGCTCACATTCTGCTGCACCGCCAGCTCATCGAGCAGTTCGAAATCGGAGTACAGGTTCTGATTCTTTTCCAGGGCCTGCAGGTCGCCCACCGCCGTACCTGGCTCGACCTGAGCGGGGTTGGCCACGGCCACCACCGGCGCCACGGCCGATGGCCCGCCGTCCTCGTGGCTGCCGACGTTCCATTTCACCAGCGTCACACTCACCACCATCAGCACCGCGAAGCATGCCGCCAAGGCAGGCTTACGCAGCCACCGCAACCAGCCGCCGGCGGAGTCTGCACTTTCTTCGCGCAAGCGAGCCTGCAGCCGTACGTCGAAATAGGGCGTCGGCTCCGGCGTCTGCCACTCGTTGAGCAACCCCATAGTCTGGCGGAATGCCTCCAGCTTACCGGCGCACTCCGCACAGGAACTGAGATGGGCCTGCACCTCGGGCGTGGCCACAGCTAATCCAGCGGCCAGGTCCGGCATCAGCTCGCGGGTTTCATTGCACTTCATGACTGCATCTTCCTTCACACAAGCTCTTTCTTCACACAAACTCTTGGAGCTGCTCGCGCAGCGTCTCGTAGGCGCGAAACAGCAGCGACTTGGTCGCCGATTCGCTCAGCTTCAGGACGTCGGCGATCTGGCGGTAGTCCATCTGCTGGTATTTGTGCATGAGCACCGCCACCCGTTGCCGCTCGGGGAGAGACTGCACCCGCCGGCGGATCGCCGCCACCCTTTCCCGCTGCACCATGGATTCCTCGGCGCTGGGCGTCCCGTCGGGCAGGTCGGGAGTGCGCCCGCTTTCCTCGTCGGGCTCGTCCAGGCTCACCATGTTTTCGGCCCGCTCATGGCGGGTATCACGCACGTGATTGACCGCCAGATTGGTGGCGATGCGGTAAAGCCAGGTAGTGAATTTGGCGCTCGGCTCATAGTTCTGGCGCGAGCGGTAAACGCGCAGAAAGACCTCCTGTGCCAGATCCTCCGCCACCGCCGTGCCGTGCGCCATGCGGAACATGAAGCTCACCATGGGACGGCGGTATTTTTCGACCAGGAAGGCAAAGGCGGCATCGTCTCCGGCTTTGACCTGCAGCATGATTTCGGCGTCGCTCTGCCCTTCGGACACACCCCCGCCGGTTTCAAATGCCGCTTCCCGCTGCACGCCCGGCATAGCCAGCAACCCCCGATCGATGGCCACGCTGCTCACCACAGATTCAACCCCTGCCGGGACCGAAAGTTGCGCCTCCACCCGCTCATGGACCGGGCCCGAAGTGACTCCAGTACTATGGATTGGCGTGACTTTAGACGGTCTGGGTTCAGACGGCATGCACAGGTTTGGCGGCGCGCTCAGGAGGATGGGTCACACCCCGCCGTTCGCCGCGCAAGGTCAGGCTATCACGCCATGGGAAAGCGTGAAACTAGTTCGTTTACTAGGATATAGCGTCTGTTGACGCCCTGGGCTCGGTCCCAATTCCGGCGGTGTGCGTAGCAGAAGCTGGTGTGTCAAATCAGGAGTGATAAACAGATTCTTTAGCAAGACTCAACGCCGCGCACACCGCACGCGCCAATCAATCAACCAGCCATTCAATTCCTAGGGAGCATAAATAGAGGGACGTGCGCTCGGGCCCGAAGGCCGGTCGCGTAGCTCGTCTGGTCTCATCCCTGACTCGACACGGTGGGTTTCTCCGGCTGGCGATGCTCTTGCAGAATCTCGCTCACGAGGAAAAGATCGGTCAGCAGGGCGCGGAGATGGATGGATGCGTTAAGGTTGTCGATCAGTTGTGAACTGATCGAGGCCTGGGCGAGCACTAGCTCGAGGGCCGCCCTCGAGTCAGCAGCATCGCGTTCGACGACAGCCAGGAACGCGCGATACCGATCCGCCGGACCGGCCTGCTCGGTGAGAGCCGCCGCGCAGCTCTCGGCCCGGCCGCTCATCGCGCGAGCGGCGCGCCGCAGCAGTTCGCGCACCTGCTCGCCGGCCCCGCCGCCTTGATCACCGGGTAATCCCTGACCGGCGTAGCCGAGCATGAATTCGTAGCATTCCTCGATGGCGTCACAACGTTGCAGGAAGTCAGTCGCCATCGGCGCCGCCTGGCCGAATCTTCGGCAAGGTCTTCACGACCCAGCGATTTGGATCATGCTCTTTCAGATAGAACTCGCGGCTCAGGGAGCCCCCGATCATGGAGGCGGTGATGGGCAGTTTTTCCGGGCGGACCGCAAAATACACGTGCACGATCACCAGGGTAATGAGCGCTACGCCCGCCAGCCCGTGCAGCACGTACATCAGCCCCCAGGTCATGTCACCGAAGAGATAAGGGTTCCGCGGAAAAAAGATCGTGCGCACTCGCCACATCATGCAGACGCCGGTCGCGACCACCGCCAGTCCGCACAAAGTGACCACGCCGTGATAGAGCTTGTTCTCCAGGGGATACTTGGCGAATTTCCGCGGCAAAGCCGCGGGTTTTCCCATGAAGCGCTGCAGGCGCTTCCAGGCGTCTTCCAGGTCCGCCCGGTCGGGCCAGATCGACCAGAAGTCCAGGTAGAAGGTGGCATGAACAATGTGGAAGAGAATGGAGAGGGTAAGGACGGTTCCCGCGATCCAGTGATAAGTCACCCAATCAAATTGCACCCCAACCTTGGGCAGGAACGCGGTGAACAGCAGGACAAACATGGCCGCTGCCATGATCCAGTGAAACAGGCGCGCGGCGAGGGAGTGGCGGGGGATCCGTGCGGGTAACTGGGCCACCGTCGCAGGAGCTCCCACCGCCGCAAACTCTTTCTCTTTTGCGAAGTAGCGGACGTAGATGGCATGTACGACCAGGAACAGCAGGCCCGCAATCAGCGCCACCCAGATCAGGAACCAGGCGACGTGAATGGGGACGCTCTGCCCGAAGGGGCTGGTTGCCCACTCTACGAGGCCCATGACGCCTCCTGCCCTCCCCTGATGGCACGCTTCACCAGGTTGCGCATGAGCGGAATCTTGTAGGCATTGAACTGCAGGGGGACCGCACCCTGCACGGCGAGCTTGCCGGCCGCCTCGCCGGTGGCGGAGGTTTGCGGCTTGCCCCGAACGAAATCTTCCACTGCCTTCAGCCGCAGGGGCCGCGCGGCGACTGCGTTCACCGCGATGCGGAGGTCCTGAATTGTGTCCCCGGACAATTTCATCGCCGATGCCACATTCATGAGCGGAAAGTCCCACACGTTGCGGTCACTCACCTTTTCGAAATAGAACTTCGCACCCGCCCACGTGGAAGGAATCCGCAAGGCGGTGAGCAGATAACCTGGCTGCAAGATGTTCATGCGGGTGATGTCAATGTCGGGCCCGACAAAGTAATTCTCGGCGGGCATCACCAGTTCACCTTTCGGCGTTCGCACCACAAATCTGGCATCCAGGGCGATCAGGGCTGGGGCGGTGTCGGAGGGATTGACGGCGACACATCGCTCGGCGTGCAAAATGGCGTGCTCCCGGTTCCTTCCCACCGGGGTGTCGGCGTAGCAGATATTGCCGCCCGCGCGATAGCAGGGCCAGCCCGCACGGTAGTACCAGCAGCGCGCATCCTGCGAGACGTTGCCGCCCAGCGTGCCCTGGTTGCGGATCTGCGGCGATGCCACCAGATCGGCAGCCTGCACCAGCAGGCCGTACTTCTCTTTGACCACAGGATGGCTGACGACCTCAGTCAGCGTCGCCATGGCGCCGATTTCAATGCCATCACTGGTGGCGCGAATGCCGCGCAGCTCCTCGATTCCGCTCAGATCGACCAGCACCTTGGGCCGCTTGATGCGGTCCTTGAGCCAGTCCAGACTGTCGAGGCCGCCTGCCATCACCCAGGCATCGCTCCCGTGCTTCTGGAGAAGCTTCTGCGCGTCCGCAGCCGATGCCGGCTGCAGCAGATCGAGGGCTGGCATGATGTCCCGGATTACCGCCATAACGCTCTCCGTTTCCAATCTTCTTAGCCCATGCAACCTGGGCGATCAAATGAACGCGGTCAGCGGGTCCTGCACCGGGCGTCCCGCTTCCAGCGAGGTCAGGATGGTGTCGAGATTCACCGGAGCACGGCGGAAAATCTCGTCCCCCAGCGCATCCGAAAGCGCGTTCAACACCGCTCCGCATCCCCCACCCACCGGGGGTTCTCCAATCCCGCGGGCGCCGATCGGCGTCTCCGGATCGGGAATGTCCAGCGCCGCCCACTGCATGTCCACCGGGACATCGAGGATCGAAGGCGGCTTGGTGTGGTGGAACCTGCGCGAAATCGTGTGTCCATACTCGGGATCGAACACCCACTTCTGGCCGATGGCGTGGCCAATTCCCAGGACTGAGCGGCCGGTGATTTGTCCACCCAGCGATTTCGGATGAATCACGGTGCCTACGTCGGCCACGGCCAGAAAGTCGGTAATGGAGTACTTTCCCGTCTCCAGATCGACCTCAACTTCGGCGAAGCTGGCAACATAGGAAAATGATTGGCCGTCGCGCGGGTATTTGTCTTTGGCGGCCGCGACCAGTCCCTGGCCGGCGAGAGCCGCGATGGAGGCCTTCGTATACTTGTTGACATCTTCAGGCGGCTCGTGGCCGTCGAACTTGCCGCCCAGCCTGATGGCGTGCTGAGCCGCCTGCCCCAGCGTCATGCTCCGGCCGCCGCCCTTGTGGAACACGCGCTCGTTGGCGACCTCGTACTGCTCCGGCTTGCCGCCCAGAGTCCTGGATGCGATCTCCTGCAGCTTCTGCTTGCAGTCCATGGCGGCCGCGTGCGCCGCCCGGGTCATGGCGTGTGTGGTCTGGCTGCCTCCCGAGACGCAGGTCCAGGGCAGGTTCTTCGACGTGTTACCCCAGGTGAGATCGCACTTCTCCCAAGGCACACCCAGTTCTTCGGCTACCACGCGATGCACGTCACTGATGGATTCCGTCCCCAGGTTGCCGATTCCTGACTGGATGGCGATACGGCCATCCGGCCTGATGACAAACAGACCATCGAATCCCACCGAGCCGGCGAAGAAACAACTGGAGGAGACTCCGACCCCGCGAACCTTGGCGCCACTGCGCTTGGGACGCGCCATCCGCTCTTTCCAGCGGAACTGTTCCGCGCCGCGGTCGAATGCTTCCCGGAGGAAGGCGCTGGTGCAATGTGGCTGCTTGCCGTCGCGCGGCGCTCCCCAGGGAGCCTTGCCCTGGGGACAATTAATCTTGCGCATCTCCACCTGGTCCAGCGAGAGTTTGCGCGCCGCCTTGGACAGAATGGGCTCCATGATGACGATGCCCTGCATGCCGCCTGGAGCGCTCTGCGGGCCCCGCGGCGGCGTATTCGTCAGCGCCGTGACACCACGCCAACGCATGGCGGGCGGCTGATATAACAGAGAGACAATGGCTCCTGAGGCGCCGGCGTCGCCCACGGCGTCGTAGGGCCCGTTGTTGCAGATGACGAACATGTCGACCGCGGTGATGCGCCCGTTTCTGGCAAAGCCAACCCTCATCCGGCCCTGAAAGCCGGGACGTCCCCGGCCGATGAAATGCTCCTCCTCGCGGCTGATGCGCATCATTACGGGGGCATTGGCTTTCTTGGCCAGCAGAGCGGGAATGATGGCAAAAATGTAGCCCGTCGCTTTGCTGCCGAACCCGCCGCCGGTGTATTCGCTGACCAGAACAATCTGGTTCGGATCGATGTTCAGCCAGCGTCCCAGCCCGGCCAGGGTCTGCACCGTGCTTTGCGTCCCCATGTGGATGAAAACTTTGCCGTTCTGCCAATATGCGAGGGTTGTGCGCGGTTCCAGGGTCTGATGGCTGGTGTCAGGCGTGAGAAAGGTTTCGTCGAGTACCAGCGCCGCATTCTTCAGCCCCGCTTCCACGTCGCCGAAGGACCATTCATCCTGCGGCTTCCCCATAGGTAAACGGCCCTGTTTGGCCTCGGCAAAGTCTGCCTCCGTCCACTTCAGCTCTCCGATGTAGGGTGGAGGCGGGCTCGGCGGTTTGTCTCCAGGCTTCGCGGGGGGCACCGGGGGTCTGATCCAGATGTTGCCCTCCACCCGCGGGTTCGGCCCGCCCGGACGAAGAGTGTCGAGCGGATCGACGGCAAAGGGCAGCCGTTCAAACTCGATGTCGATCTTCTCGATGGCGTCGGCCGCGGTCAGCTCATCCACGGCGGCCACCGCCAGGATCGGTTCTCCCTGGTAGAGCGGTTCCATGGTGAGCGCTTTCTCGCCCTGCTTGTTGGCCTTGATTACAACCCCCAGGTCGGTCACGCTGTCAGCCGGGGCGGGAAGGTCATCCTGCGTCAGAATTGCCTTGACCCCGGGCATGGCCAGCGCCTTGCTTACGTCCAGGCGCTTCACCCGTCCGTGCGGTACCGGGCTTAGCAGCAGCTTGCAGAACAACATCCCGTCAACGCGAAAGTCCTCCGCATACTTCGCCTTGCCCGTCACCTTGGCATAGAGATCGGGAGTCGGATAGTCCTTGCCGAGGAGCTTGTACTTGGCTCCGAATTTCTGCTGAGCGGGTTTCGCGTCCGGGCTAGGCACGGTGCACCTTCCTCATGTTCTCCGCTCCGCGCATCATGGCGGTGAGAATCTTGTCGTAATCCTGGCAGCGGCAGAGATTTCCGGAGAGCCCTCGCGCCATCTCCAATCGCGTGGGATTGGGATTGGTCTTGAGAAACCCAACCGCCGTCATGATGAATCCCGGCATGCAGAACGCACACTGGAATCCCTGCTCATCGATCACGCCCTGTTGAACCGGATGCAGGGCGCCGTCAGGACTCGCCAAGCCTTCGATGGTCACGACCTTCCGGCTGCGCACGGTGTGCGTCAGGACAGAGCATGCATAATGAGGCACATCGTCAATCAGCACGGTGCAGGATCCGCATTCGGCCCGGTCGCAACCCAGTTTGGTGCCGGTAAGTCCCAGCTTGTAGCGCAAGGTCCACGCCAGGGTCTCCTGCTTCATGACGTCGGCGTGCCTCGGCTGGCCGTTCACATTGATCGTAATAAGTCGGTCGCCAAGCCCGGATTGCTGACCGAGAAGGTTTGAGGCGCGGAACAAGTAGTTGGCTGAGGAAGCGGCCACGCCGCTGGTGATCACTCCCTTGATAAATGCGCGCCGGGAAACTCGCCTGGCGATGATGTCGGGGGTGTTGGTGTCTTCGCCGTCGGGCATGGCGGGTCACCTCGTTATTCAGGAGCGGACAGGTAATTCTTACACCTTTCGGCAGCCGGGTTGTCAAACGAGAAATTCTAAGAGAAAAGTTCAGCCGGGCCAAAATGATAGTCCCGCCGAGGCCGCGCCTCATGGCGGAGCCCTCCGCGGCAGGCGAACCACGCTTGTTGCGGAGGGTTCCCTTTTTTTGGGGTGCTGATCTGGGGGTGCTGAAACGCCGCGCGGAAGAAACACTGCGGATTAGTCTTTCCGGTACCTAAGAGTGATTGTCTTGCACCTTCATTGGCTATACAATCTTCCTGATGTACCAAAATTCACTAATAGTCCGGTTGACGCTTCTGTCGCTTGCAGCCACAG
>CAYOZX010000082.1:8140-12896 GCA_964408515.1 uncultured Acidobacteriaceae bacterium | reverse complement strand
CCACGATTGACCCCCCGCCACAGGAAGTGGCATGATTGTGCCCCCGCCGGCCAGGTCAGGACGCGCGCCTGGAGTACGCCTCCCACGTGTTCATACCTTCCGGAGAAAGAGAAAATCATGAACAGACTGCAAACCCGGCTCAGCACGTGGATGATGGCGCTCTGCATGCTGTTCGTCCTGACGGGAATCACCGCCCTGGCACGGCCCCAGGCCAGTTCGTCGGACGACCAGGCCTCCACCACCACGAAAAAGAAAAAGAAGAAGGCCAAGAAGGACGCCAGCACGGCGGACAATCAGTCCGCGGCTGCCGCCGATTCCTCCACGTCCAAGAAGAAATCAAAGAAGAGCAAGAAGGCCGCCAGCGATCAGGCCGCGTCCGATACCTCCGCCTCGTCGGCCGGCACGGGGGCTAAGAAGTCCCGCAAGAAGAGCAAGAAGGCCGAGTCCGCGGAGGCTGCGCCCGCGAGTTCGGGTGCGTCAGCCGCCGATACCCAATCCAAAAAGAGCAAGAGGGGTAAAAAAGCTGCTGCCGCTGATTCCGGAGCCGCGGCTTCGGAAAGCGGTACAGCCACCAGCGACACCACCGCCAGCAAGCCCAAGCGGACGCGCAAGAGCAGGAAGGCAGAGGCCGATTCCGCAGCGGCTGCGGCGGCTCCCGCTTCCAGCCCGGCGCCGGCCGCCCCAGCCAGCGCTCCGGCATCAAACTCGATGGCCGCCAGTCCGAAATCTGGCAGCCCGAAGAACGCGGCTACCGCCAGCGCTTCCGATTCACAGATTTCGGCCGCCAAGGCCGGCGGCATGGTCTGGGTCAATACCGACAGCGGTGTCTACCACAAGGGCGGACGCTGGTATGGCAAGACTAAGACGGGCAAATTCATGAGCGAAGCTGATGCCAAGGCCGCCGGTTACAAGGAATCGCAGAAGGATTAGAAGGGGACGTAGAAGCACCTTTAGGAAAGTGCGAACCATTGGAAAGCGTAAAGGAGGCATTATGAAGCGAATCGCAAATCGAATTCTGGTTTTCCTGGCTGCTCTCATGCTGTTGACGGGCGCGGCCGCGGCCCAGGCGAACATGTCGAAGTGCGGCGCCAAACCTGCCAAGGCCGCTAAGACGGCGAAGGCAGAAACCATGGCGCCGGCCGCTGACTTGCTCGATATCAACTCGGCGACCAAGGAGCAGCTTGATGCTCTGCCCGGCATCGGGGAAAAGTACTCGCAAAAGATCATCGACGGCCGGCCCTATGCCAAAAAGACCGATCTGACCCGCAAGAAGATCGTTCCGGCAGCGACCTACGCGAAAATCAAGGACAAGATCATCGCCAAACAGCAGTAGGTCTCATCGCGGTGCAGGCGCCGGGGGCGCGAAACTCCCGGCGTACTTTGTAATGGAGGAAATCATGGGTTTTCTGGAAGATCTCGCGGCAGAAGGGCTGGGCAGCATGTTGTCCGGAGGAGGCAGCGGCGGCTCCAATCCTCTGGTCTCCGCCGTCATGCAGATGATTGCCAATCAGCCCGGAGGCCTGTCCGGGCTGGTGCAACAGTTTCAGGACAAGGGGCTGGGTAGTCTGATGAGCTCCTGGGTGAGCACCGGGCAGAATCTGCCCATCTCAGCCGACCAGCTTCAGCATGCTCTGGGGACGCAGGAGGTGCAGGACCTGGCCGCAAAGGCGGGAATCTCACCTGCCACCGCCGGTTCCAGCCTGACCAGCCTGTTGCCGATGCTGGTGGACAAGCTGACCCCCAACGGCCAGATTTCCGACAGCTCGTCGTTGCTGGAGTCGGGTTTGAGCATGCTGAAAAATCTGGGCAGAACTGGAACCGAAGGATAACCATCCCACTTTGGTTCCTGACCCGGCGGCATGAGAGCAAGTCCCTCAGGGAGCAGCCTGTCCTGGTTGTGGACTTTCGTTGCGTCCCATTTCATGGTGGGGGATAATGAGGCGTCGGCCCGTGTCAGCCACGGTCTAGCCGTCTGCTCTGTGCCTGCTGGTGAACCTGCCCAACTCCATCACGCTGACCCGCATCTTCAGCATCCCGCTGCTGATCTGGCTTCTGTCGACCAATCAATTCCGCAGCTTTGACGGCGAGCAGGAGCTCGTGGCGTCCGCCTTGTTCATCGCCGCTTCGATCACGGACGGCATCGACGGTTATCTGGCCCGGCGTCGCGGCCAGATCACCACCATGGGAATGCTCCTTGACCCCCTGGCCGATAAGCTTCTTATCGCCGCCGCCTTCGTCGCCCTGGTGCAGTTCAACCCCTCGCTCGTCCCGGCGTGGGTTGCGGTGGTGATCATCGCCCGCGAATTCCTGGTGAGCGGTCTGCGTTCCATTGCCGCATCGGAAGGATTCACCATCGAAGCCAGCGAGTTGGGCAAATTCAAGATGCTGGTGCAGATTGTCTCGGTGGTCGCCGTCATTCTGGACCACCGCTGGAAGGAGTGGCCAGTCGGGCCCTACATTTTTCCGGTTCACTGGATCGCTCTGATTTCGATCTGGTTCATGGTGTTGCTCTCCCTGGTGTCGGCCATCGATTACTTTGCTGCCTTCTGGTCCAAGATCGACCGGCACGTGGTAAAGCGCCGCCGCCGGGCCTTCGTCCTCAGCCGGCGGAGGAAACGCGATGTCCCCGTCACCTGAAGAAGCATCCGCTCATCATCCGGCTCTCGCCGGAGCGCATGAGTTCTCCTGTGAAGAGCGCGCTCTGCTCCTGCGGCTGGCGCATGAGTCTATCCTGGCTACGCTCGAGGGGCGCAAGATTCCGCTGAGCCCGCCCTCGCCGCGCCTGAGCCAGCCTCGCGGCGTTTTTACGACGCTCTATTTCCGGGGTCTGTTGCGGGGCTGCGTGGGCTACGTGTTTCCCGTAACCTCGCTTTACCGTACGGTCGCCGAGAGCGCCCGCGGCGCGGCCTTTGATGACTCGCGATTCCAGCCCGTGACCCTGGCGGAAGCCCCCGAACTGGAGGTCTCGCTCAGCATTCTCTCGACCCTGCAGCCCATCCGCGCGCAAGAGATTGAAATTGGCCGTCACGGACTGATGGTCCGTCTGGGCTTCCATCGCGGTCTGCTCCTGCCTCAGGTGCCGATGGAGCACGGATGGGACCGCATCACCTTTCTGGAGCAGACCTGCCGCAAGGCCGGCTTACCGGCGAACGCCTGGCAGAACGGCGGCGCGGCCCTGCAAGTCTTCACCGCTGAAGTCTTCGGCGACCGCGACCAGTGAGCGGCGGGTGAGAGACCAGGCATCGCAATAAGGTTATAGGGCGCCAGGGCACAGCGCGAGCATGGGTCGGCCTCAGAACCCACCAAAAAATCAGGGAAGGCCTTGTGGCCTTCCCTTTTTTCTTCAGAAGGAAATGAAATTACTGTTCGTCGAGCTCCACGTTGTCGCCCACGTGAATGTCTTCCAGTGCAAATACGATCATGCCTGTGGCCGTCGTGGGGGTGGTTCCGATCACAACGATCTCGCCCATAGCCCGGCGAGGCATATCGCCCACGCGGATCGAAGGCCCCTTGCCCTTGCTGAACATGTGTCCTTCGATGGACGGCGGCACCCTTTGCGTATCCTCGGTCGTAGACGCCTTGAAGGAGAGCGAGTCCACGGGATCACGCAGGTCGGCTTCGTAGGAGCGCACCGCCCGGAAATAGTCTCCCACCTTGATGCCCTGATTGGTGCCCAGGTTCATGTACACCTTGGCGCCGGTTCCCAGCAGCAGATCGAAATCCTTGGCCATGACGATGCGACCGCCGGCCTTGCCATTGCTGGGCATCATGCGGTCGAAACGTTCCGGCATGTGGAACGAAATTGGAGGCTTTTCCGCGTACGGAATGGCGATGTCGCCGGGAACAATGGGCTCGCAGCTGAACTCAATGTGTCCCACCGCCGTCTTGCCACGCGTGTCCACAATGCGCACGCGGCCAAGTTCTGAGTAGGGCTGGCCCATGGCCTTCAGCAGAGCGTGCTGGCCACTGAACAGTTCGTAACGGTTCGGATCGCGCAGTTCGCGCACGATCTCATATTGCTGCCCGGTCTGGTAACCCTGCCCGCTCAGGAAGATCAGGTCGTTGCGCGCGAACTTGGTGGTCCTGGGGCTTTCCAGCCCTCCGGTTACAAAGTTGGCATTGGGCAACAGGTCCTTGTTGACGAAGCCGCCGCAGTACAGGTCGGCATTGGTTGGGGTCTGAACCCGTTCAACCGGGAAGCCGACGGTAGTGACCTGCGTCCCCTGAGGCGCCGGCTGGTCCGCCACGTTCATATCGGCTTGCTGCGCCGCTGCTGACATCGTCAGGCACAGTGCCAGCAAGAGTCCTGTTTTCTTCATGTTACCTCCGCTGTCGACCGGGGGCCCCGCGCCCGGCTGTCTCTCGCTAACTTCAGCAAAACAAAAGGGCTTCCATGCCGGACAGTAGCAAGCCGGGAAAAAGCGGTCAAGGTTACGCTGGTGTTATCGCAGGCAGGTTAAAAAGTTTGGCCGCGGAAAATACATAATCCGTTGTTGCATCTGCAATTACGCGCCTGTAATATCCCGACTCGTTCAATGAATAATAGCGCCCCCACCAGCTACATAGCTCGGCTCCTGCCCCTGCGTCTTCCCCGGGTCTGCGTGGCGGTTACCGACTCCGATGCCGCGGTTCTGGTTGAAAAAGCTGAGGGCCTGGTTCGGGATAACACCTTTCTGGAGTTCAGGTTAGACTACGTTTCGCACCCGCTGCACGCCCTCCCCAGGATCAAGCGTTTTCTGGAGTACCACCCCAATGT
>CAYOZX010000082.1:0-8040 GCA_964408515.1 uncultured Acidobacteriaceae bacterium | reverse complement strand
CTCTATGACAACGTCACCATGATGAAATTCCTGGAGAAGTATGGCGACCGTCATGCGCTGGTGGGCTTATGCATGGGTGAGCAGGGGATCATCAGCCGCCTGCTCGGATTGCGCGCGGGCAGCGCCTTTACCTTTGCCGCGGTCAGCCCCGAAGAGAAGACCGCTCCGGGACAAATCACCGCCCAGGAGCTGCAGAGCACCTATCGCATTGAGCAAGTGGACGTGGCCACAAGGGTATATGGCGTGGCTGGGGATCCGGTCGCGCATTCGCTGTCGCCGACTATCATGAATACCGCCCTGCGCCGGGAGAACGTAAACGGCGTTTATCTCGCTCTGCACGCCAAGACGCTCAAGGACCTGCTCGCCTGTGTGCGCGACATTCCCATCCATGGCCTGTCCATTACCATGCCGTACAAGGAAGGGATCCTGAAGCACCTGGATAACACCGATTCTCACACCACCAAGGTGGGCGCCTGCAACACCGTGGTGAGGGCCCAGGACGGCAAGCTCTACGGCTTCAACACGGATACGGCGGGAGTGGTTCGGCCGCTGGAGCAGCGCATGCCCCTCGAGAAGGCCAGGATTCTGGTCCTGGGCGCGGGCGGCGCCGCCCGGGCGGCGGTGTTTGGACTGAAGGAGAGGGGCGCGGAAGTTTATATCCTCAACCGCAGCGCCGCGCCGGCGCAGAAGCTTGCCCATCAGGCCCGTGCCCGCCTGCCCAAGCGCGCAGACCTGGAAAAAATGTCTTTCGACGTGATTATTAATGCCACTCCCGTAGGGATGGGAAACGTCCGTGAATCTCCGTTGCATGAAAACGAGGTCAATGCGCGCTATGTTTTCGACATGGTGTATGACCCGGCGGAAACGCGCCTCATGAAAATAGCCAAAGAAAGAGGAGCGCAGGTCATTCCCGGCATCGAGATGTTCGTGCACCAGGCAGCGCGTCAATTTGAAATCTGGACGGGCAAGCCTGCACCCTGGGACGAAATGCTGCGGGTGGTGACCCTGGCTTTACAGGAGCGCGCCGCCGCCCGCCTGGCGGCAAAAGGGGCCAAGGGTTGAGACGGAGAATGTCCCGCACTCCTGCCTGCTTTCTATCCACTCTGGCGCAGGGCTGACCTGGTAAGAAACAAAAGCAGCAACCCGGCTTTCATGCTCCGGTTCCTGAATCCGGCCGTGGTTGTGTTTCAGTGAGCGGAGAGTTTGCTTGCGCCGGCCACGGACGCGACGGCCGCGGATTATTTCCGCGGCTGCGCATCCGGTATGGCCGATGTTCCAGCTAGTACGGCTTGAAGTCCTGCCAGTAAGTCAGGTTCACCACGTCCTGCAACATGGGCGTTCCCGGCGGCAGCTTGGTCGGATCCAGGAATGCCGTGTCGAAGTAATAGTTTCGATTCGGCGGGCTGTACACCAAGGTGCAGCACTTGAATGTGCCGGTCGCATACTGCGCGTAATACAAGCTGACCAGCGAACCGCGATAGCTTAGCGTAGCCCCACCCCAATCCTCGATATAGCGCAGGAAGTTGTGTACGCCGCCGTCGGTGCCGAAGTCGGCGCCCGTGCCTGCCGGTTGCTGGAAGTTCATATTCTTTCCGCCGGCGATGGCCACACGGTAGTAGGTCGTGGTGGCTTTGCGGTTACCACGGCTCAATGCGTTTTGCATGCTGTTGAGGTCGGACCAGTTGTTGGAAAGCAGGGTGACAGAATCGGCGATCACCGCGGCCGCAGCATGATTGATGTCCCCCGTGCCGTTGGGATTGCCCCAGAAGGGGTCTGTGGCGTCGGAGTTGTAATTGCCGAGAATGTAGACGGGATTCTCCGCTGCGATCGTGAAGCCTCCCAGCCCGTTATCGGGACGCACCGGCAGGTTACCTAATCCGCCGTCAATCAGGCGCAGCGCGTGACGGGCGCCGGTCACGATGTTCTGCCGCGCGCCGCTCAGGCAGTTGACCGCCTGGTAGGGATTCCCCGCGGTGGCGACGCGCATACCATTGCCGACATTGGCCGCCCCCCAATTGTCCCGCGCCCGATTTTCGTCCACGTCTTCCGGTGAGAACCCGTTGTACCCCACAGGTTCCAGGACTCCGTCCGGCGTGCCCGTCGGCGAAGCGGAGTTGATCATATCCTCGAAGCCGTACTCGCCCTGCGTGATATTGCCCGCATTTGGATCGGGCAACATTCCGCGCCGGTCGGAGAAGTACACGAGGTAACCGTTCTGGCTGCTGAAGTCCACGGCGGTTCCACCGGCTCCGATATTGCCCAGCACCCACCGGCGGAAGTTGCCCACATCGAACTCCACCGCGTTCATCACCCCGTTGACATAGCACTGGGTTCCAGCCAGGCCGTTAAGGGCATCGCGCGGAAAGCCCTCGCGTGGATCGGCGAAGTTGATGGGGTCCCAGCTGTATTGGGAGTTCCAGCCTTGCGGCCCGTCCGCTGCCGTGAGGCCGCCGCTGAAGTTGCGGTCTCCCGCTGTCTGCTGGAAGATCAGGATGGCATTGGGATGGACAGTGTTGGCGCCCACCGTGACTGGCGGCGTTGTGCCTCGTGCGAATCCCAGCTGCAACCAGCCGCGGGTGGCACCGATCCAGTTTCCGGCTGCGTTCTTGTATTCCACTCGCAGCCAGCCATCCACCAGAGGCCACGGATTGGTGGCCGCGCACGCGCCCGGTCCGGTGGGGGAACCGAGCCAGGCGGGCTCGTAGGCCGTTCCCGTCTGGGCCATCGCCCAGGGCGTGTTGCCCACGCCAGGCACGGTGTCTGTGCGGCCGCCCGCGCACCCATTGCTCAGGTTGATGTTGTCCGGATCGCCCACCAAGGCTGGACGGTCAGGAATCAGGTCTGCTTCCGTGCTGGCCAGCAGCACGCGCACGGTAGCCCGGTTGAACTCGCGCGACGATCCCGTGGAAGAAGTCGCCAGCTCGCCCAACGGCGGCTTGCGAATGATCTGGATCTGCTGGGCGGAGCCGGCTGCGCCCTGCACGAAAGGCAGAGTCAGAGGCTGCACCGCCAGCGATGTCCCATTCCCGACAAAGCCGTTGAAGGTCACCGTGGAGGTGTTGGTCCAGGTGGTCTGATTCGTCTGCGTGCCCGCGGGCGGAATTCCACCGCTCCAACTCGCCAGCGGGATGGTGAACTTCAGGCAGTTGGGGTCGCTGGTGGGATTGGGAGGATCGCATCCACCATTGGCGTTGGGCACGTACACGTCACCCTGGTAGGCGCCGGCTGCACTGTAGTTGTTTGCCAGGCGGTCTCGGACGATTTCCCCTACCGCCGTAGTCTTGGCATCCAGGACGAGCGGCCCGGCGTTCGCCGCCAGGAACAGGTTGCGATTGGTGTGCACCCGGCCCTGGAACGCGAAGGGCGGGCCGGCAAAATAGCTCAAATCGCTGTCCGAGAAAACACCGAACTGGAAGACCGGAATCAGGGCCACTTCCACGCCCCGGGTCATGTTCACCGAGGCGCCGCCCGGACGGGTCGCATTCACCTTCAGCGTCAGAGGAATAATCTCCGCCGTGAGACCCGCGTTAGGCCCGCTGCTGATAACGCTGGTGCGGAACGCCGGGTTGCCGTTCGCGTCCGGCGTCCAGGTGATGCTTTCCTGATAGTTCATGCCGCTGATCATGCTGCTGTCGGGTGGATTGTTGGTCAGAGCGGTGATCTGCGCGGGCGTGGGGGCCTGCGATTGCTGATAGAGCGCAGCCAGGTTGGCAGTGAGCAATTCCATGCCGGACTCGGCCCCGTAGTATGCACGGTTGGTCTCCAGGTCGTTGTTGCCCATCTGGCCGGCGCCGTGGACCATGAACAACAGTCCGATGGCGATCGCCGACAGCAAGGCGAGCATCAGCAAACTGGCGATTAGTGTGAAACCTTGTGACCGGCTCCTGGACCTGCGCATAGCTTTGCTCTCCCGAATCGGCGTCTCCCCGTGCTTGATCTGCAAATCAGTAACGATCCTTGAACGACAGACTGCGTGTGCTCACTGAGGTCGAGAGCACGCTGCTCCGCGACTTGTTGCCATAGGAGGACAGGGTCTGTCCCATAACTTGAATGTTGACCTTGTGAATCTGGCTGGGGGAATACGGCGCCGCAAGCGGATTGGGTATGGCGGCGCAGTTAGGCCCGTTGGTCCCGTCGCATACGTCGTAGGTGATCTTCAGGCTGATAATGTTGTCCGCCACCGGCACCGGAGCCTGCCCGTTCACCTGCCGCATCAGCCGCGGCGGCTGGCCCGTGGACGCCGCCGGGACCTGAATGAAGTAGGTCACCGCCCAGATGCGGTTGCCGGTCGGGTTTCCACCCGGAATGATGTACTTGATGTTGCCCCGGGCGGCTCCGCTCTGGTTGATGTTCAGAGGGTCGCTATTGGCGAAGGTCACGTCGCTGGTCGCGCCTGCGGGTGCGATGCCGGTGATCTCGCCCACCGCGAATCCCCGGGGATTGTTCAGAAGAATCAGGTCGCCCAGCTGAAGCCCGGTGGGAGACTGGATCGCGGGGAAGCCGGCTGGGGGTGTCGCGGGCGGCGCGAAGTTCACCACGTCCCCGTTCGGATTGGCGGCCGGAAACGTGGCCGTGTACTGGTTGAGCGGGAAAGCGTAGTCCACGTAGACCACCGTGATCGCATCCGATCCCGCGCCCGTGGCCGCGATCGTGGTCGGTCCTCCCAGCTGCAGCCCATTGGCTGCCCCCGGCACAATGCCATACATGAAATTCGAGACCGCCGCGCCGCCTACCGTCCCCGAGGGATAGGTGTTGTTGGCCAGCCACGCCTGGCCAGGATCGACGGCGAAGAAGGACGCCGTTGCCGCGGTGCTGTAGGGCAAGGCCAGTCCGCCCGAGGGCAAGCCTGAGCCCGCCATGCTGACATCTTTGGCCACCAGGTTCAGCGTGGCGCGGACGTTCTGCTGCATCTCGGACGACTGCGACACCAGCAGGGTCGCGTCCATGCCGCGTTTGAAGAGCTGGGTGGCGGCCGCCAGCACGATCAGCCCCAAGGCCACAGCGACCAGCAGCTCGATCAGCGTAAAAACCCGCGTTTTGTGTTGGCCCGATCGCATGGGTTCTCTCACCGGTATGAATAAACCAAAGCTTGCACCTGGTAGGCGCGGAACCACCCCTGCGGCACCGGGTAGCGCACGGTGACTGTGATCTGGCGCACGTTGGGGTTGTTGGCAATGTTGGTAATCTGAATCTGCCGGGTGAAATTGTTCAGATTGACCAGCACGTCCGCGCTGGTGTTGGTGATCACGCCGCTCGGTCCGGGCAGACGCACGGGAGCGGCGGTCACATCGTCCGCGGTTCCATCCAGGCCGTCCGGTCCGGGATCGGTCATGGCATTGAATCCCGCAAGGAAGATTCCGTTGCCACTGCCCACGTTCTGAATCTGGCCGAAGTTGATCTGACTGGTCTGGCGGGCAGTGAAAATGCTCTCCAGCGCCTCGGCGGCTTTTTGCCGGGCAACGCTGTCGAGCTGCACACTTGAAGTGTTGCCAATGGCGAGGGCAAAGGTCGCCAGCACCGCCAGCAGGCCGATCATGAGCACTACCCCGGCGACCAGGACTTCCACGAGGGCGAATCCCTGTTGTCCGGCCCGGCTGCGCTTTGGTTTGCTTGTTCTCATTGTTCCAGCCATTTCGACGCCCCTGAGTTCGGCAGCAAACGCCATCCCCGAATCCTGCCGGTCGCTCCATACAAAGTGACCGCCCGTGCGCTGTAAAGATCGCCGGTGCGGCCCACGTAAATGATTCCGCTGTTCAGGCTCCCGTTGGTGTCATGCGCTGAGCCGTCCGGGGTGAACATGACTTGGTCCTTGATTCCGGCGGCCACACCCTGATCAAAATCGAGGGCCGTAGTGGCGTTTCCAAAACCGTCCGGCACCGCGGTTGGCGTGTTGGGAAGCCCGGCCAGGGTTTGAAATTGAATGTCTGAGGGCAACCGGTTGGCGCTGATCTGCACGGCTGCCGACAGCGCGGTTCCCAGGTCCCAGCGATAAAGCTGAATGCTCTGCGCAGTGGGAGCGCCTAGCGGCGTCGGCGCGCCGGCCGGCGTGGTATTTCCAAAGCAGACAATGAATTGCTTGCGCTCCGTTACCGCACGCTGCCGCGCCGCCCGCAGCTGGGTTTGGATGTCATTCAGTGCCTGGTTGGCCCGCGAATCCCGCAGCGCCGGCTGTATCCCCATGAACATCATTCCCGCCACCACCAGGATCAGCGAGACGACGATCATCATTTCCAGCATGCTGAAGCCGCGGGCGGAGCGCCCGTTCGCCTGCCGGCGGTGTGCAAATGGCCTGTAACCGTAACTCTGCATGTCCATTCTCTTGCGCCGGCACATCTTCCGGCGTTGCCCACCACATTTCGGGAGAGAGTGGACGGTAAAGAGGGATTTCCCCCACTGCTGGTCTTAATCCTAGGGTTAGTCTTTGGCGGCGTCAAAGTACCACGGTCATCTCTGGTGGCAGCGTTTCTTTCCCTTAAGTAAGTAACCGCTCTTTAGGTTACGGAGGTGTTTTGTGACCGGCGGAACGGGAGCTACGCGGCAGACGATAACGGGTCGCAAAAAAGCAGCAGCCGACACAGCAGCGTTACGGGCGCCGGAAAGGCTGGCTTAAGCAGCTCCAGCGCTGCGCGCCTTCAGAGGATCGGCGGTTTCGAACTGGCCGAAGGCAAGGTCAGGCCAGGGATCATGCAAGCGGAGCGGAAGTTTGGCGGAATCATCGATGAGAACTCCGCCCGCGGCAAGAAACTGGCGCACATCCATGCAGTAGGCGATGCACAGGCTGATGATCTTGTCCATGCGCCGGGGCACCCTGGCCATGGCCTCGTAGTCGGAGAGCAATCCCAGGGCAATCGCGTAACCGGGTTCTCCCAGAGCGCTGGCAACGTGGTGGGTAATCGCGTGCGCCTCGCGGAAGGTCACACCTGCCCGGCGGCGTGAGATGCGTAGTAGATCCGCGGCGCTTCTTCTCCCCTCCGCGCATGCGGGCACTAGGCACTGGTCCAGGGTTTGCCCCCGCGGACAGGCCGGCAAGGGTCCGGAGCCTGACTCACCGCACCGCACGACCACCCGTCCCAGGATGCGCGCTTCGTTCGGCATGCGCAAGGGCCAGCCTCCCCACGGCGGATGCCCCGGGAACAGGGCGATATGATCCTTGTCAAGCCATCGCACCTGTGAACAGCTGAGCCCCTCCGGATGTTCGACCAGCCAAACCGCTTCGGACAGCGGCGCTGATCCCCCCCGGGAACGCCAGGTCTCCTCGTCCCAACGCGCAACCCGGACTAAGCTTCCCGGAGAAAGACCCAGGCACAAACTATCCCGGCGTCCGACTCTGGCGAATAGAAATGGAGCGGAGTCCGGAAAGTCTGTGCTCCCAGAGCCGAAGTCGATGGGTGTCACCAGGACGGTCCGTTCTGCGTGCAGGCGCATCTGGAGGCGAGGAATCTGTCGCAAGTCGAAGGCGAGCAGCTCCGCACAGTCGACGAAGCAATAACCGGTCACCTCACTCAGCGCGGCGATCTGACAGACATGCGGCGTAACGCCCCGGCTCAGCTTGTAGAGAAATGTCGGCGGGATGAAATAGTTCGAGCGCTCGCCATAGACCTGGGCGGTCGCCGTCGAAAGCTCGGTCACTGTGAGGCGGGCGCGGCGCAGAATTACTTTCAGACACGCGGCGCGGGTCGCACCCGGCCAGCAAGAGGCCTCTTCCAGGCGGGCTGCTTCTGCAAGAAAAGCCGTCCCATGCGTAGGGTGCAGCGCGGCGGAGGCGTCCATGGGGCGATAGTAGACTGGTTTTTTGCGGCGGCAATCCATCCGCAGATGTCTCTCTTGGTGCATGGTCGCGATCTTGGGATGCGTAGGCCGCTGCCGCCTCGTGTAGGAATCCTTCAGCGGGATTGCTCCCGGCATGACGCCGGCAGACATACGCCGACGCCCGCGGCGTTCTGAATTCAGGGCGGACGTTCCACGCCCGATTCTAAGGGGAAATTTGATGCGCAGGCGTGATAGCTCCGGGTTCCCGGGACGTTTGGCGGGTTTTCCCCG
>CAYOZX010000081.1:8264-12967 GCA_964408515.1 uncultured Acidobacteriaceae bacterium | reverse complement strand
GGGCTGCTGGCGGCAGCGACGCAGGCGTGCAAGTCCGCCAGCCCTTTCGTCGGTGGTCATCCGGCGCTCAAGGGCGGCGCGGCCAAACCGGTGCCGCTGGAACTCAAGCCGCTGCTGACCGAATTGCACCTGGCAGCGCTGAACCGGGCCAAGGCGGCCAACAACCCTTCCATCGATGTGCTGGCCCGCATCGCCATCGTCAAATTTCTGCGGGTCGAACTCAGCGCGCAGTTTGCCCAACTGCTGGAGCGCGGTCGCATCCTGCTGCGGAGCTACGAGGGGTTACGACAGCAGAAGGCCCACGAGTATCGCGAAAGAGTGTCGGGCTTCCAGGTCGCCAAGAAACTCATCCTGCGCAAAACCGGACAGGAGTTGTTCCGCGTCCTGCGCGAGATTGAAAAGGAAACCCTGGCGCGCATGCGTCGTTCGCTGTTCGGCAGCCGCAACGAGGCGGAGTATACCCTGTTCCTGAATCCCCTGATCTTCACCGAAGACGGCGCCGACACCTATCTCAATGCCGAGCACTACGTCATGCTGGGGAACTTCGACCGCGATCCCGACCGTTTTTCCAACGTGCGCCGCGTGACCCGCGAATTCCTGCTTTCCTTGAATCTGGGGGCCAAGGCCGAGGACGACGCCGTCGTCGACGGCTGGCTGAACGTGCCGGAGAATGCCCACGAAATGGTGGGTTCCGGCCAGGCCGACGAGACCACCCGCGAGGGGCGATCGCAGAAAGCGCGGCTGGAGGCCTGGGTGCAGCGCCTGGAGCGGGAGCAGCTCATCGACTACGTGATTGCCTCCTACGAGGTGGTGCCGCTCCTGGCCGAGTACTCGCCGCGTATCAATGCCCAGCAGTTGAAGAACGGACTGATCTCGCGCGAGGAGCGGGACCGGGTGGAGCGACTGATCGCCGAGCACGGCAGGCTTTCGGCCGAAAGCTGGTATTCGGCGATCGCGCGCGCGGCGTCCTGCCGCGGAGCCGAGCGCAGCAAAATGGCCGCCCGCTTTCTGCGCGATTTCATGCGCTACCATCGTGACCTGCGCCGGCTGGAAGCGCTCAATTCCGCCCTGGACAGCGGCAACCTGATCGGCAACTGGAAGCTGCGTGAACTGTCGGCCATCAACGGCACGCTCTATGAGTTCCTGCTCGCCGATGAGCAGAAGACGTCGGAAGATAAAGTCCTCCGGCACGTGATCCTGAAGGCTGACATCCGGGACTCGTCCTTGCTGACGCGCTCGCTGCTGAAGCGCGACATGAACCCGGCCTCGTATTTCAGCCTGAACTTCTACGATCCGGTGAACAAACTTCTGGCCAAGTATGGCGCGCGCAAGGTGTTTGTCGAGGGCGATGCCATCATCCTGGCGATGCTGGAGCGGGAAGGGGAAGCGGCCCTGGCGGTGAGCCGGGCCTGCGTGCTGGCGCGGGAGATACTCGAGCTGGTACGCGGCTACAACCAACTGCTGGAACGCGCGGGCCTACCCCAGCTGGAGCTGGGCATCGGCATCTCCTTTCAGGATTCCGCGCCCATGTACCTGCTTGACGGCCACCACCGCATCATGATCTCCGATGCGCTCAATGAAAGCGACCGGCTGTCGGCGTTCCGCAAGCAGGTGCGCAAATCGATTGCGGGCCTGGAGCATCCTTTCAATGTCTATGCTTTCCAGACCGTGGGCGATGCCGAGGCGTCCGAGGGCGCTGACGACTTCATCCTCAAGTACAACGTGAACGGAATCCGCCTGAGCGAGGGCGCGTTTCAACGGTTGCGGCAGGAAATTTCTTTCGAGCCTTTCGCCTGGAAAATGCCGGCGTTGTGGGGCAGCGAGGAATTCCGCCTGCACAGCGCGCTGGTGCCGGTGGGCAACGACAACTTCAAGCGGATCGTGGTGAGGTCCGGCAAGATACCCCAAATCGAAGCGCAAGCGTTCTCTCTGCAACGCTGGACGGAGCGGTGGTACCACGAGGTGTGCTGCAATCCCGCGGTCTACGCCGGACTGGAGAAGTCCGCGTCCGGCAGGTAGGGAGCCGGATCGGGCTGTGGAGCGCAGGCTCCAGCCCGGAGTGTCCTCCTTAGAAACTGGATTTTGGTCTTACCGGTCTGAAGGGAATCTTAACCACTGCCTCAAGATCGACGGCGCTGCCGTTTTTGGTGGCGGGGTGGAAGCGCCACTGGGCCAGGGCAGTGCGCGCGAACTGATCGAGACGGTCGTCGACCCCGTTCAGCACGCGCACGTCACTCACGCTGCCGTCGGCGCGGATGATGGCGTAGAGAGTGACCGTGCCCTGAACGTTGCGATGCATCAACTCCAGCGGATAGGCGGGGTCCACCTTCTGCGTCGCCACCGGAGCGGTCAGCTCACCTGTGGCCGCATTCTGGTTGAGCTCCGCAAAGCGGATCACCCAACTTCCTCCCGCGGAGTTGAGGTTCGGCATATTCAAGGTCATGGAATAGAACTTGCGATCACCGAAGATCCAGCGGTCGAGATCATTGGCCTTGTCAGGCGAGACCTCGGTGGCGGAGCGAGATGGTGTTGCGGTGACGCGGGGCGGCGTTGCGTCGGCAACCAGGGGCGCGTTGCCAGCGACCGGCGATCGCGAGTTGATGCTGCCCGCTCCCTCTCCGCTTCCCGGGCCATTTGCGGCCACAGCGGACCCAGCTTGATGGGCTGGCGGGGCGCCAACGGTCAGGCCGGAAGGGAGGCCGTTCCCCTTTCCGGCGCCAGCGCCTGACCCTGGGCTCGCGGCGGCGGAACCGCCGACATCCGGAGTTCCGGCCGCACCCGGCTTTCCCGAGGGTGTGGCGGCGAAGGTCCCACGCCGGTTGCCGCCCGGGTCCTGCGGCGGCACGGCCGCAGGATGTAGATTGAGGGCGATCAATCTTCCACCCGAGGTCAATCCCTGACCACCGGCAATCGATGGCGCGGGAGGCACTACCGCAGGTGTGCCGCCGCCCAGGCCGGGTTTCGCTCTTCCGCCTCCATTGAACGCGTATTGCTCGGCAACCGGAAGCTCGGGCGCGGGCGCGACCACTTCGCTGTGACCGACGTTGATGTCCCCCAGTCTGCGCGACGAAGCGGCATCGAGCCTGGGAGGAGGGGCCACGACGGCCGCCTGCGGCCCCGGCAGGGAGCGATTGAACTCGACGTTCACATCGGGGGCCGGCCCGACAACATTCTGCGACAACGAAAAGCCGCGCCCCGAGGTTGAGGGAATCGTCTCCGCCGCGGGCTGGACTACGGAAATGGGGAGGTCGAGGGTCTGGCGGGTCCTATCGGCCGCGGTAGCGGCGAGGGGAGCCATCGGCTGCGGATGATCCGCCCAGGCGACGATGTTGGGAAGCGGAACGTCATGGTTGAGCTTGACATCAGACGGCGTCACGATGGTTTGACTGCGGTTATCGGGCTCGGGTGGAACCGAGATGATTGCCTGGCGGGCGTATTCCGGATCCGCTTTCTCGGGCAACGGCCCGCGCTTTCCACCGGTATCGAGCGGCGGCAGGTATTCGTCGGGCGAGTAGTAGATGACGTCCGACCGATTAACAACGGCGGTCTGCAGCGCCTGAGGCGGTGCCGGCCAGATCTGCGCCGCGGCCCAAACCGCCAGGATGGCTATCAGGTGGAGCAGGCCGGACTGCACGAACCGCTTCCAGGGAAGTCCGGAGGAGACGAAAACGTCCGCCCAGAATGTGCCCGGACGAGCGACCAGGTGGAGCTTGCGGCCGGGGCGGCGAAATATGTCTAAGAGATTGCGGACAAAGACTTTATGCCACGGTTCCAGCTCGATGAGGAAGGCCGGAGCCGAGATGGCCTGGGGGGTGCGGCGAGGCGGGGGCGCTGTGGGCAGCGGGGCTAAGGTCATGCAAGAACCGCAAAGGGGGGATTATAACTGGTCGCCGCCAGGCTCCGCACCCGCAAGAGCACAGCCTGGCGCCTTCTTTCACGACGGACGGCAGTAGGGCAGGAGAAGGACTCGCCCCGATGCCGGCAGGGCTGCAGCTGTGTGCTGGCAGCGCAGAGTGAGTGAGCTGACGTTTCCATGCTCTAATACTGAGATGACCCGCTCGCGTAGATGGATGGTCTTGCTGTGCCTGTTGGGGAGTGCGCCGCTGGTGGCGGCGCAGAATCCGCCGGCGAAGCCTGCCGCGCCCGCCGACGACTACTCCGGCATGTATTCCTTCCTGCAGGAGGGTGAGTTTGTGCAGTTGTCGGTTGAAGATCAAGGCCGCGTGAGCGGTTTCATTTCCCGGTACGGCGATCTGGAGAGCGACAAGGGACAGTTCCTCGATCACTTCTTCAAACCCAGCACCCTGGACGGCAACAAGCTGAATTTCACTACGCAGACGGTGCACGGGGTTTGGTTCGAGTTCAAAGGGACGGTGGAGCGCGGCGCGGGAAAAACCCGCGGGGATGAGGCGTATTACCTTCTGAAAGGCACGCTGACGCAATACACCACGGACGCCAGCAAGAAGACCGCGTCGAAGTCGCGCGAAGTGGAATTCAAATCCTTTCCGCAGGACTTGGGTGCTGGACCGGACAGCTCTGGGAACGACAAGCAGTAAAGATTCGAAAAGCGCACCGCAAAGGACGCCAAGGTCCGCGAAGGACGCGAAGATAGCCCTCACGCGAGACCAACGCAGAAGCAGAAACTCCGGAAAAGCGCACCGCAAAGGACGCCAAGGTCCGCGAAGGACGCGAAGATAGCCCTC
>CAYOZX010000081.1:0-8164 GCA_964408515.1 uncultured Acidobacteriaceae bacterium | reverse complement strand
ACGCGAGACCAACCCAGAAGCAGAGACCCCTTGTGTGCCGGCTACGGCGTGAGCCTGCGCAGGTCGTCAAGCAAGGCCTGGGGCGAGACCGGCCGGCCGAGAAACTGGCGCAAAAGTTCCGGGGTTTCCTGCTCGGCGCCGGAAGTCAGAAGATTCTGCGAAATCCAGGAATACCAGTGCGGATCGAGATCCGGGTCGGCGGAGGTCTGAGACATCGGTGACAGGCCCTCGCGGATGCGCTGGCGAATGCTCGCCGTGATCACCGAGCCTAACCCGTAGTTCACCATATAGCCGGGACTGTCCACGAGCTGTACCCGCACCGCCCACCACGAATATTCGGGGTGGGGAATTATGCCCAGATAGCGGCTGGTGATCTCGGTCCAGACCGCGTTGGGGTCGGCATCGGGGCTGTGGAGCATCCTGATCTCGAACAGCGCCCAGACTACGTCGAGCATCACACCGGAGTAGAGACTGCGAAACGAGGCTGGCCCCGTCCCTGAGGTTCCCAGGTAGCGCTGCTGCCACGCCGGGTTGTAGATGCTCCAGGCGGGGACGTCGGCAAAGGCTTCGATGAACAGGTTGTCGTTCCAGGTAAACGCCGGGCGGGCGCGGATGGCGGAGAAATGGACGGCGTGGCCTTCTTCATGCACCAGTTCGTTCAGATTGGAAAGGCCGCCGCTTCCGTAGTTGCCGGAAATGCGAGTGATGGGCGGTTGCCACTTCCCGCCGGCCAAGCGCCCGACGCGCACCAGGTCGGTGTAGGCCAGCGGAGCCTTGCCGGGGCGCGGATCGAGGTCGAAGATGACGCCCAATTGCTGGAGATCGGCGCCGAGATCGCGATAGTAACGCTCACTGATGGGAAGCAGAGCCTCCCGGGGGATGACTGGGTCCAGAGCGCGGTTGAGTTCTCCGCCGGCATAGGCGTAGTCCCAGGGTTCGACAGGAGCGTCGCCACTGACCTGGCGCCAGGTGTCGAGAATCTGGGTGAGCCAGGCTTCGACGGCGGCCGCAGAAATCCCCACGCTGCGGGCAGCGGCGTCGATGGCAGAAGGTTGGCGGGAGGCGCCTGAGGCGGCCAGCTTGATCAACCGGCGGTAAGGACTGCCGGGCTGATCGTCGCCGTTGACCGCCTTCCAGAGAGGGACGAAGGCGAGGAAAAGATTCTTGCGGCGCTCGGGCTCGGCCAGTTGTCCCTGTAGAGCCATGGCGGAAACGCGGGCAAGCGCCTGACCTTCAAACTGCAGGTTGTTTCCGAGTTCCGAGAAGCAGGCATACAGGGCGGTGTGGAGGGCGTCGAAGGCGAGGTCTGGCCGCCGGGCCTGGTCGCATTTGCCGGCGGGGGCGAGCGTGGAACCGTCGGCGGAGTACTCCTGCAGGGCTGTGCGCATGAGCGTGACCGCGCGCACGTCGGCGGGGGAGAATCCCCGCGTAGAAACCTTGGCAAGGCGGGCGGCGACGGCCTTCCGCCGGGAGAGGTAGATTCGCTTCCAGGATTGAAGGTCCTTGCCCCGGTAAGTCTTCATCAGTCCCGAATCGATGGTGCTGAATGCGCCGTAGGCATCGAGCATGCCGGCGTAAAGGCGCTCCGCGCGGGTGACGGACTCCGCGCCCGAGGCGAAAGACGGGGCGGCGACGAACAGCAAAGCAAGAGTGCACAGCAGAAAGCATTTGCCGGATCGATGCGCCATGCGCCTTGCAGTATACAGAGGGGCGCTCTTGCGGCACAGCGCCGTCCGCGTTGGAAGTTGCGGCGGCCGTCTTGTATGCTCGGGAGCGTGGCGCGCGCGATTGTTCCGCATCGTTCTCCGACGCCAGGGCTGTTTCTGGGCCTGATCATCACCCTGGCCGCCGTGGTCGCGTGCTCGGGGTACATCACGTGGCAGATTTCCGGTCTGCGCGAATTGCAGAACCATCTGGTCGACCGCAACCGCAAGGATTCGCTGCAACTGCTGCGCATCCAGAATGATCTGAACACCGTGGCCCTGGGCATGCGCGACATGCTGGACAGCGACGAACCCTATCCGCTGACGGCGTGGAAGGCGCAATTCTTGCGCGTGCGCGCGGACCTGGAAGATGCGTTGCGCCGGGAAGAGCAGGTAGCGGTGACGGACCGCACGCCGGAGCAGCGGGAATATCTGGGCAACTCGATCGCGCAGTTCTGGGATGCGGTGGACCGCATGTTCGCGCTGGCGACCGAGGGCAAGCCGGAGGAAGCGCGGAACCAGATCCGGCTTTCCCTGCAGGCGCGTCAGGCGGCGTTGAGCACGGCGGTGGCGCGGCTGCTGGTGCAGAACAACGAGAGCGAAGAGCAGGCGGCAGAGCGCATCCGGCAGATTTATGATCGCGTGCAGAGGCAGGTGTACTGGTTTCTGGCCTTGACGCTGGTCGCGATCCTGTTGACCGGCCTCTATTCCATACGGTCCAATCGAATCCTGTTCGCGCAGCTGGCGGCGCTTTCCGAGCAGCGCAGCGAGCTGGCGCAGAAACTGATTGCGACCCAGGAATCCACACTGCGCCACATCTCGCGCGAACTGCACGACGAGTTCGGGCAGATTGTGACCGCGGTGGGCGCGATGCTGGCGCGGGCCGGGAACCTGGCTCCCGAAGGTTCGCCCCTGCGCGCGGAATTGCGCGAGGTGGCGGAAATCGCGCAAGGCACGCTGGACAAAGTGCGCAGCCTTTCGCAGGCGCTGCATCCGGTCATGCTGGACGAGGCCGGGCTGGAAAGCACACTGGACTGGTATCTGCCCATGGTGGCACGGCAGGCGGGAATTCACATATCCTATGAAAAATCGGGGACGGCGTTTCGGGTGGACGGAAACGCGGCCATCCATGTGTACCGCATCGTGCAGGAAGCCCTGAACAATGTGACCCGGCATTCGGGAGCGAATGAAGCCTGGGTCAGACTGCGCTTCCGGCCCGAGAGTCTGGGAGTGGAAGTGGAGGATCACGGGCGCGGATTCACCGGGCCGGCTCCGAAACCGGGCATCGGCCTGGTCGCGATGCGGGAACGGGCTGAACTGCTGGGAGGCGCCGTCGAGGTGATCACCCCAGGGGAGCAGGGCACGCTGGTGCGGCTGACCGTGCCGAGGGAGAAGCTGGATTCTCATGGCGGATAAGATTTCAGTTCTGCTGGTGGATGATCACAGCCTGGTGCGGCGCGGGTTCCGGCGCCTTCTGGAGGACGAGGAAGATATTGCGGTCGTGGGCGAGGCGGGCGACGGGGCGGAGGCCGTCCGCCTGGCGGCCGGGCTGCAGCCGCGGGTGGTAGTGATGGACTGCGCCATGCCCGGGATGAACGGCCTCGAAGCCACGCGAAAAATTCTGGAGAAGCAGCCCGCAACCCTGGTGCTGATGCTGAGCATGCATCCGGAGGAAACCCTGGTGCGGCAGGCGCTGGATGCGGGCGCCCGCGGCTACGTGCTCAAGAATGCGGTTGACCTGGAATTGAGCGCCGCCATCCGGCGCGTGGTCGCGGGAGAGACGGTGCTGGATTCGCAGCTACCGCGTCCTTCGGCTCTCAAGGGCGAACGCGACGCGCGCCTCACCCCCCGCGAGTTGGAAATCCTGCAAATGATCGTCGATGGAAAATCCAACAAGGAGATCGCGACCGCGCTCGACTTGAGTGCCAACACGGTGGCCGTGCACCGCGCCAATCTCATGGACGCGCTGGGCATTCACAAAACCGCCGAACTGGTGGTCTATGCCATCCGCAACGGGCTGGTAAATCTTCCGTGAACCGGCGCCGATTTCTGTCCGGCATGGCCGGTCTGGCATCCGCTTCGGCTTTGCGCTTGGACTCGTGGGCAGCGGCGCCCTCTTCCCTTGGCTTCCAGCTTGCCGATGTCACGGCAGCCGCGGGCATCCAGTTTCGCCACAACAGCGGGGCCGCGGGCGGCAAGCTGCTTCCGGAAACCCTGGGCGCAGGCTGCGCTTTTCTGGACTACGACCGCGACGGCTGGCAGGACATTCTTCTGATCAACGGCATGGACTGGCCGGGGCAGCGGCGCCAGCGCAGCACGCTGAAGCTCTACCGCAACAATCGCAACGGAACGTTCTCGGATGTCACCCGCAGCGCCGGGCTGGACGTGGAAATGTATGGCATGGGCGTTGCCGTCGGAGATTACAACAACGACGGGCATCCCGATATCCTGGTGACCTGCGTGGGTCAGAACCATCTGTTCCGGAACACCGGCAAGGGAACGTTCGTGGACGTGACCGCCAGCAGCGGTCTGGGCCGGCGCCAGGCGTTCAGCACGTCGGCGCTGTGGTTCGATTTCGACCGCGACGGCTGGCTCGATCTGTTCGTCTGCAACTATGTGAAGTGGTCTCCCGAGCACGACGTGTTCTGCAGTCCGGACGGCAAGCGCAAGTCGTATTGCACACCCGAAGCCTATCGCGGGGAAACCTGCTGGCTGTTCCGCAACCTGGGCAATGGAAGTTTTGAAGACGTAACCGCGACCAGCGGAATTTTCGACAGCAGTTCCAAGTCGCTGGGCGTGGCAATGCTCGACGACGACCAGGACGGTTGGCCCGATCTGCTGGTGGCCAACGATACCCAGCCCAACAAGCTCTACCGCAACCAGCGCAACGGCACATTCAAAGACGTGGCGGTAGAAGCCGGAATCGCTTTCAGCGCGGAAGGCAAGGCCCGCGCCGGCATGGGCGTGGACGTGGCCGACTTCAACAACTCAGGCGGTTCCGGCGTTGCCATCACCAATTTTGATAACGAAATGATCGGGCTCTATCGGGCCAGCGGCGGAAGCTACGCCGACATCGCGACCCAGAGCGGAGTCGGGCTGGCCTCGAAAGACCGGCTGGGCTTCGGCTGCGTGTTTCTGGACGCTGATCTGGACGGAGCGCTGGACTTGGCCGTGGTCAATGGCCACATCGACGACACGGTCCGTCAGGTGCGCGGCGTCGGCTACGCGCAGGCGCCGCAGTTGTTCCTCAATGAGGGTCAGGGCAAGTTTCGCGACGTCGCTGCCGAAGCCGGAGGCGGTTTCAGCCAGCCCAAGGTTGGCCGCGGCCTGGCTTACGCAGACTTCGATCGCGACGGCGATCTCGACCTGCTGCTGACCACCAACAACGGCCCGGCGTATCTCTATCGCAACGACCAGACTGCGGGCAACCGCAGCCTGCGCCTGCGGCTCACCGGGACCAAATCGAATCGCGACGCCATCGGGGCGCGAGTGCGCGTCTTCTGTGGCGACTCGGCCCAGTCACGGTTGGTCAAAGGCGGTTCGAGTTATTTGTCGCAGTCTGAGCTTCCGGTGACCTTCGGACTGGGAAAACGCGACCAGGTTGACCGCCTGGTGATCGACTGGCCCAGCGGCCGCGTGGAGGAGCATAAGAATCTCGCGGCTGGCCGCGCGTATGAGTGCGTGGAAGGCAGGGGAATCACGGCGCTGAACGGATTCTAGTTTGCCTGCTCCTCTAGTATTTTTTCAGTATTGCGCCTCATCCGGGTAACCGCTAATTTGTGGCCACTTTCATATCCTCGTAGCGCGGCACACTCCCGCCGCGGCTCTGAGGAGTGCACCCCACAAAGAGGTAGGTACGGCTACCTGCCTCTTGCTTTTATTCAAATGTTTTTTGCAAAGACGCGGTTTCGATCCTTTCCGGAGGGGCGATCTATGAAAACGCTTTGCGTGGTTGTGAGCTGCGCGGTTGTGCTGGCCGCTGCCGCTTCAGTTTGGGCCGCGGGAAAGACGGTAACGGTGAAAGGTTACGTTCTGGATTCAGCCTGCGCCTTCACCAAAGATCTGAGGAAACCGATCAGTGCCGATTGCGCGCGCGCCTGCGCTCATGCAGGGTCGCCGCTGGTCATCCTCGCGCCCGATGGCAGGATTTACTGGCCGATCGCCGATACCACGCCCTCGAGCGGACAAAACGACAAGTTGCTGCCTTTTGCCGGGCAAGTGGTCAGCGCGACGGGGAAGGCGTATCAGCGCGGCGGTTCGACCGCGCTGGTGGTGGAAAAGATCGAAGCGGCCGGCAACAGCCGGTAAGACCAGCGCAAATCCTAATCCACAACAATCAGCTCAGCGCCCTCTTGGCATAGCCGCCTGCATCCGCAATTTCAGGCCCTCGGCCGCCGCCTGACCTTCGGGCGACTGGATGAGGTTGTTCAACTCTTCCGGGTCTTGCGCCCAGTCGTATAGCTGATTGCCCCTGGTCTCATGTTCGATCAATTGCCATGGTGAGGTGACCAGGGTTCGCATGGCGCCGCTGGTTGCGGTCGGGATGAGCCTTCCCGCAATTTTGTCGTCTTTGTCGACGAGGTCGTTTTGAGCCAACTCAGACAACGGGTCAGGCCACCTCGTCAGGTCATCGGACTTCCATAAGGCCGTCAGGGGACGACCGGGAAAGGGATTCCGCTGGTCCTCACCCACAAGATCCATGATTGTCGCTGGAATGGCTGCGTTTGTGACAGGCGTCGCGATGCGAATCCCAGCGGGTAGGTGATCCTGATGCCAAATCACAAGAGGTACACGGATAAGTTCGCGGTAGAGCGCCTGACCATGAAAGATCAAGCCGTGTTGTCCCAACGATTCTCCGTGGTCGGACGTTATGACCAACAGGGTATTGTTGGCCAAACCTCTTTGCTCCAGCGAGCGCCACAGCCGGCCCAGGCAATCGTCGACGTACTTGACGCTGGAATCATACTCGCCGATGCGCGTGCCATGCTTCTCAGCCGGCCCGGCATAAGTTGGCGGAGCACCGTAGGGATAATGCACATCAAAATAATTGAGAAAGGCAAGAAAAGGACGTCGTTGGCCGCGATCGATCCATTTCAGTAGCTCACGGTTGACCACTTCCGCTCTCTTCCTGACGCCTTGAGCTCCGCCGTAGGCTGCGGAACCCTCCGAGTCCTTGTCTAAGAGAGAATTCATTTTCAGGAAGCGGAGTCCCCTCGTGATTTTGCTCTTTTCGGTGCGGTTGAGATAAATCCGGGCAAATTCCCGGCCGAAGAGTGTGCGTACGAACGCGTCGGCGGGAGAATGAAAGTAATCCTCGAAGTGGATGAAGCCGCGGCCGAAGCCCAGATCGCGGGAGAAATAGGTGCGGTTGGCGGAAAAAGCGCCGGTGCGATAGCCCCTGCGCTCCAAAGCTTCGCCTAACGTCCGGTAACCGCCGAGTCCCTTGTCTCCCCATCCCAACCAAGGCTCGGGCTGCACATTGCCTACGCCGTGTTCAAACTGGTAGCGGCCGGTGAGCAATGAAACATGGGAGGGCAAACTCCAGGAACTTGTGGAAATCGCATTCTCAAACAGGACTCCCTGCTGCGCCAGCCGATCGATGTTGGGACTGGTGGGCCGGCCATAGCCATAGGCAGAGAGATGGTCGGCGCGCAACGTGTCCACTACGATTACCAGCACGTTAGGCGCGCCGGGCACGGCGGGAGGAAGATGGGACACGGCATGGCGCTCGTAGAGCCACTGGCCGCCCTGAAGGGCTGCAAACACCAGCATCCACGCTGCCGCGGCCCAAGGGCAGGCCCGGCGGCAGAAGTCGGCCACCGCGAAAGCCCTCCCTTTACACCAGCGGGCCAGCGAGGCCGCCACTCCCAGGGCCAACAGCAAGCAGGCGCGATGGTAAAGCCGCGCAGTCAGGGTGAGCCAGTCGTAGATGCTTAGAAACGCCAGCAGAAAAAAAATGGCGCGAAAGAGCGGGAGCCGGGGAAACATGCGGGCCGCCAGCCATCCAAGTACAGCCGCCAGCACGAAGAAGATCACGTCCACGATGGGAGATATCCACAGGATCTCCCGCGATACGTGCATCATCGGGCCCCAACGAGCCCAGTTGATACGCTGAAACAACAGCAGGCCGGCGCCTTCGACGAGGCCGGCGGCGACTCCTGCAACCAGGCCCAGCGTAACAAACGAGGCTGCGCTGGACGTCGACGCGGACAATTTTGCCGTGGGCGCAGTGGTCACCATGTACGCTGTAAAACGGGACAGTACAGTCTAGCGTTTTCTTGGCGTCCTTCGCGAACTCTGCGGTTCAAGATTTTGTGAGAACTTGTAACTTTTGTGGCAGATTCCGTACGCCTTCACCAGTCCGGCCTGGTGGAACTTTCTCTTGCCCTGAAGTACATTGATGTTCCGCCCAGCGCGGGCCAGCATGCTTCCATCGGACAACCCTTCCCCCGCATCCAAGA
>CAYOZX010000080.1:3808-13148 GCA_964408515.1 uncultured Acidobacteriaceae bacterium | reverse complement strand
GGGTGGATGGGAGACGCCGAGGTGTTCTGGCGGGCAGCCTCGTTCAATGCCGACCTGGCCGCCTTCTCGCACAAGTTCACCACTGACATTCGCGACGCCCAGGGAGCCGATGGGGCTTTCTCTGACGTCTCGCCCAGGATCGGGCCGACCACCGACAGCGTGGCGGGCTGGGCCGACGCCGGCATCATTATCCCCTGGACCGCATACCTGCAATTCCGCGACACGCGCATCCTGGAAGAAAACTGGGCTGCGATGGCGAAATGGATGGACCACCTCGCCGACGCCAATCCGGATTATTTGTGGATGAAGGAGCGCGGCAACGACTACGGCGACTGGCTGGCCATCGGCAGCACGACTTCAAAGGACCTGATCGCCACCGCTTTCTGGGCTTACGACGCCCAGCTCATGATGCGCATGGCCCAGATCCTGCAGCGGCCCGCCGACGAGCAGAAATACCGTGAGCTGTTTGAGAAAGTCCGTACGGCCTTCAATCAGGAATATGTGAAGCCCGAGGGCGCCGTCGGCACAGGCAGCCAGACCAGTTACGTCCTCGCCTTGCACATGAATCTGTTGCCGCAGGCGCTGCGCCAGGCTGCGGCTGACAAGCTGGCGGAAGACATCAAGGCCCATGACTACCACCTCACCACCGGCTTCCTGGGCACGCCGTATCTGATGATCGAGCTGAGCAACAGCGGGCACAGCGACGTCGCCTACAAGCTGCTTCTGCAGACGACCTACCCCTCCTGGGGATACATGATTGAGCACGGCGCCACCACCATGTGGGAGCGCTGGAACGGCGATCAGATGATGAGCGATCCGTCGATGAATTCCTACAATCACTACGCTTATGGGGCCGTGGCGGAGTGGTTGTACCGCTATGGCGCTGGCATCGATGAGACAGCTGAGGACCCGGGATTTCATCGCATCGTTCTGCATCCCCAATTCGATGCCAGCCTGGGAGAGGTCAAGGCAACCTACGATTCCGCCTATGGTCCCATCACTTCCAACTGGAAAGTGGAGGGCAGCAAAATCTTCTGGGAGGTGGTGATTCCTCCCAATGCGAGTGGACTCCTGTACTTTCCCGGCGATGTGACGGCCACGGTCACTGAAGACGGCAAGAACATCCGCCAGAGTGCCGGCGTTTCCTTCCAGCTTCGCGATGACCGCAAGGCTGTGTTTGAAGCGGGCCCAGGATCCTACAACTTCACCATCGAACGCTGACTCATTTTCAGATCAGAGGAAGGACTCACTCCAGATGAAAAGATTTCGCGCGGCAGAGCTTCGAGCGTTCGCCATTGCCGTCATGCTGACCATCGATTCGAGGTCCACCCCTGGCCAGACTTCCAGCCACGCGCTGCAGGAGCGCTTCAAACAGCCACCTGACTCGGCCAGGCCCCTGGTGTGGTGGCACTGGATGAACGGCAACATCACCAAGGAAGGCATCAAGCTGGACCTGGAATGGATGCATCGGGTGGGCCTCAGAGGATTCCAGAATTTTGACGCCGCCTTATCCACGCCCCAGGTCGTGGATCACCGCCTCGCCTACATGACGCCGGAGTGGAAGGACGCATTCAAGTACGCTACCGTCCTCGCCGACCAACTCGGCATGGAAGAAGCGATTGCCGGCTCTCCGGGTTGGAGCGAAACCGGCGGACCCTGGGTCCCGGCCTCGCAGGGAATGAAGAAATATGTCTGGAGCGAGACTCTCGTGGAAGGTGGGAAGCCGTTCAAGGGAATACCCGCCAAACCTCCGTCGAACACCGGCGCGTTTCAGAACATGGGCGTGCGGGATGCTCTGGCTGCACCTGAGGGTGCCCCGGTGCCGCCGCAATATTACGCGGATAGCGTGGTCGTCGCCTATCGCAGGCCGGCGGGCGATGTGCCTCTGGAGTCCTTGCATCCGAAGCTGACCGCCAGCGGAGGTGCGCCCGACGCCGCGATGCTCAACGACGGTGACCTGGAAAAGACAGCAAAAATTCCCATTCCAGCACCCGGCCAGAGCGCGTGGATCCAGTACGAGTTCGCTCAGGCCCAGACGATGCGCTCCATCACCATAGTCACGAAGGACGTCGACTTCATCACTGCGGTGGTGGCGGGCGTTAGCAACCCGGAAAAGTCCCTCGAAGTGAGCGACGACGGCGAACATTTCCGTGAGGTCGTCAAACTTCCTGACGGCGGAGCGCCGCAACACACTCTTTCGTTTCCTCCCGTGACCGGGAAGTACTTTCGTGTCTCGTTCAAGCGCATTCCACCCCCTCCCCTGCCGCCTTGGGCCAGCGGTTTGGACCCAAGCTCCCTGGGAATCAAGGTCGGGCCGTCTCCTTCCGACTACGAGATCGCCGAGCTGGCGCTTCATCCCGGCGCGCGCGTGAACCGGTTCGAAGAGAAGGCTGCATTCACTCCCGCGGATGACGTCTATCAATTTGCTACGTCTGAGGTGCCGGCGGCCGACGCCGTCTCGAAGTCCGATGTCATCGATCTGACTTCGAAACTGCGCTCCGACGGCACGCTTGACTGGACGCCTCCACCCGGCCAGTGGGTTGTACTCCGGTTTGGATACTCTTTGCTTGGAATCACCAATCACCCCGCCACCGCTGAAGCCACTGGCCTCGAAGTGGACAAGCTCAACCACGCCTACGTGAAGAATTACATGAACGGCTACCTGGACAGCTACAAGGAAACCGTGGGCACGGACTACATGGGCAAGCGCGGCATCCGGTACGTGATCACCGACAGCTGGGAAGCCGGTTCTCAGAACTGGACCGACGACATGATCGCGCAGTTCAAGAGGCGCCGGGGATATGATCCATTGCCCTGGATGCCGGTGTTGACGGGCCACGTGGTCGAGAGCGCTGAAGCCAGCGACGCCTTTCTGTGGGACTTCCGCAAGACCATTGCTGACCTGATCGCCGACGAGCATTACGGCCAGGTGCAGGCTTCACTCAAAGAGCGCGGTATCGGTCACTATGGCGAATCGCACGAGAGCGGGCGCGCCTTCGGGGCCGATGGCATGGAAGTGAAGAAACTCAATGACATTCCGATGAGCGCCATGTGGACCCAGGTACCGGGCGTCAACAAGGAACAATTCGGTTACAACGCGGACGATCGCGAATCAGCCTCCGTGGCGCACATTTATGGACAGAATATTGCAGCCGCGGAGTCCCTGACCGCCGGGGCCGCGCCCTGGGCCTGGTCTCCGGCAACCCTTAAGCCCACCGCGGACCAGGAACTGCTCAACGGAATCAACCGTTTCGTGATTCACGAGTCGGCGCACCAGCCATTGATTGACCGGGCGCCGGGACTCACTCTTGGGCCCTTCGGACAGTGGTTCAACCGCAACGAAACCTGGGCGGAACAGGCCGGCGCTTGGGTTGACTATCTTGCGCGCAGCTCGTATCTGCTTCAACAGGGTCGCTTCGTCGCCGACGAGATCTATTTCTATGGCGAAGATTCAAACATTACCGCGATCTTTAACGAGAAGGCCCCTGACCTGCCTGCAGGATACGGTTTCGACTACATCAATGCCGATGGGCTGATTCATGAGCTGGGTGTGACCGGGGGGCAGATCACCACCGGGAGCGGCATGAGTTACCGCATTCTGGCTCTGGATCCTTACAGCAAGCACATGTCGCTTCCGGTGCTGCGCGCCATTCACAAGCTGGTCGAGCAGGGCGCGGTGGTAGTGGGAGATAAGCCGACGGACACGCCCAGCCTGGCGGATGATGCGGCCGAGTTCAACCGGTTGAACGGCGAACTGTTCGGCGACGGTACCGGCGTGCACTCACTGGGCAAAGGAAAGGTGTACGCCGGACAAAAGGCTGAGGCGGCGCTGAAAGCGCTGACCGTGGCTCCGGACTTCGATCACACCAAGCCGAAGGAAGACACGCGCATCCTGTTTGTGCACCGCAAGCTCCCCGGTGCGGATATCTACTTCCTCGACAACCGCAATGATCGTGACGAAAACGTTGACGCCAGCTTCCGCGTGACCGGCAAAGTGCCCCAGTTGTGGTACGCGGAGAACGGTCACACGCAGCTTGCTTCCTATACGATTGCCGGCGGCCGCACAACCGTTCCGTTGCATTTTGAGCCCTGGGGAACCGTATTTGTTGTATTCCGCAAACCTGCCACGGCCGCATCTCTCACTCTGCCCAGGCAGGTGGAAAATGAGCTGGCCACGGTCGAGGGCCCGTGGAATGTGGCTTTCCAGCCGGGCCGTGGCGCCCCGCCGTCGATCACGCTGGACAGACTCATTTCCTGGAGCGACAGCCAGGACAAGGGAGTCAAATATTTTTCGGGAATCGGCACGTACACCAACATGATTCAGGCGTCGCCCGATTGGTTCAAGCCGGGGGCGAGAATATGGCTCGATCTAGGCGAAGTGATGAACCTGGCCGAAGTCAGCATGAACGGCAAGCTGCTCGGCGTGGTCTGGCACACGCCTTACCGCATGGACGTAACCGGCGTCCTGAAGCCCGGCTCGAACGACCTCACCATCAAGGTGATCAACGCCTGGGTCAACCGCCTGGTCGGCGATCAGCAACCTGACGCCACCACCAAGTACACGTTCGCCGATGTGACGCCGTACAAGGCGAACTCCCCGCTCCTCCCCTCAGGCCTGCTCGGCCCGGTGAGGTTGCAGCAGATCACCACCCGGTAACGCGCGATGTTGGATCGGAACGCGATCTTGAATCCGGAGCTATGAAGAGGAGAGAATTCTGAAAGACTGCCTGTGACTTCGCAACGCAAGAACGCATCTGGGCGCCAGGCCCGCCCTGGCCTGCCCAAAGCCTCCGAGGAAATGAAGGCCTGGTCAGCCGCGCTGATATCGGAGGCCACGACCTGGCCCCGGGTTAGCACGCGGCCTATGTTCGGTTTTATGGCTTTATATCGGCGCAAGTGTATCTTCGCCGCGCTGCCGAAAACACGTGGAATGGAAGCGCCCAATGCTTTTGGCTTCAAACTGGGGACCATCACGCCAAAAGTGCGAGCACGGCTCCGCTCCGATCCCCGGGTCGGGCGTGGTCCCATGCAGGAAGCATGCTGGTTCAATTTTGAGATGAGCTCAGAAGCTGATCTCCGGGCGGCGCTCGACTGGCTCAGCCGGGCGTATGAGGCAGCCCGGGGGTAGTTCGTAATCTTCTCAGAACGAACCTTTACCGCCGGGCTGCGTCTGCGGGACTGACGTGTGTGAGGACCTTTACGCGTACGTGGTGACTACACCGGCATTGCGTTCCCGCCGTTCGCGCGTGATGCGTTCCAGATAGCCACTCTCGCGGAACGCCTGCATCGGATCCTCGTGCAGTCCGTGGCTGCGCCGCCAGTCGCGCAGTACGGGCCGCACGTCGATCCAGAAGGCGCCCCGCAAGCACTCTTCAGCCTCCACCAGCGAGCAGCTCTGCTGCAACAGGGCCAGGCGGTCGTGGTCCACAAGGGCAGCTTTAGCGTACAGCTCCTGCGCCGTGCATACGGTCTGGATCATGGCTTCCATCTTGCCCTTGAGGTTGTGGCTCTGATCGACCATGTACGCCACGTCCGCGGCCTTCCCCTTCTCCCAGGCGAAGGTATGAATCTCGTGGAAGATGCGGAACACCTGATAAGGATCGATCGAGCCCAGGGTGAGATCGTCATCGGCGTAGCGGCGATCGTTGAAGTGAAATCCCCCGATCATGCCGTGATGCAACAGCCAGGCAACGATCTGCTCGATGTTTTGCGCCTGATAGTGATGTCCGGTATCCACCAGGACATAGGCCTGGGAACCGGCGGCCCGCGCCAGCAGAAACGCCATGCCCCAGTCGGCGATGTCGGTGTGATAGAACGCCGGCTCGAACGGTTTGTACTCGACCAGCAGGCGCTGCTTGGGTCCAAGCGCGGCGTGGACCTTCTGCAGAGCCTCCTCAAACCACTCCACCCTGCGGCGGAAGCTCTGCGTCCCGGGATAGTTCGAGCCGTCGGCGAACCAGGGAGAGATGTCGCGGCAGTCCAGGTCCTTGGCGATGGCCACGCACTCCAGGATGTGATCGAGCGCGCGCTGGCGAATCACCGGATCGGGATTGCCCAGCGACCCATATTTGTATTCCTGGTCCTGAAACACATTAGGATTGATCGAACCCGGCCGCACCCCGTACTTCTCGGCCAGACGTTTGACCTGCCCCGCGTCCTTTACTCCCTGGGGCAAGTCCCATTGCACGTGCAGAGCGACCGTCGGGCAAGCGCCGGTGAGCGCGTGCACCTGCCCGGCGTCGCTGAACTTGTCGTCCACCGTGATGGCCGCCGCGGGCTGAATAAATTTTCCAAAGCGCGTCCCCGTGTTGGCGAACCCCCACGAAGGCAGTTCGATATGAAGATTGTCCAAAGCCCGGTGGATGAGTGCTTCCTGCTTTTCCGTCATGCGAGTGCTTCTCCGCTTCCCACTCCACTCTCTTTGACCTTGTGCGCCGGAATCGATGCGGCCAGGGTTTCGATCGGCTCTCCCGAGAGCACGCTGGCCCACCGCGCAACGCTATCGGCTGCCACGCCCCTCTCCGCCACGTAGTCTCCGTGCAAGGCCGCCTGTTGGACGGCAAAATTGCCCACCGTTGTGCTCTCCGTCGATCCCGTCAGAACCTCTAGCCGGGTCGCCTTGGCGGTGAGTCGATTCAGCAGGGTGTTGCGGCTCCCGCCTCCGACGATGTACAGGCGTTTGAAGGTCTTTCCCGTGATGCTGGCCAGGCTCTGCAGGACCTCTGAGTAGCGCGCCGCCAGGCTGTGAAAGATCAGGTTGGCCATCGCGGCACTGGCGGCACTGGCGGCGGAATCCGCCGCCATCGGCGCCAGGCCCCGGCGCTTCAGCTGGGCATTAATGCGCGCGGGCATGTTTCCCGGCGCCAGCAGGTCGGGGTCATCCACGTCGAGCAGAGAAGCGGGAGCGGGCCGGCCCGCGCAAGCGGCGATCAGGCTCTCCACCGTCGAATCCCAGCCCTGCGACCGCCACGTTTCGATGCACTGCCGCAGCAGCCACATTCCGTTGACGTTCTTGAGAAAGTAGATTTTTCCTCCGACTCCGCCCTCGTTGCTGAAGTTTCGGCGACGGGCTTCGTCGCTGACGCAGGGCGCATCGAGCACGCAGCCCACCAGCGACCATGTGCCCGAACTGATGAAGGCCCAATCGTCTCCCTGGGCGGGAATGCCGGCGATGGCCGAAGCTGTATCGTGACAGGCGGGAACGATCAACCGCGTGCCGCGAAGCGCGGGCAGAGAAACCAGCGGACCGCGCAGGCCGCCAATGTCGGTACCCGGGTTCACCACCGGAGGAGCGGCGCTCAGATCCAGCCCGGCGGCCTGAAACACCTCCGGGCACCAGGTATGGCCATGCACGCTCAGCAATTGGGTATGGGTCGCGTTGGTGTACTCGGACACTCTGCGACCGCCCAGGCGATGCATCAGGAATTCCGGCACATTGAGCCAGGGTCGTTCTTGCCCGGCGCCGTCGGCATGGAGCTGGTAGAGCGTGTTCAGCGCCAGGATCTGCACGCCCGTAAGCTCGTACAGCCGCTCCGGTGAAATGCGCGCGTGCACCTTTTGCTGGGCCGCCAGGGTGCGCTCGTCGCGGTAGCAGAAGGGATCGCCTACCGGTTCTCCGCTCGCGCCCAGGCGCACATAGTCCACCGCCCATCCGTCCACACCGATGGCAGCAATGCCCTCTGGGGCCAGCTCAGCACACGCCCGCAGACCGTCGTCGACTCCCTCCACGATGCGCTTCATGTCCCAGTGCAGGCCGTCCGCGTGCACGGCGGCTGCATTAGGAAAGCGGTGTACCACCTGGATGTGTGGAACGTCGTTTTCCCAGCGCAGCAGACAGACCCGGCAGCTCTCCGCGCCCAGGTCCACAGCCACCAGCGCCGGCCTTGTACCCGCCTGAGAGCTGCTGCGACTCTGGGCTGCCTCGCTCATCGCAGAAAAGCCTCGGTCAACCCGCCGTCCACAGGGATCAGATGTCCAGTCGTGCGCGCCGCTTTCGGACCGGCCAGGAACAACATCGCCTCGGCGCAATCCCTGGGCTCGATCGGCTGGTGCGTGAGCGTGCGCTGGGCATAGAAATCGGCCAGCAGGCCGCGTAGCTGCTCGTCGCTGGCGGATTCTTCATATGCGATGCCGTACTTCTTCAATGCCATGATCACCCGGTCGCGTGGGAACATTGCCGATCCCTTGATGACCGTGGCCGGGCTCACTCCATTCACCCGAATCTTGGGCGCCAGGGAAATCGCCAGCTCCCGCACCAGATGGCTCAGCGCCGCCTTGCTCACATCGTAGGCTTCGCTGCCCCGCTTGGGCACTACGGCGTTGGCTGAGCTGGTCAGCACGAGGGAGGCAGGCAGATTCTGGTCGCGCAAAATCTTTGCCGCCTCATCCGCCAGGAGAAAGTTTGCGGTCACGTTCAGATCGAGCGTGACTCCCCACATCTCGTCTTTGATCGGTCCGTCCGCCGACGAGGGGAAGATCGCCGCCGTATTGAGCACGATATCCAGCCCGCCATAGGCTGTGATCAGCTCGCGGAGACTCTCGCGGATCGCCTCCCGCTTGCGAATGTCCACTCCCACCGCCAGGCTGCCTTCCTTTCCCGCGATCGCCTTCGCCTCCTCCGCTACCCTCTTTGCCGCTTCCGCATCGCGGTCGGCCACGACCACGTGCGCCCCGCGTTCCGCCGCCAGCAGCGCCGCCTCCCGGCCGATGCCGCTGCCTCCGCCGACCACCAGCGCCACCTGCCGGCTCAACTCCTTTTCCGGAGGCTGGCGCCGGATCTTGGCCTCTTCCAGCCGCCAGTATTCAATCCGAAAGGCCTCCGACAAAGGCAACGCTACATAGTTGTTGTGCACGGTGAACGCGCTCGTGGGCGCCGCCGCGCCCGCCTGTGGCAGCTCCGCCGGCGGCTTGCCTGAATCGAGCGAGGTCGCGCCCTCCATGACGTGAATGGCGTTGACGTAAAACTCTCCCGTGAGACGCGCCTCCGTCTTGCTCTTGCCAAAGCTGAACATCCCGACGCCGGGAATCAGCACCACCGTGGGATTGGCGTCACGCATGGCCGGCGACTCCCGCTGGGCGAAGGCCCGGTAGTATTCCGCGTATTCCCTGCGATAGTTTTCCAGCGCGGCATCAATCTGCCGGCGCAACTCCTCCCCGCTGCCACCAGGCTGCCAGGGCACGAACAGCGGCCTTACTTTTGTGCGGATGAAGTGGTCGGGACAGCTTGTCCCCAGGTGTGCCAGGGCTCCGGCATCGTTGGAATTCACGAAACGCAGCACCTCGGGTAGCTCGCTGAAGTTCCCGATCAATTCGTTCAGATTGTAATTGAAATAAAGCTGGG
>CAYOZX010000080.1:0-3798 GCA_964408515.1 uncultured Acidobacteriaceae bacterium | reverse complement strand
GAATTGGTCGGGCAAGTTCGTACCCAGGGGTTCCAGGGATCCGCGATCGTTGGAATTAACGAAACGCCGCACCTCAGGCAGATCGCTGAAGTTCCCGATCACCCGCTTCGCTCCCGAAACCCGGCCCCGCAGAAACGGAAAGATGTCCAGCGCCACGTCACGGCGATCGGATAATGCCTGGCAGCGTGCGCCGCCGAACAGGCTCGCGCTCTTCCGCTCCACGTGTTCCAGCACAAACTGTCCTAATTGGTCGATGATGGCGAGGGTGTTCTCGTAGCACTCCTCCTGCGTGTTTCCCCAGGTGAACAACCCGTGGCCGCCCAGCACCACGCCGTCGCAGCCGGGACGGTCCTCCACCGCGCGCCGCAACATCATGGCCAGCTCGAACCCGGGGCGCTGCCACGGCACCCAGATCAGCCGGTGCTCGAAGCTGCGATTAAACTCCTCCATTTTTTCCCGGCCGTTGGCCGACGCGGCCAGGGCGATGCCCCAGTCCGGATGCAGGTGGTCGATGTGGGGGAAGGGAAGGAACCCGTGCAGGGGAGTATCAATCGACGCCGCCACCGCATTCTTTCCGAAGGCGCATAGGGGATACATCTCCACCATTTCATCCTCGTGCTCCGCGCCCCGGTATTGCCTTTCCAGCCCATGCAGCTTGTCCAGGTAAAGCGCCGCCAGCCCCGACACCTTGATGCTGCCCAAATCGCCGCCGCTGCCTTTGATCCACAACACCTCTTCCAGGTTTCCGCTCAGCGGGTCCGTCTGTTGAATCTTGGAGCTGGTGTTTCCCCCGCCGAAATTGGTGATGCGCAAATCCGACCCCAGCAGATTGGAGCGGTAGCGCAGCAGCTCCACCGCGTCCAGCCCGCGGGCGGCGCGCTCATCCCAGCGGTCTTCCAGGTAACGAAGGCGAGTTTTGACGGCCATGGCGGACTCCCTTGCGTCCCCAAGGTATCGCAATCGGGCGCCGCGGCCGCCACAAAACCGTGGCCGGCGCGGATCAGACGCCAACATCATACTCCAGCAGTGCAATAGGGCAACAGTTTCTATTAGAAAATTTCGGCGCGGGGAGAAAGCGCTAAACCGGCGCCATTTGCCGGGCTTCGGCGGCGGTCACCAGCCGGTGCTGCACGTAGTTGTAGGGCGCCACCCGGTGCCCGCTCAGGATCGCGAGCCCCAGGTGGATCAGCCGGGGCCCGTAAGCCTGGGCTTCATGCGACACCGACCCGATCAGGGGGCTGTGGTCGGCCCGCATCTCTTCGAGTGCCTCGGGGATGCAATCCTGGCCCACGATGGCGATATGTCTTTCCCCCTTCAGCTCCCGCACCGCCTGCACCGCGCCCAGAGCGCTGGTGTCGGTGGCCGCGGCGATCAGAATGCCCCGGTCCTTGGGGTGCCGTCGCAGGAAGTCCAGCACCAGGCGGTAGCTCTTGTCGCGCAGCCCGCGCCCGTCCAGCCTCACTAACGCCTGCTCCGGCAAGCCACGCAGGCCGGAGCGGATGCCTTCGAACGCGCCCGTCACCCGGCTCTGCACCAGAGGCCCAGCTTCTTCGATGTCCAGGCCAATCACCCAGGAAATCTTCCCCTCCCAGATTCTTTTGGCGTAATCCGCCAGGCAGGCGCCCGCCTCGAACCCCACTCGATAGTTGTTCACCCCGAAAAACGTCGCGTGGGGATGAGGAATGTCCACCGCGATCATGGGAATTCCTGCGCCGTCAATCTTGTCCGCGATCACCGGCGCCACCTGCTGATCAATCTGGAATTCGATCACCAGGTCGACGCGGTGGCTCACAAATTCGTCCGCATTGCGCACCGCCGTGGCCCCGTCGTAACGGTTGTCGAGCACCATCAGGTCCACGCCCGCTGCCGCGGCCGCCGCCTTCAAACTGTCGCCGACCGCCTCGGAAAAGGGCATCTCGGCCGACTCCCCGCCGAAACCGAAGCGCGCCTTTTTGGGCCGCGCCATCAGCCGGTACAACCCGTCCTGCGACTGTGCCAGATAGCCGCGGTGCACAAAGGTTTTCAGGATACGGTAAACCGTGGTCTTGGAAATATTGGTGCGTTGGTAGATGGCTTCCAGGGTCAAAGGCCCGTGCTCATTTTGCAGCAGTTCCAGGATGTCGAGCGCCTTCGACAGCACCGGAATCAGGTAGAGCCGCTTCGGGGAAGGTCGGGTCAATTCAGCTTGCCTCGCGGAGTCAGCTGCCGCACGCCCTACAGAATATAACTTCCGGGGCCGGGCTTTGCCTAATCGCCGATCAAGTGTTTTCAGGCGCGCTTTCGGCGGTCGGGCAAAGGGGGACCCCCCCTTACTTCAATAGAGAAACAAGTTCACTTTTTTCTTGACAAGCTCGATTGAGCCTCGCTACAGTGCGCCAGGTTCCAGCTGGGGAACAATTTCTGCCCGGCCTGTCCGTCGCGCCGGCACGCTCCCCCGCTTCGCGGATCGTTCGTTGCTGACTTTGGGGTCCAGGTTGACCGCTTAACTGTCCACGAGGCACAGGAGGAAATGCGACCATGCGAGTCCACAAGCTTGCGCTCTGTCTGTTTGTTCTTTTCTCAACTGTCCTGCTCTACGCCCAGGGCGGCGCCAACGGAACCATCCTGGGGACGGTCACCGACAACTCCGGGGCCGTGGTCAACAATGCGTCAGTGGATGTCACCAACGTGGCTACCGCCGCTACCGCGCACACCGTCACCAGCTCCACCGGCGACTTTACCGTCCCGTACCTGCCGCCCGGAACGTATCGCGTCACCGTTCAGGCTCCCGGTTTCCAGAGGGCGGTGGCCGACCACATTGTTCTGACGGTCGCCCAGCAGGAGCGCGTCAACATGACCATGAAGCCGGGCACGGTTTCCGAGACGGTTCAGGTCGAAGCCAGTGCGGTTGCTCTGGATACGGACAGCGCCGCCGTCTCCCAGTTGGTCAGCCAGAGGCAGGTGGAACAGCTTCCCCTCAATGGCCGCAACTTCCTCAGCCTGCTGTTCATCGGCTCCGGTGCGGTGCAGACCAATGGCGAGCAGGGCCAGATGCGCCAGGGCGAAGGCAACGCCATCAGCATCAATGGCGGCCGTCCCACCTCCAATAACTACACGCTCGACGGCCTGGTGAACACCGACACCGCCCTGAACACCCCTGCCGTGATTCTTTCCCAGGACGCCATCCAGGAATTCAAGGTGCAGAGCGAGACCTACTCGGCCGAGTATGGTTTCAGCGCCAACCAGGTCAACATCGTCAGCAAAAGCGGCACCAACCAGTTGCACGGCACCGCGTTCGAGTTCCACCGCAACGACGCCTTCGACGCCAAGGCGCCCTTTCAAACTCAAATTCCCGAGCTGCGGCAAAACCAGTTCGGATTTGTCCTGGGCGGTCCCATTTACATCCCCAAGCTGTATGACGGGCGCAACAAGACCTTCTTCCTGGTGAACTACGAGGGCTGGCGGATTCGCAACGGCATCAACCAGGACACCTTCAATGTTCCCGATCCGGCCTGGCTGCAAGGGGATTTCTCCGCTTCCGGCCTCACTCCGATCACCGCCGGCTGCGTTCCCAGCGCCACCGTTTTCTGCATGCCGGTGGATCCCCAGACCGGACAGCCGTTTTCCGGAAACGTTATTCCGACGAACCGTTTCTCCCGCATGGCCAATGTGTTCCTGAATGCCGGCCTGATCCCGGCCCCCAACTGCTTCACTGCGGACTGCCTCGGCAACTACCGCCTGGTGACCACGTTGCCCAATACCGTGGACCAGCAGACTTACAAGCTCGATCAGCATCTCGGCCGCTTCGGATCGGTGTTT
>CAYOZX010000079.1:0-13193 GCA_964408515.1 uncultured Acidobacteriaceae bacterium | reverse complement strand
TGCTGTTCCTGGCGTTCGGCGCGGGGCTGACCATCCTGGCGGGAATTCCGGCGGCTTTCGCCTTCGCGGCCGGGTGGCTGAAGAACCCAAAGGATCATCTCATTCCGCTGATCTTAGGGGGCATGGCCTTGTTCTTTGTGCTCCTGCTTTTCTTAGCCCTGCAACTAATCGTGCACGTCATGACCAAGGACTTCGTGGTGCCGCAGATGGCGCTGGAAGAGATCAGCGCCTTCGAGGGCTGGCGGAGGTTGTGGCCGCAGATCAAGCGCGAGAAGGGGAGCTACGCCGGCTACATCGGAATGAAAATCGTTCTGGCTCTGGGCGCGGCCGTGATTCTGGGAATTGTCTCAGGCATCGTGCTCCTGGCGATTGCGATACCAGTAGGTGGTCTTGGGGCCCTTGCGGTGATCGCCGGAGGCGCTGCCGGCCTCACCTGGAACCTTTACACCATCACCCTGGCGGTCGTGGCAGGATGCCTCGCGCTGGCCTTCATTCTGTACGTGTTCTCTCTGATTTCGGTACCCGCGGCGGTGTTCTTCCCCGCCTACGCGATTTATTTCCTCGCGTCCCGCTATCCGATGCTGGACGCGCTGGTGCACCCGGCTCCGCCTCCCACCCCTACCGTTCCGCCTCCCGTGGAACCGCCCCCTCTCCCGCCGTCGCCTGAGCCGATTGGATAAAACCCTGCCCGGGGTTGCGTGAATGCTCCTGCGCGGAACCTTGCGGGAGGCCGGAGTGTCTAAGTTTTCAGACACGCGCGTGCCCTTGGGAGGAGCGATTCCATGGCATTCTCAATGGCAGGCGGTGGTCCGTCCCGGCCCGAAATCAACGTCACACCTCTGATCGACATCCTGCTGGTGCTCATCATCGTGTTCATGGTGATCGTCGCGACGTCGAAGGAATACATGGTTGAAGCTCAGATCCCGCAACCAGCCGGGGAGCATCCCCCTGAAAACGAGCGCACGATTGTGATTCAGGTCGTCTGGAACGCCCAGAGCGGCGGTCCCACGGTCAGAATCAACGGTGACGATGTGTCCTGGGACGATTTGCGTCCGCGGTTGGCGCGAATCTTCCTCAAACGTGCCGAGAAGGTCGTGTATGTCAAGGGAGATGAAAGTCTTGACTACGAATTCGTCGCTCAGGTTATCGCGGAGGCGCACAACGCCGGCGTGGAGCGCGTGGGCCTGTTGACGACACCGTGAGCTGAACCCGCGGTTTCAGTCCCGCGCCCGGTTCTTGATCCAGATCGGCGTGCCTGTGAATCCGAAGGCGCGCCGAATCTGGTTTTCTAAAAACCGCTGATAGGAAAAGTGCAGCTTCACTTTCCGGTCGGTGAAGATGATGAAAGTGGGCGGGGCCACCGCCGCCTGGGTCATGTAATAGATCCTGACCTGCTGGCGCGCCGGTACGGAGGCGCGTTCAAAGTCCACGTGTCTGAGGAAGCGGTTCATCTCGCCGGTGCCAATACGCTTGCGCCGCTCGGCGGCGACTACTTCCAGCACGGGGAACACTTTTTCCAGGCCTTTGCCCGTCGATGCCGAGACAAACAGCAACGGCGCGTAGTGGAGAAACTTCAACGCGTAGCGCACGCTCTGCTCGTAGGCGACCCGATCGGCGGGACGCTTGCTCTCTCTCATCCGCGCCGCCTTGGTCTGCCGCCCGGTGCTCATCGCGCCGCTGATGAGCCGGTCCCACTTGTTCACCAGGATGATGACCGAGCGCCCGCTCTCGTGGGCGTAGCCGGCAATGGCGGCATCGAGCTGGCTCACGCCCTCGGTGGCGTCGATCACCAGCAGCGCGATGTCGGCTGCTTCCAGGTGCTTGCGGGCCATCACCACGGAGAGTTTTTCCGCCATGAGGCGGGTTTTGCCCTTGCGCCGGATGCCCGCGGTATCGATGAAGCGGAAGATCTGCCCGTCGCGCTCGACAATTTCGTCCACCGCGTCCCGGGTTGTGCCGGGAAGCGGGGAGACGATGGCCCTTTCCGCCCCCGTCAGCCGGTTCAGCAGCGTAGACTTGCCCACATTCGGATGGCCGATGATGGCCACTTTGACTTCCGCCGTCCGTGGTTGGCTGCCGGTGACCGGCGCGGCATCCGGTTCCGGGATTTGGGGCTGCGCCGGCGGAAGGTTCTGCAGGATCGCATCAAGAAGATCGTCGAGCCCGCGCCCGTTCTCGGCGGAAACTGGGAACATGGCGCGAATGCCCAGCCGGTGAAAGTCACCCATCAAGCCGTACTGGCGGTCGGTGTCGATCTTGTTGACGGCAAGAAAGAGAGGCTTGCCGGTCCGCAGCAGCAGCCGGGCCAGTTCCAGGTCGGGCGCGGCCAGTTCGCTGCGACCGTCCACCAGCAGGACCAGGACCGCTGCCTCTTGTAACGCAACGTTGGCCTGCCGGAAGATTTCCGCCGGGATGAGTTCCTTGTCGCCCGGAAGGATTCCGCCCGTGTCAATCACCCGGAATGGGCGACCACGCCACTCGGCCTCACCATACAGGCGGTCGCGCGTGATGCCCGGCTCATCTCCGACGATGGCCCTCCGCGACCCCACCAACCGGTTGAAAAGCGTGGACTTGCCGACGTTGGGCCGGCCCAGGATAGCAATCGTGGGAAGGCGAGAACCGAGGTGTGAATCCGTGCTCATGCGGCCGGCACCGGGAGCTGAGAATTTCGCGCTGACACCTGAGAACTGGCTATTATATTGATCCCATGGCTTCCGCCTCGCAGCCCGGGGCTCCTGCCAGTGTGGGAGCGCTCCAGCACGGAGTTTCGCTCTACCAGTTCTTCGGCCCGGGGGGAGTGCTTTCGCGCACCCATCCCGCCTATGAATTCCGCCGCGGACAACTGCAAATGGCGCAGGCCGTAGAGGAGGCGCTGGAGCAGAAACGTCACCTCATTGTCGAAGCCGGGACAGGAACGGGCAAGACTCTCGCTTATCTGGTGCCGGTCATCCGTTCCGGCAAGCGCGTCATCATCTCCACCGGCACCAAGAACCTGCAGGAGCAGCTTTTCTATAAGGACGTCCCATTTCTCGAGCAGGCGCTTTTCCCCAAGGGCGAAAACAAGCTGCGGGTTTGCTACATGAAGGGTCGCAACAACTACCTGTGCCGGAAAAAGCTCTACGATCTGACCGACCAGCCCGTGCTGAGCGGACTGGAAGAAATCGAGCACTATCGTGCCATCGCAGCATGGGAAAAGGAAACACCGACCGGCGACCGGGCGGAACTGGCTTCCCTTCCCGAAGCCAGCGCCCTGTGGCATAAGCTGGATGCCCGTGCCGACACCTGCCTGGGGCAGAAGTGCAGCTCCTGGGATCGCTGCTTCATCACCGAGATGCACCGTCGCGCGATGGAGAGCGACATCATCATCGTCAATCACCACCTGTTCTTTGCCGACCTCGCCATCAAGCAGCAGGCGGAGTACGCCCCGGACGCGGGTATCCTGCCCGAAGTCGGCGCCGTGGTCTTCGACGAGGCCCACGAACTGGAAAGCGTGGCCGGCAGCTATTTCGGGGTCTCCGTGAGCAACGCTCGCTTCGATGAGCTGTGCCGCGACGTAGAGGCGTCTCTGCAGCGCAATCACATGCTGACGTCTGCCATCGCAGGGGCCGTGACCAGCGTCCGCGAACGGGCCCGGTTCTTTTTCGCGCTGCTGCCGCAGGGCGACGGCAGGTTCGCATTCGAGAACCGGCGCGAGTTTCTGGAAGAAAACGGCGACGAGTTCCTGGGGCTGCAACAGGCGCTCAACCGGCTCAGCGCAGAGCTGGAGAGACTGCCCTCGAAGCCGGAGGAGGTCTTTAACTTCGTCCGGCGGACGCAGGAGCTGCAGGTGCAGCTGGCGTTCCTCATGGAATCTGAAGACCGCAACACCGTGTTCTGGATCGAACGGCGGCGCGGAGGGCGGGAGAAGATGAATGTCTTTCTGCAGGCCACTCCCATCGACGTATCGCCCATCCTGAAAGCCTGTCTCTTCGACAAGCTGGAAACCGCGGTGCTGACCTCGGCGACCCTGGCGGTGGGCGGGGACTTCGAGTATATGCGCCGGCGCCTGGGTCTGGAGCACGTCCGTGAGAGCGTGCTGCCGTCGCACTTCGACTACGCCAGCCAGGTCTTGTTCTATGTTCCCCCGGACCTGCCCGACCCGCGCACGCCACAATTCGTCGCCAAGGCGTCAGACCGCATCCGGCGGATACTGGAGATTACGCGCGGCCGGGCTTTCGTCCTTTTCACTAGCTACGCCCAGATGCGTGAGATCTACCAGCGCCTGCTGGGGGAACTGGAGTATCCCATGCTTCTGCAGGGAGACGCTCCCAAAACCGCGTTGCTCGAGGAATTCCGGCTGGCGCCGCATGCCGTCCTGTTCGCCACTTCCTCGTTCTGGCAGGGGGTGGACGTGCAGGGAGAGCAACTGAGTTGCGTGATCATCGATCGCCTGCCCTTCGCCGTACCCAGCGACCCGATCGTCGCCGCGCGCGTGAAGGCGATTGACGCGGAGGGCGGGAACGCTTTTTTCCAGTACCAGGTGCCATCCGCCGTAATCACATTGAAACAGGGCTTTGGGCGGCTCATCCGGTCCCTCCACGACCGCGGCCTGCTGGTACTGCTCGATAACCGTATCCTGAAGAAGCAGTATGGGCGGATTTTCGTGGAAAGTTTGCCCGCCTACCGCCGGACGACGGACATCCGGCAGGCGGAAGAGTTCTTCGGGGCGCGGGCCACCTAGGGTGGTTTGCCTCTCCCCGTGCCGGCAAAATCAGCGCTTCCGCTCGTGTGGCGGTAAAATATGGTCTTTAGACTGAGCGCAGCGATCCAGCTGCACGGGCGATTCCCCAAGAGGGTTCATGTTCGAGGTCACCGTCGAAGACTCGTTTGCCGCAGGCCACTACCTGCGCAATTACAAGGGGAAGTGTGAGAATCCTCACGGACACAACTACAAGGTCCGCGTAACCCTGGCGGGCAAAGAGCTGGACAAGGCCGGCCTGCTGCTCGATTTCCGCGAGTTGCGCGAAGCGCTGAGACCGGTCATTGACCGGCTGGACCACCAGATGATCAATGATCTCGAGCCTTTCCAGCTGGTAAATCCCTCGGCGGAAAACCTGGCCAAGTATTTTTACGACCAAACCAACCTGAACCTGAGCCGCATGACCCAGGGCCGGGTACGCGTCAAGAACGTCACCGTGTTTGAAACCGATACGACCACGGCCACGTATTCGGAGTAGCCGTCTGCCTGTGAACCGCCGGCCGGCCCGGCGCCTAGCAGCGGGCTGAGAGCTGTCCGCCATGCAAATTACCGAAATCTACAAGTCGATTCAGGGCGAGTCCACTCATGCCGGGCTGCCCTGCGTGTTTGTGCGGCTGACGGGCTGCAATCTGAGATGTTCCTGGTGCGACAGTGAATACACGTTCACCGGCGGACGCCGCCGCAGCGTGGAGGAAGTTGTGGAAGAGGTGGAACAGCTCAGCCCGAGCGGCGGCCTGGTGGAGATCACCGGCGGCGAACCCATGCTTCAGGAGCGCGAAGTCGTTCTCCTGATGCAGCACCTTTTGGACAGCGGATACACGGTCCTGCTCGAAACCAGCGGCGAGCGCCCGCTGCAGCGCGTGCCTTTGCGGGTCATCAAGATTGTGGACGTAAAGTGCCCCCACTCGGGTGAGCCAGATACCTTCCATATGGAAAATCTTGAAAGCCTCCACCCCCAGGACGAAGTGAAGTTTGTTCTCAGCGATCGCACGGATTACGAATTTGCCCGCGACTTCGTGGCCCGCTATCATCTAGCCGGCCGCGTGCGTGCCGTGCTATTCTCACCGGCTTTCCGCAAAGACGCTGCCGGCGCTCGCGATTCCAGCAGCTGCCTGCTTGATCCTCAGGAACTGGCGGAGTGGATGCTCGCTGACGGAGTTCATGCCCGGCTGGGCCTGCAGATTCACAAGTTCATCTGGGACCCGGCCTTGAAAGGTGTGTAAAGAACCGGGCGGCAACCTCGCGTTCCGATACATCTAACCTATGGTGGAAGCGAGACAAAACGCGGTTGTACTTCTCAGCGGAGGCATGGATTCCTGTGTCTGCGCGGCCTTGGCCGTCCGCGACTGCCACGCTGCCGCCCTGCACGTGAGCTATGGGCAACGCACCGAACGGCGCGAGCAGAAAGCTTTTCTGGCCATTTGTGACCGCCTGGGAATACGTGACCGTCTACTGGTGCGCAACGAGGCGCTCTCCGCCATCGGCGGCTCTGCCCTGACCGATGACGCGATCGCCGTGCCTCCGTCCCATCTCCTGGGGCGAGATATTCCGGTTACGTACGTGCCCTTCCGCAACGCCCATTTTCTTTCGGTGGCGGTGAGCTGGGCGGAGGTGCGCGGAGCGCGCAAGGTGTACATCGGGGCGGTGGAGCAGGATAGCTCAGGGTATCCGGACTGCCGCCCGGCGTACTATCAGGCCTTTAACCAGGTTGTGAGGCTGGGCACGAAGGAGGGGAACATCGACATCGTGACCCCTCTGATCGGGCTTCGCAAGGCTGAGATCGTCAGGCTGGGCCTTGAACTGGGCGCGCCCTTCGATTTAACGTGGTCATGCTACAGCCGTGAGGACAGCGCCTGCGGGGTGTGCGACAGCTGCGTGCTGCGCCGGAAGGCATTTCAAGAGGCGGGGAGCGCCGACCCCATCCCGTATGCGGAATTGGCTGTGAAGGCGTAAGGCGCAGCCATCGCAAGTTCCGTGGGCCAGGTTGCCTGCGTAGTGCCGGAGAAGACGGCGAACTCAAGATTCGTTTTTGAGCCGGGAGGCCAAGAATATGAAGCCATGTTTGCTGATCGTGATTCTGATGGTAGCGGCGGCGCTGTGCGTGCCTCCGGTGTTCGCCCAGGCCGCAGGATCGGTTAAGGGAGTTTGCAAGGATCTGGAAGGCAAGCCGATTGCCGGCGCCAGCGTGGAGTGGTTCAACACCGAAAACGGCCGCAAGTACAACCTCAAGACAAACAACAAAGGTGAGTACTTCTCCCTGGGCATTGAATCCGGCAAGTACAAAGTCACGCTGACCCAGAATGGCAAGCAACTGGACCAGATTGCCAACTTCCCCGTGGGAGCCGACGAAGCCACCCTGGACTTCGATCTGAAGAAAACCCAGGCCGAAGCTGCTCAGCAGAAAGGTATAAGCCCTGAGCAGCTGAAACAGATGCAGGAGCAGCAGGCCAAGGCTGCGAAGGAAGTCGGCACGGTCAAGGCTTTGAACGAGAAGCTCGTGGCGGCCAACACCGCTATGCAGGCGGGCGATTACGACTCCGCCGTCAGTACCCTGAACGAGGCCACGCAGATGGATGCTAGTCGTGACCTGCTATGGGCGCGCCTCGGTGATGCCTATCTCGGCTCCGCCCCCAAGCAGGCCGACAGCACGGAAAAGGCAAGGCGGTATGGCGAGGCCGTGAACGATTACCAGAAGGCGATCGATCTCAAGAAGAAGGCTATGGAGACGTCTGGCAAGCCGGACGATGCCAAGGTTCTGGGCGCCTATTACAACAACCTGGGCCCGGCCGAAGGGAGGACCGGGCAAATCCAGGAGTCCATCAAGGCCTATGATATGGCGGCCCAGGTCTATCCTCCAGGCGCTGCACAATATTATTACAATCAGGGCGCGGTGCTTACCAACGTCGGCAAGGCGGATGAAGCCAATGCGGCTTTCGACAAGGCCATCGCCGCCGACCCGAGCAAAGCCGAGGCCTACTATCAGAAGGGCGTAAACCTCATCAACAAGGCCACCACCGATCCCAAGACGGGTAAGGTGGTTCCTGCCCCGGGCACCGAAGAGGCGCTTAACAAGTACCTGGAGCTGCAACCCAATGGGCCCTTTGCCGAAGGGGCCAAGAGCATGCTGCAGTACATCGGCGGAAGTATCGAAACCAGCTTCGGCGCCAAAAAGAAACCCCCCACGAAGAAGTAGCCGGAGATGACCGTTCAGCGGGCGCGGCTGCCGAAGCCGCGCATTGTGGTTCCCGAAGTGTCTTGGGGCGGCGGCGGTTTACCTTCGCGCGCTTACCACGCGTGGAATGCCCTGCAGGTCGTTTGTCAGGCGCACCTCGCCCCAGTCCGCCAGCAGGCGCCGCACATCGCTGGCAATCCTGCCGCTGACTTCCATGACCAGCCAGCCCCGCGGCCGCAAAACCTCGCGCGCCTGGGGAATGAGGCGTTCGATGATCTCAAGCCCCGTCCGCCCGGCAAACACCGCCGTCCGCGGCTCGAACTTGCGGACCTCCAGCTGTACCTGGTCTTCCTCGGATTCCCCGATGTAGGGCGGATTCGAAACTACAAAATCAAAGGTCCCGCGTGCCAGCCCCCGGAGAAGGTCGGTTTCGTGGAGCTGAATCCGCTCTTCGAGTTGATGGCGCGCCGCATTTGCGTGGGCAAGTTCCAGCGCCGCGCGCGAGACGTCAGTGGCGTGAATCTCCGCTTGCGGCAGTTCCTTCGCCAGCGCCAGCGCGACGCAGCCCGAGCCGGTGCCGACATCCACGATCTTCAAAGCTTGTGCGGGGCGGGCACTCCTGCCCGCCGACTCCAGCTCCAGCACCGTCTCAATCACATGCTCGGTTTCGGGTCGCGGGATCAGCACCGCCGGCGTAACCAGGAAGTCCATCCCCCAGAATTCCTGGTGTCCGGTGATGTACTGCGCCGGCACGCCCCCGGAGCGCTCGGCCAGGACCGCCTCATAGCGGGCTTGCTCCCCAGCAGACAGGTCGCGCTCGGGATGCGAGTACAGATAGGCCCGGTCGCAGCCCAGCGTGAACATCAGCAGAAGTTCTGCGTTCAACCGCGGCGAAGGCACCTGAGCACGGGTGAGCCGGTCCACGGCCGCGGCAAGGGCGTTTTTGAGAGACACGGTTGATTGTAGCGAGAGACCAGGAATCGTTCCGGAAGGCACGGCTTTTAGCCGTACCGCCACGGCCCGCACATTCCTACTGTTCATCCTGCATTTCCCTCACACTGCCCCTTCTCCCTTCAGCTTCTCTGCCTGGTAGTGCGCGCCCAGTGCCTCCACCAGGGGCTGCAGCTTCCCGTTCATGACTTCCAGCAATTGGTGAAGGGTCAACCCGATGCGGTGATCGGTAACCCGGTTCTGGGGAAAATTGTAAGTGCGGATCTTCTCGCTGCGGTCGCCCGAACCCACCATCGCCTTGCGCTCTTTCGCCAGCGCATCTTGCTGCTTTTGCATTTCGACTTCGTACAAGCGCGAGCGCAGCACTCGCATGGCTTTCTCGCGGTTCTTGATCTGCGACTTCTCGTCCTGGCAGCTCACCACCGTGTTGGTGGGAAGATGCGTGATGCGCACGGCGGAATAGGTCGTGTTCACCGACTGTCCACCCGGCCCGGAGGAGCAGAACGTGTCAATGCGCAGGTCTTTGGGTTCAATCTTGATGTCCACGTCCTCCGCCTCGGGCAGCACTGCGACCGTAACCGCCGAGGTATGCACCCGCCCCTGCTGCTCGGTGTCCGGGACGCGCTGCACGCGGTGCACGCCGCTCTCGTACTTCAGTCGTGAGTAAACCCGCTGCCCCTCGATGATGGCGATCACTTCCTTCAACCCGCCCACCGAGGATTCCGAGGTCGAAAGCACCTCAACCTTCCATCCCTGGGTCTCGGCGTAGCGGGTGTACATCCGGAACATTTCCGCCGCGAAGAGCGTGGCCTCGTCGCCGCCGGTGCCCGCGCGAATCTCCAGGATCACGTCTTTTTCGTCGTTGGGATCCTTGGGCAGCAGTAGAACCTTGAGCTCTTCCTCCACGGATGCGACGCGTGCCTCCAGCTTGTCGAGCTCCTCTTGCGCGTAGGCCCGCATCTCAGCATCTTTCTCCTCCGCCAGCATGGCCCGGCTCTCGGCGATGCCGCGCTTGAGGTCCTTGTATTCGCGATACTTCTCGACCATCGCCGAGATTTCGCTATGCGCCTTGGCCGTCTTCTGATACCGGGCCGAATCTCCGATGACCTCGGGCGAGGCCAGCGCCTGCGTCAGCTCCTCGTACCGCGCTTCGATTTGATCCAGTCGTTCAAACATGGCATTCACCGGCCGGTGATTTGCGGCCAGTTCAAAATCTTGCCCTCAACATTCCTAAGTTCGGGAGATGTGGAAAAAGATATGCGCGGGAGACCCGCTAGGCAATCACCAACTCGCCGCCATGCTCCTTTTCAAGGGCCATGGCGCGGTCCAGCGCCCGGATGGCGCATTCCGCCTGCTCGTCTGACGGAGGCTGTGTCGTGATGCGCTGCAGCCACAGGCCGGGCGCGGTCATCAGGGCGAACAGCGATCCGCGGTGCTTGGCCGCAAAGCGGATGATCTCGTAAGAAACTCCCGCAATCAGCGGCAGCAGCGCGATGCGGATTCCGAAGCGCGCCCAGAAAGTCGTCGCCGGAATCAGCGTGTACACCAGAATCGAGATGATCATCACCGTCATCAGAAAACTCGTGCCGCAACGCGGATGATAGGTCGAATACTTCTGCACCGTCCGCGTCTCCAGCGCGTCCCCGCTTTCGAAGGCATACACCGTCTTGTGCTCCGCTCCGTGATACTCATAAACCCGGCGGATGTCCTTCCACAGCGAAACTCCCCAGATGAAGAGCAGGAACAGGGCGATCCGGATGATGCCGTCCACCAGGTTGAAGATCACCTGCTCTCCGAACAGCGGGTTCACCCGCTTCAGTTCGGTGGCCGCGACCAGGGGGACAAACTTGTACATGAAAATGAAAAACCCTACTGAGATCAGAACGTTGACCGCTGCCATCCAGCCGCTGATCTCCAGCTTCTTCTCCCCGGCGGCGAGCGCAGGCTGCATTTCTTCCAGCGCAACGTTGGCGGAAAACTTCAGCGCGCGGAACCCCAGCGACATGGCGTGGCCGAGCGTCACCACCCCCCGCACCACCGGCCAGCCCATCCACTTGTGTTTTTCCGAGAGCCGCTCCAGCGGCTCGCTGTGGACCGAAATCTCTCCTGAGGGCGTGCGGCACGCGATCGCCCAGGCATGCGGCGAGCGCATCATCACGCCCTCGAGCACAGCCTGCCCGCCGACCAGGGTCTCCTCCCCGCCTTCGAGCGCGGGCAGCAGCTGTACCCCTGCCAGAAACCGCAACCAGTTCCGCAATAAACCCATACTCATTAGATGCCCGTCCCCGAATGGACGGCTCCCTATAAGCCTACCACAGCCCAAATTCGGTTATAGGATGGCCAGAGCCCGGTCTGGGAAATGAGAACTGCTCGCTGACCGCCGGCTTAAACTCAAATCTTTCCTTCTTTACGACCCGGTCGCATGATCAAGCTGGCTCAAGCCGCGGAACGCATCACCGCCACCACCAAAAAGCTCGAGAAAACGGCCATCGTCGCCGAGTATCTGCGGTCACGCACCGCGGAGGAGGCCGCCCTCTCCTGTGTATTTCTCTCCGGGCGGCCCTTTCCCGTCTGGGAAGAAACCACGCTGCAGGTAGGCGGAAGGCTCCTCTGGCGCATTGTCGCCGAATTGTCCGGCAAAACCGACGCTGAGTTGACCGCGGCCTACCGCCGGCTCGGAGACCTGGGCGCCGTGGCCCAGGCGGTTTGGCCTCCCCAGCCCGATCAACCGGCGAAAGGCAGTGCTCCCGCCACGCCCGCCGGCGCCGGTCTTTCTGTCCTCGATGTCGCCCAAGCATTCCGCCGCATTGCCGCCGCCCGCGGTCCCACCGTCAAGGCCGCCCTCGCCCGCGAGCTCCTGGCCCGCGCCTCGCCCCTCGAAGCCAAGTACATCCTCAAGATCATGACCGGCGATCTGCGTATCGGCCTCAAAGAAAGCCTGGTCGAAGACGCCATCGCCAGGGCACACGGCGTGACCCTCGCGCAAGTGCAGCGCGCCAACATGCTGCTGGGCGACATCGGTGACACTCTGAAACTGGCCGCGCAGGGCCGGCTCGCGGAAGCCAAAATGCGCCTCTTTCATCCCCTCGGTTTCATGCTGGCCAGCCCCGCCGAGTCCGCCGAGGACGCGCTCAGCTACTTCCAGGACGCTTTGGTCGAGGACAAGTACGACGGCATTCGCGCCCAGGCCCACTGCTCCGGCGGCGCTGTCCGCCTCTTCTCTCGCACCCGCGACGAAATCACTGAATCCTTTCCCGAGCTTCCGGGCGCTCTGGCCGGCCTTCCGCACGATGCAATTCTCGACGGCGAGATCGTTGCCTGGAACTCGGGCGCGCACGCAGCCGGAGCCCCGGCGTCTCGCGGCCCCTCCGGCGATCCCCAGACCGCCGCCGGCCACGCCCTGCCTTTTTCCGCTCTGCAACAGCGCCTCGGACGCAAGCAGGTCGGCGAACAACTCATGCGCCGCGTGCCTGTGGCCTATCTCGTCTTCGACGTGCTTTACGCCGGCGGAGAACTACTGATCGAGCGTCCGCTGCGCGAGCGCGAACAGATTCTCACCTCGCTGCTCTCCAGCCCCCGCACCCTCGCCGACGCGCCGCGTAGCCCCGCAGGCCAATCCAGCTTTGAATTCGCACCGGGAGCGGAAGCGATGATCGCCCCGGTTATTCGCGCACCCGTTTTTCGCGCCTCCAACCCGCAGGAAGTCGATGCCCTGTTCGAGGCCGCCCAGGCCCGCGGCAACGAAGGCTTGATGATCAAGGACCCTCAATCGGTGTACACGCCCGGCCGCCGGGGCAAGTCCTGGCTGAAGCTTAAGCGCGAGTTGGCCACCCTGGATGTGGTGGTCACCGCCGTCGAATACGGCCATGGCAAACGTATCGGAGTGCTCAGCGACTACACCTTTGCGGTGCGCGATGGAGATCGCTTCGTCAACATCGGCAAGGCGTACTCAGGATTGACCGACGCCGAGATCGCGGACATGAGCCAGTGGTTTATCGCTCATGTCGTCGAGGACCAGGGTTTCCGCCTGGTGGTCGAGCCCAAAATCGTGCTCGAAGTCGCCTTCAATAACATGATGGAGTCCGACCGCCATGAAAGCGGCTACGCCCTGCGCTTTCCCCGCATCGTGCGCCTGCGCCCGGACAAGCCACCCGGGGAAGCGGACACAATCGAGCGGGCGAGAGAGATCTACCAGCGCCAGAGTGAAAGGTAAGGAGCCAGGCGGTGCGTTATTGGCGGGAACGTCCTCGCCGCGTTCGATACCCTGCCTCAATCTCGCTCAGCATGCTGTCGATATCGCTCACCGGAACGCTGTGACGGGCGGCAGCACGG
>CAYOZX010000078.1:0-13235 GCA_964408515.1 uncultured Acidobacteriaceae bacterium | reverse complement strand
CGCCGGAGCTGTTCGAGAAGTGCGTCAGCCCGGACGCCAGTGTCGATCTCGATCCAGAGCTGTCGAACCTGCTGAGAAGACGACGGAATGTCAGTTAAGGGCACCCGATCTATCAGAATGACAATCCCGATTGGATTTTCCCCTCCGCCCACGGTAATTTTCCTATGGGAGCTCAGAGAACATGGTGCGCATCAAGTACAGGCAGTCATCCATAGAGTGTACAACTGTCGCGGAGGCTCGGGCGATCCTGAGGGAATTGGATCGCATCAGGCGATCGCGACTCGCAGACGTGTCCCATCGCGGTCTTCAAATAGGCGTGAGGCTCAACGAGAGCCCGAGAGAGTGGCGCGAGCAAGTTCCAGAGAAGCGCAAGAAGCCTAATTGACACAAAGGACCGTCCGATCTCGGACGTCAACGCCAATCTCTCGGTCTCAATCTCATCTCGTGTTGGGTCGTCCAGCAGACCACCAATTTGAGTGCTCGCCGATGCAGGAAGGGCCCTTCCACGCCTTTAAGCGACTCGAAGGAGTGTGACCATCGCACCTGATGCCGAATCGTTCTCCGGCCATCCTGACGCGGAGTTCGATAAACGCCACCGAGCCCGTGCACCGCCCCCGACGGTAGTGCACGGATTAGTGCACAGACGGCGGTAAGAGGGGTCAATAGAGGACAAACCAACAGGCTCGATCACAATGTGGCGGACATCGAAGGAGAGGCCCGGATCGCGCCTTTCACCAGTGTTTACAGGGGGTTCCGCTGCCCCGCCACGAAAGCTGATGACGCTGAAGGCACAGCCCGGTCAAATCGTCAGTTTTCCAGGCGCTCTAACCAACTGAGCTAACCGCCCCTGTCAAATCAGCACTCTAAAAACGTTCCGGAAATTCGGCGCCCAGTTTGGCGCCCAAGCCACCGATCCAGAGCGAATGTAGGGTGCAAATTGGGGCCATTTTTGATGCTGTGCAGATTCTAAACCAGGCGCCATCGAAGCACAAAAAAGACGATCCGCTGTGAACAGATCGCCCTCGAACAGGGTCCTGGTTTTAATTCGGCTTCGTTGAGTCAGTCACAGTTGCGCCCACGGACGCTGATTGCCCCAAGGCTTCAGCGCGCCGTAAAAACACCATCGCCCTTCGCCGTTTCCTAACAATTCTTTTACAGTTTCATGACACTTGCGTGTGCGAGTGAGCACAAGCTCCTCTGCTGAGGAGATGTCCTATGAAAGACCAAAACAACTTCAAGCAGGGTTCACTCAATCGGCGCAACTTCGTAAGGAATGGGCTGACCGCGGCAAGTATGGCAACGGTCGGCGCGGGACTGTTAACCCATGGCTCCTCGCTCTTCGCAAAAGGCGGTCCAGAGGAGCACAGCGGCCGCCTGACACCGGGAGACGCCGCTATCCTGCGCTTTCTGGCAGCGGCCGAAATTCTGGAGACCGACCTCTGGCAGCAATACAACGAGCTGGGAGGAATCCAGGACAACGAAGTTCCGGGTGGGACCGGGAGCGAACCTTACATCGAGGCGCTGGAAGTACTCGACGAAGACATGCCGCAGTACATTCATGACAACACCGAAGATGAGCTCACCCACGAAGTCTTCATTAACGCCTATCTGGAATCGAAAGGGGCGGACACAGTTAACCTTGACGAGTTTCGAACACTGCCCAGCAGCAAGGCGACCGGGGCTCAGCAAATCGGGAGGCTGACAAACCTTATGCAGCTCACCGTAGACACGAGTTGGTGGACGCGGTACCGAAGCGGCAGCAAGAATCCGGATTTTGGCGACGTGTTCGACCAGGCGGTGCCCAGTCTGAACGTGGGCCAGCATCCCGCCATTCCCCGCAATGACGATGACCTCACGCCGGACGACCACATTCAGGCCATCGCCAACACTGCAGGGTTTCACTTTGGAACCATCGAGCAGGGTGGAACCAGCCTTTATCCGTCGCTTGCTCAGCGAGTGAACCATCCCGAAGTCTTACGCATCGTCCTCAGTATCGGTCCCACGGAGGCTATGCACTTTCAGACCTGGAGCGACAAGGCCGGGAACGCGCGGCCTCTGACCGATCCGAAAGATTCCTCGCTGGTGTTTCCGGACCTCAATTCTTCGCCGTTTGGTGGAGAGGAGTTCCAGACCAACCTGATCATGCCTGAACCCACCATCTTCCTGAGCCGAAAACTGCCGACCTGTTCCATCGTGCGGCCGACATCAACCAAGGGCGCTGCCACGGGAGCGGCGAAGTTCCTCACGGCTATGGGGCTTTTTATCGGTCAGTCGCCGGCGTTCTTTGAATTGCTGCGCGATCTTGCCGAAGATGCAGACGCAGCGATGCGTGGACGTGGATAGATCAGTTCGTATTCTCCGAACCGATGCTGCGCTAAGGAATGACGGCAGGCCGGTGACAACCGCTCAGTGAGGTTGGGGCGCGCGGTCCAGCGGCCTTCATCAAATGACAATCTTTTGACATCGACGGTTGCGGCCGCACGATCTAACTCAGCTGTGATGAAGCAGACGTTGAACGAACCGATGATAATGGCGTTGGGGACTTCCGCGCGAATTCAGGTTTTGGGGCGTAAGGTTTGATGATTCGTTATCAATCTGCCGCCTTTCTGCATCGTCGCAAAATCCACTCCAAAAAAGGACAGACGATGAGAAGGCGAGTTACTCTGGCAGTATTGACATTGGCTTGCGCCCCTTATTTCGCGGCGCTTGCTCGGGCCGATCGATTTTCCTTCAGCACCGGCAGCCCGGACGGTAAACTGGGCGCGCTTTCACGGCCTGCCGGCCAGGGCCTCGAAACCGAAACCGCCGATGACTTCGTGTTGACGCAACCCACAGTGGTTAGCGGAGCCACCATACACGGGTTGATTACGGGTTCTACCGTCTCCGGCATCGGGAGAGTCGAGGTCGAGATCTACCACGTTTTTTCCCTCGACTCTGACCCCAAGCGCACGCCGCTCGTGCCCACCCGCACCAACTCTCCCTCCGATCACGAAATCGCCACTGCCACCCGCGATCCCAATGCCGGCACGCTGGGTTTTGACCCAACCCGGATCTCGGACTTCCAGGTCCAGAACACGGTGGTCGACGGCATCAACAAGTCACCCAATCAACTCACCCATGGCGAAGGATCGGCCAGCGGCGAGCAGGTGGAGATTGGCATTGCCTTCAACCCTCCGCTATTCCTCCCGGCAGGCCACTATTTCTTCCGCCCGGAGGTAGAAGTAAGCGGTGGCAATTTCCTGTTCATCTCTGCTCCGAGACCAATCACCTCGGGGACGCCGTTCCCGACCGGAATAACTGACTTGCAGGCATGGATCCGCAACGCGAACCTGAATCCGGATTGGCTGCGCATTGGCGGAGACATCATCGGTGCGGGCACGTTCAATATGACGTTCAGTCTGACCGGCAATACCATTCCCGCGGCTGGCACTCCGGGGCTGGCGAATTGCCACGGGCGCACCGTCTCTGCCATGGCCAGGGAGTTTGGCGGGATTGATGCGTCCGCCACAAAGCTGGGCTATTCCAGCGTGGATGCGCTTCAGGAGGGCATCGGCGTGTATTGCGGGCAATAGTGCGGTGGCCGACGATTCTCCAATAAGCCACCCGGTTCTGGGATTGTGAGTGCCAAATGGCAATTTTCATTCCAGATGACTGGATACCGAGGGCTTATGAAAGGAGTCGTCGGCGCCGGCATGCGCCTTGGTGAAACCCAGAAGGCTGCTGTAAAATCCTTTTGCTCGCCAAGCAAGTTAGATTCTGTGCGACAAGATGCGGTTCATGGGAGGTGGACATGAGAAGCTGGAAGCAGATAAGCGTTCTCACAGTGTGCGTGCTTATCCTCATGGCCTCGACTTCAGGAAAACCTGCATGGCAGATGAAAGCCGATTACGTGGAAGCCTGCAGCTGTCATCTGTTCTGTCCCTGCTATTTCAACAAACATGCCGAGCACCCGCACTGCGAGTTCAACATGGCGGTCAAAGTGCGCGAAGGGTACTCGGGCCACACCAACCTGGCGGGGGCTAAATATTGGTTGACTGGAGATCTCGGTGACGAGTGGGGCACGAACCAGAAGGGAGAGTGGGTGGTGGTTTCGTTCGATCCATCCACGAACAAAGAACAACGGGACGCTCTCGCGCCCATGATTCTAAAAACCTACGGACTGGAGTGGAGCGAACTGAAAGTGCAGGAAGCTCCGATCGAGGTCAGCCGGGCTGGAGACATCGTCAGCGCCAGTCTTGGCGGCGGTCAAATGGCTGCGATGAAGCTCCAGCGCGAGGGTGGGGCAGACGGCAAAGGAGTGGTACTGAGAAACGTCAAGTATTTTGGAGCGCAGAACAATGACGGCTTCGAAATGTACCGCTCTCTGGATCACAGCGCCAATGTGCAAGGTCACAAATTCGCCTACAGCGACCGGAATGCTTTTCTGATTTCGATCGAAACCCACGAGGGCGAGTCTGGCGGCATGTCTGGCAACAAATGAGAAGACTTTTCGCTTTTAGCCCCCGCGCTGGCGGGGGCTTTTTCATTTAGGAAGCATTCGTGCTGACATGCGCTCACGACGCAGGACGGTTGCCCCAAACCTCGAAGAGGCGCGGTGTGCAGCCGATGGTATCCGGATTGTTGGCATACTCGTACAACTCGGCGATCAACCGGTCAAGCTCCTCGGGCGTTGCCAGGCGTTCGGCGACCACCGCCTCTGCGATGTTTTCCATCGTGAGGGGCGAGATCATCTTGACCTCGCCGGTCATGGATGCGAGCTGAATCACATTCATCTCAACTTTTTCGAACCCGGCCGCCTTCACCAGCGAAGGCAGGCGTGGCCCGATATTCGCGTCCGCTCCCCGGCGCTTGACCGCTTGCGTATAGAGCTCGACATAGCGCCGCATGGCGTGGACTTTCGGGATGGCAGAAATATCCCTGAAAGTCGATATCCTCGATGACCAAAGTGCCTCCAGGCCGAAGCGCACGCCACATTCTGGTTAACGCGCCCTCCGGATCGGGCAGGTGGGTCAGCACAAAACGCGCGTGAACCAGGTCGAAGCTCTGCGTGGACGCATGGCGAGTAATGTCCTCATGGATCAGCTCCACGTTGGCCAGTCCATGCTGGCTCGCTTCGGCGCGGGCCAGGCTCAGTTTGACTTCGTCGATATCAGTCCCGATGACTTTGCCTCCAGGCATAACCATTCTGGCCATGTCGAAGGCCACATCGCCGCCTCCGCAACCAACTTCCATGCAGGCCATGCCGGGACGTAGTCCAGCGCGTTGCAGCAGAGCCAGTGTCGTAGGACGCAGGACGCGGGAAAGCAGGCGCAGGCGTTCCCGCCCCTGAACCCCACCGCGGATTATGTAATGCTGGTTTGTCGCCATGAAGGTTGAGAATAGCCTCGGCGCTTGCGCCGGGGCAAGCTCCAACCGGTTCCGGCCTGGGAGGAACACCTCGCCTGCTTTGCACTGCGCGGATATGCGCACGCCCTCCTGCTAGACTGGCGCCTTGCGCCGTCTCATCATCAACGCAGACGATTTCGGCCTGACTTCGGGCGTAAACCGTGCCATCATCGAAGCCCAGCGGCACGGGATTTTGACCTCAGCCACGCTCATGCCGATCGGCGGCGCATTTGCCGAAGCCGTCACCCTGGCAAAATCGAATCCTGAACTGAGTGTCGGCTGTCATCTGCAACTGGTGGATGGATCTCCGCTGTCGGATCCGGCACAAGTCAGCAGCCTGCTGGATTCCGCCGCCGGGGCCGGTTCGGGCCCGAGATTTCACGCCCAGGTCAGCCCTTTCGCGCTGGGCGCGCTGCTGGGGCGTCGGTTGCCCGACCAGATCGAAACTGAAGCCAAAGCCCAGATTCGCAAGCTACAATCCAACGGACTTGAGGTCACGCATTTGGACTCGCACAAGCATACCCACGTCCTCCCCCAGGTGCTTCGTCCACTGTTGCGGGCGGCCCAGGCCTGCGGCATCCGAGCCATCCGCAATCCCTTTGAGCGGCTTCGCGGCATGGGCTGGGGGCTTCGGCCGCGGCTGTGGGGACGCTGGCTTCCGGTAGCGGCGCTGAATATCCTGGCCGCCCAGTTTCGCGAAGCCGTGCGCCAGGCCGGCTTGATCAGCCCCGACGGTACGGTTGGAATCGTGGCCACGGGCGTCTTGGATGATAGCCTGTTCCGCGTCGTGGTGAAGAAGCTGCCGGAAGGAACCTGGGAGCTGGTTTGTCATCCCGGATATTGCGATGCAGAATTGCAAGGCGTCTCGACTCGTCTGCGCAAATCGCGGGAGCAGGAACTCGCAGTCCTGACAGACCCCTCTTCTCGCGCCTTGTTGGCAAGAAACGGAATCGAGTTGATTTCGTACCGGGAGCTGGCGAGAGAAAACTCGTAGGGAGAGACACCCTGCGATCAAGCCCAAGGACCTTGGTAACCATCTGGTCCAACTGCCGTGGATTTATGATTTAATGCTAATTCATTGACTAGGATGGCAGCCCGCGTCGGCTCATGAGCAACGAACCGGAACCTCGGCTTGAAACCAACCTGCCTGTTCGCGTGTTCGGCATGGGTGCGGATGGCCGTCCCTTTTTCCAGTCAGCGCACGCGCGCAATATCAGCGATCACGGGGCCAGAATTTCCGGCCTGGAGCATCGGCTCAAGCCGGGCGAAGTCATCGGCGTGCAGGTGGGCGACAGGAAAGGACGCTGTAAGGTTATTTGGGTGGTGGACGCCGGCCCCCAGCAGAAAATCGAGGTTGGGGTCCAGGTGGTGGAGGGACAGCAACCTCCCTGGCAGAAAGAGCTCCAGCAGGTTCCGCCCGTGGAGGCCCCGGCGAGAATCGCGCCTGCCGAGCAGAACAAGCGAAAGTTCGCCCGGCAGCGGGTGCGTTTCCCCATTGAAATCCGTGACCCGCAGGGGCGCAGCGTCACCATGAAGACTCAGTCCGCAGACATCAACGGCCGTGGATGTTATGTTGAAACCCTCCTTCCCCTTCCCGTAGGCAAAGTGCTTGAAATTGCCTTCTGGCTGGATGACGCCAAGACCGTAACTCCCGCCGTGGTCAGGACCTGTGACGGCGGCGTGGGAATGGGAATCGAGTTCACCGGCCTGGACGACAACACCCAGCAACGTCTGCAGAGGAAGGTTGAAGCCCTGGCGGCCGAGTCCACCGACCTCCCCACCAGCGCCGGCAGCGCTTTCTGATTGCCCCCTTCTCGCTCTCCCATACAATGACTGCTGCAAAAGCCTGAATCTCCCGATCCCGCGCGCCATCGAATGGAAGGAATCTCCGCCTGAAGGGAAGGAAGGGCCATGAAGATCGGCATTACCTGCTATCCGACCTATGGCGGCAGCGGCGTGGTTGCCACCGAACTGGGCCTGGAGCTGGCGGAGCGCGAGCATGAGATCCACTTCATTTCCTACGCCCAGCCCATCCGCCTGACCAATCCTCATCCCAACATTCACTATCACGAGGTCGAAGTCTCGCGTTATCCGCTGTTCGACTATCCTCCCTATGACCTCGCGCTGGCCTCCCGCATGGCCGAGGTGGCGGAACTGTACGATCTCGACCTGCTGCACGTGCATTACGCCATCCCCCACTCGGTGAGTGCGCTGCTGGCGCGCCAGATGATGGCAGCGAAACCCAGGGGACGCCGTCTTCCCTTCGTGACGACTCTGCACGGAACGGACATTACTCTGGTCGGCCTGGACCGCTCGTATCTGCCGATCACCCGCTTCTCCATCGAGCAAAGCGACGGCGTTACCGCCATCTCGCAGTATCTGCGCGAGCGGACGTCGCGGGAGTTTGATATTCGCAACAATATCCAGGTGATCTACAATTTCGTGAACTGCGACGTCTACTGCCGGGGCGAGAAGGCCTCAGCACTCAGGCAGGAATATGCCCCCAACGGCGAGCGCATCCTGGTACACCTTTCGAACTTCCGTCCCGTCAAGCGGGTAACCGACGCCATCGAGATTTTTGACCTGGTGCGCAAGCAGATGCCGGCCAAGTTGTTGATGATCGGAGACGGTCCCGACCGCTCCCGAGCGGAGTGGCTGGCGGTACAGAAGGGTATTCACAACGACGTGATTTTCCTGGGCAAACAGGAGCAGGTCCAGGAACAGCTGGCCATTGCCGACATCATGCTGCTGCCCAGCGAACTGGAATCATTCGGGTTGGCGGCGCTTGAAGCGATGGCCTGCGAGGTGGTGCCGATCGCGACCCGCGTGGGCGGTATTCCCGAAGTGATCGAACACGGCAAGAGCGGCTATCTGGCAGAGGTGGGCGCGGTTGAGACCATGGCGCGCTATGCGGTCGAACTGCTGAGCCGCGAAGAGCTGCTGCGGACGATGGCCAAAGCCAGCCGGGGCGTGGCGCAGTCACGCTTCTGCGCCAGCAAAATCATTCCGCAGTACGAGGAGTTTTACCGCCGGGTGCTGGAGCGAGCTTCATAGAACGCTTCCGGAACCGCGCCCGGACCCTGCAGCACCGGCAATCGCAGCCGCACCAGCGTTCCCTTGCCCTCGTGGCTGTCAATGGTCATGCGGGCGGTGTCGCCGTACAAGACCTTCAGGCGCTCGGCGACGTTGGCCATTCCAATCCCCGTTCCTCCCAGGCCTGTCGGCCGCTCCAGGAGATTTGCCGAGCCCATGCCGACACCGTTGTCCTCCACCTCAATAATCAGATGGGAGTCGGTGAGACGGCTGCGCAGATAGATGCTTCCACCATCAATTTTCGAAGACAGCCCGTGCTTGATGGAGTTCTCCACCAAGGGTTGCAACAGCATGCTGGGTACCATGGCGTCGAGCGAGGGCGTTTCCAGGTCTTTCACTACCTGCAGCTTGTCGCGGCCGAAGCGCACCACTTCGATGTCGAGGTAGTTATCGATAAATTCCATCTCCTCGCGCAAGGGCACAAAGGCATCGCCGCTGTGGAGCAGGCGGCGCAGGATGTTGGCCAGCTTGATGATCAGTTGGCGGGCGGTGTCCGGGTCGAAGCGAACCAGCGAGGAGACGGAGTTGAGCGTGTTGAACAGAAAATGCGGGTTGATCTGATTCTGCAGCGCTTCCATGCGCGAGTGCAGCAGCAGCCGCTCCTGCTCTTCCAGCTTGATCTGAATGCGGACGCTGTTCCATATCTTGAGCTCGGTTCCAATAACCATAAGCGAAGTCGCATAAATCAGCACCTTCACCCACCAGGTCGGGCTTTCGATGCTGAAGATGCTGCGCGGGAAGGTACGGGCGAGCTCGGTCTGGACGAAACGCAATCCCACAATGGTGACAAAGAACATGGTCTGCCATTCAAAGGGATGCGGGGTGGGCAGGTTGCGGCGGATCCAGCGGTAGATGCTCAGGTCTACGAAGGGCGAAAACGACCAGATATCCTCGCGATTGCGAGCAAAGTTACGCAACTGCCCGGTGACAAAGCCACACAGGACATCGAACGGCAAAGTCGCCCATTCCCCGTGCAGAAAGGCAGGCAGGCCTAAGAGGACACCCCCCAGGATACCGGCTACCCTGCCGCCGACGACGCCCAGCAGCAGACTCGTCTCGACGGAGAGATCCCCGGCTACGAAGCTGCTTGCGCTGAAGCGGATCCACACCCCCAGAGCCACCGGAATGCCGATCCAGAGCACGAGATAGATCTTCTGCTTCCACGTGCGTTCGTCCCGGAACAACAGCGACTTGAACTCGACCGAGCGCACCAGGGCGCTGGACACAGCCGCGGCTACGCCCAGCTTGATGAGCGAATTGATGAAGATGAGACGCTGTTCCATAGCAGCCGCTGATGGAAATGTAGCACGAAGGCGGCACTACATCTTCCTGTTCGACGCGGCGGCCCACAGGCGCCTTGCGCGGTCTGAGAGCTCAGAGCGGAAGGCTAGTATGGTCCAATGATTCCACCGATGTGGCGAGAGGCCGGCAGTTTCGCTTTTGCATCGTACCGCTCAATGACGTCCAGGTATTTGAGGCCCGATCCGGTGTTGAACAGAACCACCTTGTCCTTGGGGCCGAAAAAGCCTTGCGTGCGCAGTTTGCGATAGGCCGCGAGCGAGGCGGCCCCCTCGGGCGCTGCGAAGACTCCCTCCGTTCTCGCCCAATGCCGCAGCGCATCCATAATCTCATCGTCGGTCACGGCCACGGCGATGCCCGCACTTCGCTTCAGAATGTCCAGGATAAGGTAGTCTCCGTAAGGTCTCGGAACGCGGAGGCCGGCGGCCAGGGTATCCGCGCCGGGCCACAACTCGCTGCTTCGCTTGCCTTCATCCCAGGCTTTAACGATGGGTGCGCAACCGCTTGCCTGCACCGCGACCATCCTGGGGCGTTCCGAACCGATCCAGCCCAGTGTTTCCATTTCGTCAAACGCCTTCCACATGCCGATAAGGCCGACTCCTCCGCCTGTGGGATAAATAATCCCCTGGGGCAGTTTCCACTGGAGCTGTTCCGCGACTTCGTAGCCCATGGTCTTTTTGCCCTCGAGCCGGAACGGCTCCTTCAGCGTGGAAACGTCAAACCATCCCTCCTTAGAAACCCGCTCGGTTACGAGGCGGGCGCAGTCGCTGATCAGGCCGTCAACAAGCGTGACTTGTGCCCCATAGCTGCGGCACTCGACCCGGTTGGCGAGAGGCGTGTCCTTCGGCATGAAGATGTGGGCCTCCAGACCTGCCGCAGCGGCGTAAGCCGCCAGCGCCCCAGCAGCGTTGCCGGCCGAGGGGATCGCCAGCTTTTTCAGCCCAAACGCCTTGGCCATGGTTACGGCGACCGAGAGTCCGCGCGCCTTGAAGGAACCGGTCGGATTCACGCCTTCATCCTTGATCCAGACGTTCTCAAACTCGCCGCTGGGCAGGAGAGGCGTAAAGCCCTCGCCGAGCGTGACCGCCTCGGCCTCGGGAAGGACATTCGCATAGCGCCACAACGTGGCGCGCTGCCCCGAGAGCAAATCGCGCTTAAAGTGCTGCTTTATGGTTTGCAGGTTATAGCGAACATAGAGAACCCCGCCGTCATTGGGACACGTGGTTCTAACCTGGTCGGCACTGTAGTGTGCACCACACTTGGTGCACTCGTGATAGGCCATAGGGGACACCGGAGGAGTCTAGCATTCGACTGATTCCCGGCTTAAACCTTGTTCTCCGATGCCGGTTGTCGGTTCGCGGCCTGGGGCAGGCGCCTCAACAGTGCACTGGCTCTGCGAAACCAGGGACGCTCGCGGCGCTTGAGATATCTCGGAAGGGTGGCCTTCTTGGCCAGAATTCTTTGTGCCCATTCCCGAGCCTCGGCTTCCCGGTGCTGGGAGACCAGAAAGCAGGCATAGTTGTAGTAGGTTTCTGACAAGGTCGAGATTCGGGTCACTTCTTGAAACAGGACGTTGGCGCGATCGGTTTGGCCGCTGTTCGCGTAGGCATCCGCCAGCAAACCTGCGGCGCGGTGAAAGTCGTACTTTGCGTCCTTGGAGACGACCCGTTCCAGATCCGGCACCGCCGCCCCGAAGTCGCTCATGTGCATGGCTGCCTGGGCCCGCCGGTAGAACGGATCAGGCGAATCGGTGCGGGAGGAGATCGCCTTGTCGTAACACTCACGAGCGTGGGCAAAGTTCTCATCTTCCAGGTGCAGATCGGCGAGTTCTTCATAGTTGCCGGCGGAGGGATTATCCAGGACGGCAGCCTCGAGTTCCCGAATGCGCTTCCGCCTGGGCCAAACTCTGAAGGACTGCTGCAGCAACCCGGCATCGGGAATGACTTCCGCAGCGATATAGACGAGCGCACCTATGCCGCCGCCGAACAGGATGATCCAGAGCCAATAGGTATCCGGCCGCCGGCGGATGAAGTGCACGATGGCCACGGCCTGCAGGATCACTCCCCAGGGAAACAGTAAGCCGACGAATCCCATGCGTTTGTGGGCACTATAGCATCGCAGGGGCAGACGCACGAATGTTACCAATGAGTTTCCGATGCTAGAATCGCCTGTGGTGAACCCTCCCATCCGTCTGCTGGCCGTCGATATCGACGGCACCCTGCTGAACCCGCAATTTCAGATTTCGGCGGTTGATCTGGCGGCGCTGCGGCGGGCCTGCGCCCAGGGAATTGAGATCGTTCTGGTCACCGGGCGGCGCCACACCTTCGCCCGCCCGATTGCGGAGCAGCTGGGCTTTGACCTGTGGGTGATCAGCTCCAATGGCGCCATCACACGGTCTCTTGATGGCCGGGACACCTTTCACCGGGACATGCTTCCCGCGGACACCTGCCGCCACCTGTGCGGCGCGATGGGGGAATTTCGCGGCAACACGGTGCTCACTTTCGACACCGAGGCCAGGGGCGCTATCGTTTTGGAGCGCATGGACCAGTTGAACGCCAGCATCCAGCGCTGGCTGGAGAAGAACCTGCAATACATTGATTTCGTGGTTCCCATCGAAGATTCCCTCACCAGCGACCCGGTGCAGGCGATGTTCTGCGGACCGATCGCCCACATGCAGCTTGCCTTGGCAGCCCTGGCGGAAAGCGGTCTCAGGGTAACAGTGTTGCGAACGGAGTATCCCGCACGAGACCTTTCCATTGTGGATGTGCTCCACGAAGGGTGTTCCAAGGGCCGGGCCCTGGAACGCTGGGCGAACTTCCGGGGTGTCTCGCGCGAGCAGGTCATGGCCATCGGTGATAACTACAACGACGCGGAAATGCTTGCCTTCGCCGGAGTGCCGTTTATCATGGGCAATGCAGTGGAGGAATTGCGCCGCAACGGCTGGGAAGTAACCCTGCCGAACGATCAGAACGGCGTGGCCGTGGCGATCGAAAGAGTCCTGGGCCTTTCCTAGCCCGCATGATTCAGAGCGAACGGTGAGGCTGATGAAGATCGGGTTTGCGTTCTGCTTTCTGGTTCTGGCCCTGCCAGCGGGAGCCACCGACATCGCCGTCTTGCGCAACGGCTTTTCGATCCGCCATGAGCGCCGGGAGAACCAGGGCGCCGTGACCCGGCTGTATCTCGGAGACGGCAAAGGCGGCTATGTGGACGTCGCCACGGATCAGATCGAACGCTTCGAGCAGGACCTTGCGCCGCCCCCTTCCCCGCCACCCGTGTCTCCGCCGCCCGCGCTCACGCCCCAGGCCCCGGTCCCGCTCATCCCCGTCGCTCCTGCCAAGCCGCAGAGCCTGAACGACGTGATCAACTCTATTAGTGACCGGCACCACATCGATCCCGATTTGATCAACAGTGTGATCCACGCTGAGAGCGGATTCAATCCCCGCGCGGTTTCACCCAAG
>CAYOZX010000077.1:0-13295 GCA_964408515.1 uncultured Acidobacteriaceae bacterium | reverse complement strand
CACCAGGGCGGCGTAAATCGCGGCCGGCGCGCCTTTGCCGCTCACGTCCCCGATCACCATGGCCAGCCTGCCCAGAGAATAATGGACGAAATCGTAGAGGTCTCCGCCAATGGCGCGCGCGGGAACGAACTTGGCCGCCACCTCCAGGCTATCGATCTTGGGCAGCGACTGCGGCAATAACCGGAATTGCAGTTCCCGCGCCAGCGCCAGGTCCCGCTCCAGGCGTTTCTCCTGGCGCGCAATCTGCTCATAGAGCTGCGCATTTTCGATGGCAATGGCCACCTGCGCCGCCAGCGTCGTCACCGTGCGTTTGTGATCTTCGCTAAAGAAGCCACGCCGGGTGTGCTCAAGATCGAGCACGCCGATCACCTTATCTTTGTAAATGAGCGGGACCGCCAGTTCCGACCGGGTCTCAGGGTTGAGCCGGATGTAGCGTGGGTCCTTGTTGACGTCCGCCACCAGCACCGCTTCCCGGTGCTGCACCGCGTACCCGACCACTCCCTGCCCAAGGCCGATGTCGTGCTTGAGCTGGATGTTCTCCTGGAAGCGCAGCGAAAAGCGGTGCTGCAATTTCTCTCCCGCAGCGTCCAGGAGCAAAATGCTGAACATCTGGTAGTCGATCAGGCGGCTGAGCAGCTCCGCGATCTGCTTAAGCAGTTCATCCACGTTTAAGATGGACGTGAGTTCCCGCGCGATCTCATTCAGCAACACGAGGGTGCGGGCCTGCCGCGTGGTGCGGGTGTAAAGCCGCGCATTCTCGATCCCGACCGCCATGCGGGAGGCGATCAGGGTAAGCAGCCGCTTGTGTTCTTCCGTGAAGCGCGACGGTTCCTGGGCCTCCAGGTTTAGTACCCCGATCACGCGGTTCTTGAGGATGAGCGGCACCGCCAGCTCGGAGCGCACGTTGGCCACAGCCGAGATGTATTCCGGATATTTCGAGACATCGTCCACCAGAATCGCCTCGCGCCGCTGGGCCGCAACCCCGGTCACGCCTTCCCCGAGCTTGATCTTCATCCGCTCCGCGATCTCGCGCGCATAGCCGACGTAAAATCGCATGCGCAGATCCTGGGTCTTCTCGTTCAGCAACAGGATGGCGAAGATTTCGTAGTCGATGACCTTGCGCACCAGGTCGGCCACGCGCCGCAGCGTGGTGTCCAGGTCGAGGGTGGTATTGACCACATCCGCTACTTCGAGCAGCAGCGGTTCTACTTTCGACTGCAGATCGGATTGAGGCGCTGTCGTTTCCAAGGTGCGTTGACGCTGGAACAACTTCCTTTCATGATATCAGCCGTCGTGATTTCTTTCGGACGGATGGCATCCGCAGAGCCAACCTTATTCCCGCCGCGGCGCGACCAGGAACGCGCCGTCAGCCTTCGCGGGGTACCACGCAGATGTCGGGAAGGTTACGATAACGTTCCGCGTAGTCCAGCCCGTAGCCCACGACGAACTCGTCAGGGATGCTGAATCCCACGTAGTCCGCCTGGATCGGCTGCTTGCGGCGCGATGGCTTATCCAGCAGGGCGGCGATCTTGAAGGACTGCGGCTGCCGCGCCAGCAGCAACTTCTTCAGGTACGTCAGCGTAAGGCCCGTGTCCAGAATGTCTTCCACCAGGATCACATTCTTGCCCTTCATGGACTGGTCCATGTCCTTGGTCAGTTTGGCTTCTCCGGTTGAATCCCACACGTTCTTCAACTCCGGTACGGGATTGGGGCGGTGGCCGTAGCTGGAGACGCCGATGAAGTCAAAAGTGGCGTCAACCTTGATCTGGCGCGACAGATCGCTGAGGAAGATGGCCGCGCCCTTCAGCACGCCCACCAGGGTCAGGCTCTGTCCGGAATAATCCCGGGTGATCTCCGCGCCCATGGCAGCAACTCGTTCCGCGATCTGCTGCCGCGAAATAAGAACCTTCAGCTCGGCCATGGTCGAGACATAGTAAACTAACCCGCCGGCATTTGCCGCTTGTAAGCCACCAGGGTAGCCGCGGGCGCCTTTTTTCATGAGACTGAACGGCATTAAACTCACCTGGCTCGGTCATGCCACCTTTCGCATCGAAACTCCAGCGGGGACCACGGTTCTGCTCGATCCTTGGGTTATGGGAAACCCCATGTGTCCGGCGAGCGAACGGGATCTCCGCCATGTGGACGTTATGCTCTGTACCCATGGCCACTTCGATCACATCGGCGATGCGGTCGAGATCGCCAAGAAACATCAACCGGTCGTAGTTGCCATTCCCGAACTTGGCCATTGGCTGGAAAGGAAGGGCGTCAAGCAGGTGTCGAGCATGAACAAGGGTGGTACTCAGACGGTTGCTGATCTCAAGGTCACCATGGTCCACGCCGATCACTCTTGCGGCATCACCGACGGCGATCAGATCGTTTATGGGGGAGAGGCTTGCGGCTATGTCATGGAGTTTTCCAATGGCTTGAAGATTTATCACGCTGGTGACACCAACGTCTTCGGCGACATGGCGCTGATTCGCGAGCTCTACGCGCCGGACATCGCCATGATCCCCATCGGCGACCACTACACGATGTCGCCGCGCGAGGCCGCTTATGCCTGCAACCTGCTCAAGCCCAGGACGGTTATTCCCATGCATTTTGGGACCTTTCCTGCGCTGGCCGGCAGACCTGCGGAGCTGCAGAAGCTTGTGCCCGCGCTGGAAGTAGTAGAACTCCAACCCGGTGTGACCGTTTCATAAGGAGAAAACGTGGCCGACTCCAAGAATGTGGCCCGCTGGCGGATGGGTGGAATCACGGTGCCCGCCGTCGAAGACTACCTCTATTCCATGCTCCCCCCGCGCGACGAAGTTTTGTCTGAGATCGAAGCGGAGGCGGCCCGGCGCGATGTCCCTATCGTCGGCCCCGCGGTCGGCCGCGTTCTTTATCAACTTGCCCTGATGATCAATGCCAGAGACATTTTCGAACTGGGATCCGCGATTGGATACTCCACCATCTGGTGGGCGCGCGCGGTGGGAGACGGCGGCCGGGTCGTCTACACCGACAGCGACCGCAAGAACGCCGACCAGGCGCGCCGCTACTTTGATCGCGCCGGCGTGAGCAAGCAGATTACTATCAAGACCGGAGACGCCCTCGAACTGCTCTCCGAAGAAAAGCAGGAGTTCGATGTCATCTTCAACGATGTTGACAAGGAAAGCTATCCCCGCGTCTTCCGCCTGGCTGTGCCTCGCCTGCGAAAGGGAGGTCTGTTTGTGACCGACAACGTGCTGTGGAGTGGAAAAGTTGCGCAGAAAAACCCAGCCGAAGAGTCCACCAAGGCCATTCTCGAATTCAACCGGCAGCTCTACAACTCCGCCGACCTGTTCACAACCATTTTGCCGATTCGCGACGGCGTCGCGGTGGCGATCAAAAAGTAGTGAACCGGGCACTGCGGCCAGGGGTTACTCCCGGTCGAACGTTCTCAGCACCCGCTCCCTACTTGATCTAGATGGACTTCACCGGGATCGCCGTGACATCTTCCACCAGTCCGACTTCCTTTTGCAGAAAAGGCTCTGCATAGGTCACCCCGCCCAGCATGCCGTAGTAGCGGGCCATGGCTTCGATGCGCGACCGAATCTCGGCTTGCGCGGGAAAAATGTCCTGGCCCGCTTCCTGATCGCTGAATTGGGTTTTGTATGCCATCAAGGCTTCAAATCGCGCCTCGAACTGTTCCGTAATGTCGACGACGAACGTGGGTCGAACGTCGTAGTAAATCGTCGCATAAAGGATTTTGAAGGGCCGATGAGGTGGGAGTCCGTCTATGGTTGCAAGATCGCCTTCCCTGGGGCGCGGCTCCGGGCCGATTGTCAGCTTCGCCAGCCCCGCTAGAAAGCATGCCTCATATCCCAACACGGACGAGGTGTAATGGTCTGGATGCCGTCCCTGCCAATAGGGCAGTATTACCACGCGTGGCCGCTGTTCACGGATCACACCGGCTACCTTCAGCCGGTTCTCCCAGCTGTTCTCCACCCGGCCGTCGGGAATGTCGAGAGCACGCCTCCAGCTGGCGCAAAGAATTCGCGCCGCCTGGGCCGCTTCGCGCGCGCGGTCCTCGGCGCTTCCTCGGGTACCCATTTCGCCCTGCGTGAGATCAAGAATTCCCGTGCGGTAACCGCGCTGCGCCATCTTCAGCAGCGTGCCCCCGCAGGTTTGTTCAACGTCGTCGCAATGTGCAGCTACCGCAAGGATGTCGACCGGCATAGCCGTACAAGTTTACAGGCCAGCCCGCAGTTTCGGATCATTTCCGGGTTGCGCATCACGGCCGGCCGCCGGCACATCGGTGGGAGAATGCTCTACTTCTTGCGCTCGACCAGAAAGTGCGCCAGCTCCTTCAACACGCGCGCCCGGTCGCCGAAGTGGTTCAGCGCGCTGAAAGCTCCATCCACCAGTTCCCGCGCCTTCCTTAAGGACCCATCCAGGCCGAACAGCGCGGGATAGGTGGCTTTCTCCGCCGCGGTGTCCTTACCTGCGGTCTTGCCCAATTGCTCGGAGGTTTGGGTCACGTCCAACACGTCGTCGACAATCTGAAACGCCAAACCGATGGATTGCCCGAAGGTCCGCAGGGTTGCGGCCGTCCCCTCGTCGGCTCCCGCGTAGAGCCCTCCGCTGCAGACGCTGGCCCCGATCAGCGCCGCCGTCTTGGAACGGTGAATATATTCCAGCATCCTGATGTCGGGTTTGCTGCGCTCGGCTTCGAGGTCGGCGACCTGGCCGCCAATCATGCCCTCCACCGTGCCGGTGCCGCGCGCGATTTCGGCAATGATGCGCACTCGCGCCTCCGCCAGGCAGCTCAGCCGGGCCAGAACCTCGTAGGCCTGCGTCTGCAGCGCGTCTCCGGCCAGGATCGCGATGGCTTCTCCGAAGACCTTGTGGCAGGTAGGCCGGCCTCGCCGCAGATCGTCATTATCCAGGGCAGGCAGGTCGTCATGGATGAGGGAATACGTGTGTAACATCTCCAGCGCCGCGCCCAGTTCCTCGATGCCGGCGGGGAGGGTGCCCGCCACCATGCGCCCCGCCTCCAGGCACAAGGTCGGCCGCAGGCGCTTGCCGCCGGCAAAAACACTGTGCCGCATGGCCTTGTGGATCGACACCGGAGGCTGTGTCGCCGCCGGCAGCAGCCGCTCCAGGGCCGCGTCGGTCAGGGCCTGACCGTCCTCCAGAGTGTCCTTGAGCATGCGGGTGAGTATAACAAGCGCGTGCAGCGAGAGGTGTCTGCTGCGGACGCTCCTGTCCGCGCTCATCATGTGGGCCCATTGCTGATGATGAATTTTGCGATTTACTTTCGGCTGGAATCCCGCTCGAACGGTTCTGCCTGCAGCTTCCCGTTCTGCTTGAGCAGGATTTCGACTTTGCCTTCGGCTGCTTCCAGCTCCTGGCGGCAGGCGGCGGAGAGCCGCATGCCTTCCTCAAACAGGGTCAGGGATTTTTCCAGCGATACGTCGCCCTTTTCCAGTTCCTGGACGATCTTCTCCAGGCGCTGCAGGCATTCTTCGAATTTCGCCAAGGGAATGACTCCTGCGACGATTCTAATCTCAGGCCGTCGTCCGCGGGGAAGTTCCTAAGGCCTCCAGCACATCGGCCGCAGAAGTATATCGTCCCGAAGGTGCGCTGATCTGTGCCCCCTGCACCATTCCGCGCACCGCCACCAGCATCTCGCGCGCGATCGCGATGCCCTCCTCCCGCGCAGCTTCCGGACTTTTGGCCTTGGCCATGCGCTCCAGGATCGAGTCCGGCACCGAAACCCGCAGCTCGTTTTTCATGAACTCGGCATTGCGAACGCTCACCAGCGGCCAGATGCCGGCGATCACGGGGATGCGGCAATGCTCAATGCGGCGCAGGAAGGCCTCCAGCAGTCCGAGGTCAAACACCGGCTGTGTGACCGCGCATTCCGCGCCCGCTTCCACCTTGTATTCGAATCGCCGAATCTCCTCGTCGATATTGGGCACTCCAGGATTGGCGCCTATGCTGATCACGAATGACGTCCCCATCCCGATCGGGTTGCCTCCGATATCCAGGCCCCGATTCAGGTTGTGCACGATGTTTACTAATCCGATGGCGTCAACGTCAAACACTGCCGTGGCGTCGGGATAGTTGCCCATCTTCGGCGGATCGCCCGTAATGCAGATCAGGTTGTGAATCCCCAGGGCCGCCGCTCCCAGCAGGTCCGACTGGATACACAATACGTTGCGGTCCCGGCAGGTGTAGTGCAGGACGGCTTCAATGCCTACCGCTTGCTGCACCAGCAGCGACAGCGCCTGGTTGCTCATGCGAGCCGAGGCCCGCGGACTGTCCGGAATATTGATGGCGTCAACCCCCACGGACTTCAAAAACCGGGCGCCTTCAATCTCCTTGCGAATGTCCGTCCCTTTCGGGGGTACGATCTCCACCATGGTGAGAAACTCGCCCGACGCAATCCTGGCTCCCACACGCGACCGCCTTTCCAGCGGTACGGCAGGAGCGGTAGCCACGGCGGTGTCGCTCTGAGCCCGCGCGGGAGTGGACTTGGCCCGCGCCTCACCCACGCGCAGGGCTGACTTCATCACCCGGATGTGATCCGGCGTCGTCCCGCAACAGCCTCCCACCAGCCGAACTCCCGCCGCTACATACTTGCGGGCGTAGCTGGCCATATACTCGGGCGAGCACAAATAGATGTTTCGACCTTCGACCGACCGTGGCACGCCTGCGTTTGGCTGCGTGGAGAGGGGAAGGGAAGTGAGCGCGCGCACGCGTTCAATGGCATCCAGCATCGCCACCGGCCCTACGCTGCAGTTGCAGCCCATAACATCCGCGCCCCAGCTCTCAATGCGCGGCGTGAAGATTTCCGGGGTCGATCCGTCCAGGCAGTTTCCGTCCTCGTCGATCGTCACCTGGGCCACTACCGGAATTTTCGGGTTTACGTCGCGGGCGGCCAGAATCGCCTGGTGCAGTTCCTCCACGTAGCCGAAGGTCTCCAGCATGAGCAGATCGACGCCGCCTTCCACCAGCGCCGCAATCTGCTCCCGGAAGGCTGCCCGCGCTTCCTCGAAGGCTGTCTTGCCCAAAGGCTCGATCCGCACACCCAGCGGGCCCACCGAACCGGCAACCCATACGTCGAAGCTCTTGGCCGCCTCCCGCGCCAGCCGGGCTCCTGCGAGGTTGATCTCCCGCACCCGGTTTTCCAGGCTGTGCCTGGCCAGACGGAAAGAATTGGCCCCAAATGTATTGGTTTCAATAACCTCCGCTCCTGCCTGGAGATATTCGTGATGCAGCTCCCGAATCAGCTCCGGCTGCGAGACATTCAGCTCGTCATAGCAGCGATTGATGAAAATGCCCTTGGCATAGAGCAGCGTCCCCGTCGCCCCGTCGCCCAGGATCGGGGCCTGCTTCAGCCGCGCAAGGAAGTCACCAGCCATCTTCTTGAGAATACAAGATGGATGCTGCTTTTGCACCAGTGCCAGGCAGGGCTCGACGTGAGCCTCCACAAGAGGACCTGCTATAATCCGCTTCTTGCATCTAACCCTCTATCTTTCAGGTTGTTGGGAGTTCCCGGTTGAATAGAGTCCTGGTCCCGCTTCTTCTTCTGGTGAGTGCCGGTGCCGGCCTGGTCGCTTGCGGAACCTACACCTCGTCACAGCTTAATACCAACCAGAACCCCAGCGGGAGCAAGTTCCGTGTCTTCGTCACCAATCCGCTGTTTCCCGCCGGAACGACGACCGCGCCGGTGCTCAACGTGGTCGATGCCCTTAAGGATCTATTGACCACGTCGCTGATTTCCGTGGTCACCACCAGCCCCGAGCCTGGCCTGATGGTTTTGTTTCCCAACAAGCGTTTTACGCTCGTCTACAGTAGCTCGGGCAACTCCGTCGTCCTGATTAACAATGCCAGCCAGGGCGTGGCGCAAACCACTTCCGGATCAACCATTTCCGTAACTCTGCCGGGATTTAGCGAGAGCATCGTAGTCGCCCCGGATAACGCTAGTGGATTTGCCGCAGTCGCGAGTGCTACCGTAACCGGTCAGTCCCCCGGCCTCGTGGAAGCGCTGGACCTGAGAAACGGCGCCATCGCGGCCGCGATTCCGGTTTCCGGGGCCCGCTACCTTGTTCAGACCCACAACGGCAACCGCCTGCTGGTGTTCGGCAACCGTGCGGATACCGTCACGGTCCTCGACCCCAGTTCTATCGGCACCAGCACCGACCCGCGCCACGATGTCCAGAGCTCGCTGTTCGACCACCCGGTGTGGGCGGCCTTCAGCAGCGACGACAGCACTGCGTACATCGTCAACTGCGGACCGGAGTGCGGTGGGGCCTCGGCCAGCGTCACCGCCCTGGACTTGAACACTCTCCTGCCCGGTCCCACGATTCCCATCGATGCCGGAACTGTTGGCTTGCTCTCCGGCAACACGCTGTATGTCGCCGGCACCAAGCCGGGAGCCAACACCTGTGCGGCCGCCACCACCCCGACCCTGGCCACCACCTGCGGTGAAGTTTCCACCGTTGATCTGGCCGCGATGGCCGTGACCACCACCGCGACCATCACGGACGGCTATCACACCCGCATGGAAATGGGGGCTGGCGGTCAACTCTTCATCGGTGCGCACACCTGTACGAACATCAACGTTCCGTCCAGTGGCAACACTCCGGGAGAAGTGCGTGGATGCCTGTCTATTTTCGACACCGCAAAGTCAGCCGTGGTGATTCCGCCCGCCCTCGGGGACGTAACCGGCATTCAGCCCATTACCCGCCGCAGCGTGGTCTATGTCGCGCAGAATGGCAACCTCAGCATCTACGACACGACCCTGGACAAGCTTCAGGCCACCCAGGTCGACATCATCGGCCAGGCCATCGATGTAAAGCTGGTGGACTGAGAAGAGCCAAGACCGGCGCGACCGCTACTCCGGCTCCAGCACGAACTCATGCTGCTTCGCCGCGGCGACGGCCTGTCGGGTATACGCCAGCTTGAACGTGAATCCCTCGTACCAGGCTCTCCATTGATCCATGTAGTAGGGACTGAGGAAGTTACCTGCCTCGCCTGTAACCAGATTCAGAGTGGTCTGATCCAGGTCCGCGAGATCGGCGGTCATGCGCTCCGAAGGCCCGTGGCTCCTGGAGACCGCCTTCACCGCGTACGGGCTGCCCGACTGCGGCTGAATTCCGGGTCCTGTCCAGCGCTGCATCAACGGAATCCTCCCCAATACCGGGTGCTGAATCTCTACCGGACGGAACGTGCCCCACTTCCAGGAGCTCAAATTGGAGGGCGCCTCCAGCCCGCTCGCCGCCGCATCCACCGCCGCCGCAAGCAATTCGTTGTAGCTCGCAAACCCGTCGGGCAGCCAGCGCCGGGGCTGTTGCTGCACCACATTTTCCAGCCAGATCGACGCCATGCCCCAGGAGTAGGTTTTCCAACTGAGCCTCCCGTTTGCGGCCGGCACGTCCGCGGGCGCGACACCCAGCTTCGGCTCGAGCAGCAGTCGGACCAGTTCCGCGCGCGCGCGGTAGGCCAGCGTGGGCGCCGCCGAATCCGCCGACATCCGTCCATCCCAGGCCCGCATGAGATCGGCGGCCTGCCGGCTTCGCAGCGAAGCATTTCGGGCATGGTCCACGGCGTAGACGAAACGTTCAGCGAAGTAGCGGTCGCACTCTGAGTAAATATCCGTCTGTAGCGCCAGCATGTCCGCGGCGGAGAACTTCTTGCCCGATTCCAGGATGCGGTAGATGCGCGCCGATCGCCATGGCGCCTCCCATCCCGTGCTGATCGAGTAGGGATAGCCATCTGGCGTGATTCGGCTGTTGGCCGTGGCGATGATCCCGGAAGGGGGGTTGTAGACGCTGGGCAGCTTGTCATAGGGCACGTAGCCTATCCATTCGTGCGTATTGTCGCTGCCATTTTCGGGCAGGCTGCCGTCGCCCGAGGCGCGGATGGGAACCTTGCCGGTCGCGTGATAGCCGATATTGCCGTCTACGTCCGCAAAAACCACGTTCTGCCCCGGTGCGTCCAGCCCGGCAAAGGCCTGTTGGAACTGACCCCAGTTCTGCGCGGCATCAACCGCGAAGAACGGGGCGCGCGTCCCTTCATAGAGCGTCCATCGCAGCGCCAGTTTTCGTGTTTCTCCCGGAATCAGTTCGGTGATGACCGGACCATGACGCGTAAGGGTGACGTCCACGGTCACATCCGGCTTGCCCTTGACGTGAATGATTTCTTGCCGGTGCTCCGGTGTCTTCCAGCCCTCCGGCGTCTGATACTGGCCCCGCTCGTTAAAGGTCTCGATATAGACGTCTTCGACCGTCGGCCCAATGTTCGTGAAGCCCCATGCGATACGCTGATTGTGGCCGACAATCACGTAGGGCAAGCCGGGTAGGGTGACACCCGCCACATCGAAGTTTCCGCTGCGAAGATGCGCTTCATACCACAGGTTGGGCATCTGGTGGCCAAGGTGCATATCATTCGAGAGCAGAGGTTTGCCCGTTACGGTGTGCGCTCCTGACACGACCCAGTTGTTGGAACCTACCACCAGACGATCGGATTCCTCGCCTGCCTCACCGGCCCGCAGCTCAGTAAGCAGCGGGGTTCGCTTGTCGACCCCAGGGTTGTCCGGCGCCTCGTCCTCGTCATTCTCCTCGCGCGCCGGTTTCAAGGTGGGCGGCGCCACCGTGGGCAGCCGGTCGCGCCACGAAGAGTTGACGTACAAGTCGGCGCTCAGCTCCGGCCCCAGCTTGGCCTGAATCTTTTCCCGCTCCAGGGCGTGCCGGTAGGGGTAGTGGTTCAGGTCCTTCACCATCTGGGCCGCGATCAGAGTTGAGTCTTCCGCAACCCACGGACGCGGGGAGTACCCTAGAATCCGGAACTCGATCGGTAGATGGTCGCGGTGGGTCTCGATGTACGCATTCACACCGCGCGCGTAAGCCTCGAAGTGGGCCCGAATCTCCGGCGGCAAAATCTCGATCGACTTGCGCGCCGCCACCCGCAACCCCAGTATCCTTTGCTCGCGGTCATGCTGGATCAGGCTGTCCCCAACCATCTCCGACATCTCTCCGCCGGCAAACCGCCGCATGACGTCCATCTGCCACAAACGGTCCTGCGCGGTCACGTACCCCTGAGCGAAGAACAGATCCAGGATACCCGCAGCGTCGATGGTGGGGACGCCGTGACTATCCCGTTGCACGTGCACCGGCGCCGAGATTCCCCGTACTCTTACCGTGCCGTCGAGCTGTGGCAGCGCCGACCGCGCCACCCAGTACAACCAACCGATACCGCCCAGTAACAGAATCGCGATTGCCAGCAGCAGGAGCCCAAACCACCGTCCCTTGCGAAGGCGCTGGCGGGGAGGGGAAGTGTAGACGGCAGGAGTGACGGAGGTGTGCATGACGAATTTCTGATTCTATGGGCAGGCTGGCCGCGACACAAATGCGACGCGTCGCCGGCAATGTGTGGCTCCCTTGTCCCTGCGAGCCCCCTGCGAACCTTGCGTTTGCCGGCCGGCCGATGTACCGATACGGACAGCCCGATCCTCGAGCCGGTTCCCGCGGCGCGCTCGTTACCAGCCTCGACAATTGTTTTCACGAAATCCTTCTGCTACTGTCCGCGCTATCTGGGTCATGTGCGCTCCCGCGCCTGCTGGCCAGCCAGGAGGAATGCACTCATGTTGCGAGACGCGTCGCCTGTCGGCGCATTCGTTCTGGTGGCTTCGCTGTCGAGCCCCGCCGCCATTCTGCAGCGTAACGAACCCAATCCTGTGGCCGCATGCGGCTGCCTCGGTTTCGTGGGATTCATCATCGTCGGCATCATTGCTCTCAACATCGCCCTGCTGATCTGGGTGGCGCGCGATGCCAAGAACCGGGGCATGGACAGTCCTGTGCTGTGGATGATTCTGGTCATGTTTACCGGTATCATCGGCCTGATCGTCTACCTGTTTGTCCGTCCGCCGGGCAACCTCATTACCTGCCCTCATTGCAATAACCGTCGCATGCAGGTGAGCGCGAAATGTCCGCATTGCGGCAACGCCTGACGCATCCGGGCACCTATCTCGCGCTGTTGGGCCTCATCGCCGCAGCGGTCGTGGTTGATGGTCTGCGCCCTCCGGACAGGCAACTGGGCGGCCGCGCTTACATTGGTCTTGTCCGCGGATATCAGGCCGCCGGCAGCCCAAGAATTGCCCGCCTGGTTCAATGCCGCTTTCAGCCCACGTGTTCCCGCTACTCGATCCAGGCCGTGCGGCGCTACGGCTTACCTAAGGGGTTCGCTTTGACCTTGCGCCGCCTCTGGCGTTGCCGCTCGGCCACCCCCGCCGGCACTGTCGATCCAGTTCCGTGATTACAGGCGCCCCGTCCATCCATTCCTGCATCCTGTTGACTGCGAAGACTCTGTATAGGCTGGGAAAACCCTTGCGCAGCCGTTTGGCTTTTGCCTGCCGGCGCACTTCGGCGGTGTTGCAACGCCCCTCCGGTGGTGCGCCGGCCTTCTCGATTTCAGTTTGCCTTATCGCCAGGATTCTGCTAACTTTCGCGGGGTTCAGAGACGCCGGACGCTCAGGCTCCGGCTGACCGTTCATCGACCAGCGGGTCCAAGGGGGAAAGCGATGGCCTTTTGCAGCGGCTGTGGAACGCAAATCGCGGACGGCACCACCATGTGCGCCGCCTGCAGTAGTCGTGCCGCTGCGCCTTCGGGCGCGGCGACGAGCTCAACCGGTGGCATGTCGGACAATGTCGTCGGGATGTTGTGCTATATCACCATCATCCCCGCCATCATTTTCCTGGTGATGGAGCCCTACAACAGGAACCGGTTTGTCCGCTTTCACGCTTTTCAGAACATCTTCTTCTGCGTCGCCTGGATTGCCCTGTGGATCGCCCTCAGCATCGTGGGCATGATCCCCGTCCTGGGATGGCTCACTCTGCTGCTCTGGCCTTTGCTGGGTCTCGGTGGCTTGATCCTCTGGATCATCCTGCTGATCAAGGCCAATCAGGGACAGATGTTCAAGCTCCCGGTAATCGGGGACCTTGCCGAGAAGCAGGCCAACGCCTAGACTTCCGCTTTATTTGGCTGTCCATGGCCGGCCTCCGTCATCCCCCTTCGGAGACCAGTTTGCCCAGAGCGGTTCGTTTTAGAAGTCGTCCTCCGCAAAGGTAACGGGTTCTCTGCGTCCTTTGCGATTTCTTAGCGGCCTTGGGGGCTGATGATTTTCTGGCCGCGTTGAAACGGACCAAACCGGGGAGAAGCCGCAAAGTGTGCCGGCGGGTCCGCTCTCTGAAGACGCAAGACAAAAGATCGTCCCTATCACCTCTCTCCTTGACAGAACCCCGCCGGGATGTCATTCCTATTAGCTTTTG
>CAYOZX010000076.1:0-13309 GCA_964408515.1 uncultured Acidobacteriaceae bacterium | reverse complement strand
CTTGGAAGTCATTGAAGCCGGGCCACTCTCCTCGCCGGTGTCGACCGGAGGCTTTTCTCCCAGAATCGCCGCGGCAACGATGTAGTTGACCGCCGCCACATGTTTGACCTGCTGGGCAAAAGTGCGCACACCCTTGAACTCGCCGCCTGTGGGGGCGAAGGAGTATTTATCTTCGGGCATGGCGTCGGCAGCGGAGACGAATTCGTCCTCGAGGCTGCTGATCTGGGCGTTCAGCACCTGACGGATGCTGCGGGGCTCGGCTGGTTTGGCTGCCTGCGCCAGGGCAAGACCGCAAAGCAACGTGGGCAAAGCCAATCTGCGCAACGCAACGGTGATCCTCATGAATGTTCTCCTGAAAAGATTTGGTTTCCTGACCTGTTGCTTACTGCAGTGCGTCAGTCTCTCACGACCGCAGGAGCCATTTCCAACTCCTGCGCCGTAAGCCGGTGGCGACGCACCGTCACCAGACCGGCGACGAGAGCCGCGGCGGAACACAACAAGGCGGTCGGTACCCCAGCGCGCGTTGCCACGGCTCCCCAAACCGTGCTGCCGAGCGCCATGCCCCCTTGAAGGACCAGCAGATACATGGAAAGGGCACGAGCACGCAGGAAAGACGGGCACATGGTCTGAGCTGCGACGTTCAAGCATGCCAGGATTCCGATCCAGGCGGTGCCGCTGGCAAACAGCACCACGCTCAGCCAGAAGAAGCTCTGCGCGTGGCCAGCGAGGAAGATCATCGCGGCAAAGAGCAGAATCTCGAATGCCACGACGCCATCCACTGAAAGTCGAGTGCGCAGGCGGGGGAGCACTGCCGCTCCCCCCAAGGCTCCGAGACCGAAGAAGGCCCAGAGCAGGCCGTATCCGGTGGCGCCGTGCGGCCGCGCCAACAGCGGGAGGAGCGCAGGCAGGGAACTGGCTGCCAGGCTGAAAGCTCCGGTGCGAATGAGGATGGAACGCACGAGGGGCGCCCGCCGGACATAGCGCAGCCCGGTCAGGAGAGCGTCGCGCACCCGTCCGCTCTCGATGTGTTCCACGTGAGGCCGCTTCCAGCGATAGAGAAAGAAGATCACTCCGAAAAACGAGGCTGCATTGAGCAGGAAGGCAGCGCCGGAACCGGCCGCCGAAATCACCGCGCCACCCAGGGCCGGGCCAACCGCACGGGCCACGTTGAAGCCCACAGAATTCAGAGCCACCGCCGGCGCGTGGTTCTCCGGGCTGACCACTTCCGGCGTCATGGCCTGCCACGCGGGATCGTTCATCACCGATCCCAATCCCAGGATGAAAGTAAGCAGCAGTAGGCTCCAGGGAGTGATGTGCTGGTACAGGGTAAGCAGGCCCAGGACGCCTGCAGCCAGCACCATCCAGCTCTGGGTCAGGAGCAGGAAGCGCCGCCGGTCCACCATGTCGGCCAGGGCGCCGGCGGGCAGGATGACCAGGAAGACAGGAAGTGTGGTGGCCGCGGTCACAAGGCTGACCATCAGAGGAGACATGGTGAGCTGGGTCATCAGCCAGCCAGCGCCCACGTTCTGCATCCAGGTTCCGGTGTAGGAAATTATCGCTGCAATCCACAGCGAACGGAAAAGTGGCTCGCCCAGAGGCGCCCACGCGGAAGCCACCGGCGGCTGGGTCAGGTTTTCGGACAACGACGTTTTGATCGCTTCTGCCATGATCAGCGAGGGTTCGCATCCTCCGCCGAGTCGGGCAGCTTGCCCAATGGCCACTCCTCATTTCGCCACGCCCGCAGCAGATACAGGGCGGCGCCAGTGATCAGGATCACCACCGCATAACGCAACTGCTTCAGCGAGTTGGTGCGCGAGACCAGCACGAAAACAAATCCGGTCGCAGCCAGCAAAGCCGGCAGGGGGAACAGCCACATGCGAAATGGGCGCGGCAAATCCGGCCGCCGCAGGCGCAGCACGATCACCCCGATCGCTTGCACAAGAAATTGCAAAGTAATGCGAATCACCACCAGCGCGGCGATGACGTCCGCCAGGGCAAAGAAACAGAACAACACTGCGACACCACCCAGGGCGAGGAGGGAAACATAGGGAAATCGGTGTTCAGGATGTACCCGGGCAAAGGCCTGGAAGTAGTTCCCATCGAGCGCGGCCGCGTAAGGCACGCGAGAGTAACCCAGCAGCAAGGAGAAGACCGACGCGAATGCGGTCCACATGACCAGGGCGGTGACCACATTTGCCGCCCAGGCTCCGTAGATCCGCTGCATAAACACGGAGACTACGTACAGGCCGCGGTTGGATTCTCCCGCTTGTGTGATTTCCTGCCAGGGCACCACTCCCAGGATACTGACGTTCATCAAGAGGTATAGACCGCCCACCAGGAGAATGGATAGCAGCAGCGCGCGTGGGATGGTCCTGCCCGGTTCCTGTACCTCATCGCCCAAAAAGCAGACATTGTAGTAACCCCAGTAGTCGTAGGTGGCGATGAGCATGGCGGAACCCAGGCCGAGAAAGAAGCTCTTGGAGAGGGTGAACGCTCCCGGCGGAAAACTGAAGGCGCGGGCGGTGTCGAAGTGGCCGAACCCGGCGACAATGATCCATCCCATGGTGAGCAGCACGCCCCCCAGCAGCAACTTTGACATCCAGCCGATACTGGTGATCTTGCGGTAGAGCAACACTACAGCCAGAATCACGATGCCGATCGCCACGAATGTAGCCCCTGAAACCAGCCAGCGCAGTTGCAGCGTACCCAGCAACGGGATTTGCCATTCCCAGATGTGTTCGCCCCACTGATGCTCCAGGCGCGGCCAGAAGTACGAGGCGTAGCCGGCCAGCCCAATGGCGCCCGAGGCTACCGACAAGGGGGCGCTGAAGGAGAGCTGCCAGATAAAGAGGAACGAAATTAACCGGCCCAGGCGGCGCGAGCCGTAAATCTCGCGCAGATATTTGTAGGAGCCTCCCGAGCCCGGCAGGGCTGCGCCCAATTCCGCCCAGACCAGCCCGTCGCAGATAGCGAAAATTGCGCCCAAGACCCAGCCCAGCATAGCCTGCGGACCGCCCATGGCGCTGACGATCAGCGGAATGGTAATGAACGGCCCCACGCCGATCATGTCAATCATGTTGAGCGCGGTGGCGCTGCCCAGTCCAACTCCGCGGATGAGGCTGGGCGGTCCGGCGGCGTTTCGTCCTGGCGCTTCGCCGGTGGCCGTGGACGTCTTGTTGTCGGCAGAAGTCATCGCGTCAAGCCGAAAGCAGCAGGCACAGCCACGCGGATCACGTCAAACATCTGCCCGGCGCTGGGCGAAGACACCCAAGTCCGGCCCACGGCCGCCTGGTCAGTGTCCGGCTGCCAGCAGATTCACATAAAGCCGGATAGCCCCCGCCACGCCGGCCGGAAGCTGGCGGAAGAAAGCGTAGCCGGCGTAGATGTATGTGCCCTTGCCATAGCGCGCCATGAGCAACCCGCCTTTGAGCGGCGGTTCGCCGGGATCGTGGGAGGAAAGCAGAGGCTTAAAGCTGGCATCCCACGGGTCCATGAAATAGAGTCCGCGTTCCTGGACCCAGCCATCGAAATCGCGCGGAGTGATCTGGTTGGGATAGTGAAACACGCGATCGTCCGCTGCAAGAATCTCCACCGGGGCATCCTCCACGGACACTCGCCCCCGGCTCAATTTCGCCGGAAAGGGGGTGAAGTGACCGTCGTTAAAGTCGCCGGCGCTCGCGTTGTATTGCACCATCAAGGTCCCGCCGGCAGAAACATAGTTCAGCAGCTTCTTGTTGTTTGCGACCACATCCTTCTGGGTGTCATAAGCACGAATTCCCAGCACAACAGTTCCATACCGGCTGAGGTCTTCATCCGCCAGCCTTTCGGCCGGCAGCGAAGTGAGGTCAATGCCCAGTTGCTGCAGCACCGTCGGTATGTCGTCGCCGGCGCCCGGGATGTAGGCGACCTTGAGATCCTTCGGGACCTTCACATCCACAATGCTCACCGTCTGCACCGCCGGCTGATAGTAGTAAAAGGTGCCGAGGTCTTCGCGCGTGACCAGGCTGTATCCTTCTGTGAATTCGGCGCCCCCCGAGGACAGCAGGGCGCGAATTTTGGCATATCCCTCTTTCCGGCTAGCCGGAAACACCTTAAACTGGAATTCCTGGCGCTCGCCGCGCCGCTGGAAGCTCACCGCTTGCGCAGCTGGCTCCGAGTGCCAGTCGGGGGGGAGCCGCAGGCGCAGCTTGCCGTCCACGGGGCCAGAAAGGTTGTAGCTCACACCCACGCGCACGTTGCAGCTCCCATCGCCCTCCGTCCGAACACTCTGGATGGCTGGTTCCAACATGACGGAAAACGCCGGCACTACGGCCAGGGGCGCTCTGCGCTCGGTTCCCCGTTCATCGAAATACGGGGCAAGCACAGGAGCCGAAATGCGCGGCGCCCGCGCGCGACTGTCGCCGGAATCTGCTTTCTCCCCGGGAACCTCATAGCCCGCCGTGACGCGGAGGGGAAACGGAGGGAAGGGCCACGTCGCAAAGCGGGGATCGTCCATGGCGTAGACGCTGTCCCGCTCCGGGTCATCACGGTGGAGCGCAGGTCGGGTATAAGGGAAATGCCGGGGCAAATCCAGGCGAAGCGTGTTCTCGTAGTCATGTCCCGGCTCAACCATGCCGCTCTCTTTGTCCTCGATCAGGCCGCGCGAAGGGATTCCTTCTACGGTGATATCTCGCACCTTCACTGGAGACCGCCCTCCATTGTGGAACCTGACTCTCACCGCGAAGCTCTGACCAGGCGAGATCGCAGGCAGCGAGACGGCCTGCTCGGAATGACCATCCGGCAGCTGGGATGACGCCGTCGTTGCCACCAGCGATACATTCAGCGCCAACCCCAGCGCAATCTGAATTTGCTCTTTCTTCTCGGTGAGACGCTCCTGCAGGTCGTGCCCGGCGGCGCCAGTCGCTTGCAGGCCCCGGATTCGCTCCAGCAGCCGATTGATCAATTGCAACCCGCGGCTCAGGGGAGGCGCCGCCGTACCTGGGTCCCTTCCCGCCGCAGCGCTCGCTTCCTTGAGCGCACCGGAGACCTCCTCCAGCGCGGGCTTGAGAAACGCGGCTTTCTCCGCCTGCTCCCCCAGCCGCGAAGCAAGTCCGGGCAAAGTCGTGTCGATGCCGTCAAAGAAATCCTTTTCGTGTCCATCTTTGTCGGTGGCGGAGGGCAGCACGGAGTCGATCAGCTTGTAGTGCGTAAAGCGATCGCCGGGTTCAACCGACCACCCTCCCGCCCCCTGCGAAAGCTGGTGCCGCAATCCCTCCAGAGCGAACTGGACGTAGGACATCCCCAAAGCCGGATTCACGCTCCCCGTGTTCAGCCTGACCGTGTAGTTTTCTGCGGGGCAGGTCATGGCACCGAAACCGCAAACGTTGCCCACATAGAGCTTCTTCGCCTGCCAGGGCAGCAGATCCTCCTTGATTTGTTCGGGAAAGCGGGCAGCGTCGGCCGCTGCTCGGAAGGCTTCTTGGGTCAGCATGGCCGAGGCCTGATGATGCCCGTGTCCGTCGCGGCCGGTGCCGGAAAAGCGTGCGATCAGCACGTCAGGCCGGAAGGTGCGGATTACACGTACCAGGTCAGCGAGCGCGACATCATGGCCGCCCCACTTCTCAAAAGTCTCCTCCGGGGTTTTCGAGTACCCGAAGTCGGCGGCTCGGCTGAAGCGCTGCTCCACACCGTAGTAGCGGTCGGAAGCCGTGAGTTCGAGAGTGCGAAGCACTCCCAGCGCGTCGAACAAATTGCTGCCCACCTTGTTCTGCCCCCCTTCGCCGTGAGTAAGGCTCATCAGAAGAGCGGTGACACCCCGGCCGCGAGACTCCAGCGTCAGCATGCCTCCATCCTCGTCATCCGGGTGGGCCGTGGTCTGCATCAGGCGCGCCGTGTTCTGCGCGCGAAGCACCATCTGCTTTAGTCCGAGCGTTCCCGTGTCCTGGGGAAGGGGATCAACCGCACTGACTTGGCCGGATGGGGCCTGTGCCGAAAGTTGCAGAATCGGCAACCCCAGGGCGAATGCAAGGGTGAGAGCGAGAGGAGGAATGATACCCGCCAGACAGTTCCGGGAACGGGAGAAATCACGGCAGGCGCCGCGATTCGGGGATGCGGTCCTTTTCACAAATATGGGATGGTGACTTTCGCAGATGGGAGACAAGATTTTTCCTGATCGTCTGTTGCAGTTGGACTCCGCGGGAAGAGGAGCGTTAGCCGCCGGTCCAAACCACAATCCTACCTGAGTTGGACGCTCTACGGCTTGCCACCACCGGGGACAGATTGCTGGCAATTGTGGGCCGCGGTCAACAACTCGTCGAATTGGCGGTCGCTGTGCAGGCCGCGCAGGAGCGGGTCGGAAAGCAAATTCGAGTAGGAACAATAGTTCTGCTCGATTGCGGTCTTCAGCATTTTGAACCCGGCGTCCTTTCTGCCTGCGTAGGCGAACAGCGCGCCCCGATAGTAAGAGAGTTCGGGATCGGGGTCCGTAGGCCCGTTGGCCAGAGCTTCATTGGCCAGGCGGTCCAGTTCGGAGGGAGGCCGTAGCCCCACGACCGCTTCCAGGAGGTCGCGATGATAGTGCGGGCTGTTCGACACCTTCTTCACCGCTTCCCGTGCTTCCGCGATCTTGCCCTCGCGCAGAAGCAAAGACGGGGCGATGTAGTTTGCCCACTCCGAGCCCGCATCCAGCTGGATGAACTCCTGCGCCCGGTCAAAGCGCCCCAGCTCCATAAAGGCCCAGGCGCAGGAGCGGAACTGGTAGTTTCCCGCCGCCAGGGTCAGCGCCGTCTCGCATTGCCGGGTGGCTTCCTCGAGCATGCCGGCATAGCGTTGCACATAGCCCAGCGCAAAGTGTGCCTGGGCGCTTTCCGGGCGGCGCTTGACCAGTTCTGCGGCGCTCTCGTAGGCTTTTGTGAGTTCGCCTCGGTCTACCCGATTCACAACCAGCTGTGTGGCTCCCGCAATCAGGTTGGGATCAAGCTTCAGGGCACGTTCCAGCGCAGCATTCGAGTTCTGGAACATCTGCTCCCCACCCATCGAGTAGGTGGCGTCATAATAGTAGCGCTGCCCGATCTCGCTCCAGGCTGGAGCATAGTTGGGATCGATTTCTACCGCGCTCTCCAGCGACTTGATGGCTTCCCGGTTGGGCTCGGGATCGTGAGACGCAGCCACGCTGCGCAAGTAAAGGTCGTAAGCCGCCTGGTTGCTGGGGCGTGTGCTGGTCTCCAGGAAGCCGCCGGCCGCGCCCAGCACCGGCAACAAACCCTGGCGCACCTCCTTGGCGAGCTGGTCTTGCACCGAGATCAGATCCTGAACGTTGCCGCTGAGATTGGTTTGCCACAGGAGTTTCTCCGTAGCGGTGTCGATCGCCTCCAGGGTGACCATGAGCCGGTTCCCCTGCTTGATGAAATGCCCGGTCAGAAGCGTCGCCACGTGCAGCTCAAACCCTACCTTGTTGGGATCCAGATCAGCGTTCACATATTTTCGCGTGACCGTCGAGGGGCGAACATCCAGCGTGCGGGAGTAGGTGAGGACCTTGGCGATTTCGTCAGCCAGCGCGAAGCGGAGATAGTCCACACTGAAATCGCCGTTCAGGTTCTGGAGCGGCAGCACCGCGATCGTATTGGCCGCGCCCGCAGCCTTCCCCGCACGATGCTTTAGCCACCAGGTTCCCATCGCCGCCACCAATGTCAGCAGCAAGGCGATCACGCCCAGCAGAACGTAACTTTGCGATTTGCTCGACGGCTGAAAGGTCTTACTCGCGGCGTGCAAACGAGACATCTCGCGCCCGCCCGTGCGCGTCAGCCCGGATTCCGTCTCCTTCTTGAGATGCAACAGGTCGGTTTTCATATCCGCAGCGCTGGCATAACGCTTGCTGCGGTCTTTCTCCATCGCTTTGCCGATGATGCCGGCCATCTCCGGAGCCAAGGCGGGATTCAGCGTCACTGGGGAGGGAGGCTTCTGGTGCAGGACGGCGTCGAGGGTTGTGACGACATTGTTGCCGGTGAATGGTTTCTTGCCCGTCGCCATCTCGTAAAGCACCACGCCGAACGAAAACAGGTCCGTGCGGGCATCGAGTTCCTCACTGCGGGCCTGCTCCGGAGACATGTAGACCGCGGTTCCCGGGATTACGCCGACCGCGGTCAGCGAGTCCTCGATTGGAGTGTCCTCGCTGGTGGCCAGGCGCTCATCGCGCAGGAGTTTGGCCAAGCCGAAGTCCAGCACCTTGGTCTGTCCGCCATGGGTCAAAAAGATGTTGGCGGGCTTGATGTCGCGATGAATAATTCCCTTGGCGTGCGAGGCTGAAAGCGCGTCCGCCACGTGGATGGCAACGTCCAACATGTCATCCAGTTCCATGGGCTTGCCCCGGATACGCTGCTTCAGGCTCTCGCCCTCCAGCTTCTCCATCACGATAAAAGGATGGCCGGCATGATCTTCGACTTCGTGAATGGTACAGATGGAAGGGTGGTTCAGCAGGGAAGCCGCCCGAGCCTCGCGCTCGAAACGCTCCATGGCCTTGTTATCGCCGGTCAGATTGTCGGGAAGGAACTTGATCGCCACGTGGCGGCCGAGACGCATGTCCTGCGCCTCGTAGACGATACCCATACCGCCGCCGCCCAGTTTTCCCAGGATTTTGTAGTGGGACACCGTCTGGCCGATCAGCCCCGAACTCGTCGAAGGTTGGCCTGACGTCTCGCTGCTCATGGCGAACTCCGCCCTAAGGCGGTAATGTTAGGCCGGGCGTTGCCTCCGGTCAACTAGGCATAGAAACCCGCCGAAGATCCCACCCATTCCATGTTGCGGTTGTGGTCTACCCCCATCATCAGGCCCCGTCCCATGCGAATGATGGTCAGCACCGGCAACAGCTCTTCCAGCCAGATGTACATGATTCGCACTTCGGCTTTGTTCCCGCCAAAGGGGGTCGGCACCACCGGTTCGAACGGCATCCGCTCCTGGAGAATGTACTGGCAACGGTCGGCCTTTGGAATCGCCGCCAGGTCCTCCGGCTTAAGATTGATGACGACCCCGAGCCCGGCGAAAGAAAACAGGGGTTTTAGCACGTAGTTTTCCACATCAGCCGGCGCCCGTTCAACGCGGTCCAGGAACCAGCTTCGGGGAACACACTCGTGACGTAGATGGGGCAGGGAGAACTTGCTCATCCGGAAGAACCAGTTGGGGTGCCCGGCCCATTCCACTTCAATTTCATCGGTCAGCCGAAAAGCAGTCTTCAGATCCCGGCGCACCATCTCGTCCACGATGGCACGGTTGTAGATGCGCGCAATGGGAATGCGTTTGCCCTGACTTTCGTAGAACAGGAATTTGCCCACCTTCTTGACGTCGGTCATGGACACGGTCTTGATCCCCAGCAGCTTTTCCGTCAGCAGGAAGTCGGGAAGAGTCTTCTGGTGCAGGGGATCAATTTCCATCAGGATCACGTGCTGGGGGTCGTGGTTGCCCACGATGGCGCGGCGCAGCAGCTTTTTGTAGCCTTCCCAGTCCAGCCCGCCAAGGAGATACTTCAGGTTGACGTCCAGGTCAAAAATTTCTCCATAGGTCTGGCAGAGCATGGGCTGGTAGGCATAGAGGGAGGGGAAACCCTGCAGCTCCACCAGCTTGGGCTGCAGTCTGCCCTCCCGGTCCCGCACCACGCCGAAGTCCACCTGCACAAAAATGGGCTTCGGGGGTTCGTGCGGCACGCGGAATTCGTCGGGAATGGCTTCGGTGGAGAGTTTGCGGTATTCGATGCTGTTGAGCTGCTGAATCAGCTCCTTGCCGTATTGGCACATCTGCTCCAGCAGCGCCTGGGGCAGGAAGCATGGGGTCTCACAGACGCGAAACTTGACCGGCGTTCCGCAACGCTCCGCCAGGACTTCAAGCAGGCGCCGATACTTTTCCGGAGTGAACCTGGCGTTGAATTGGTCTCGCAGCGCGGAAATCATAACGTTCTGGCGGAGGCTGACTCACGCTTCCAGCAGGAAATGTCCGTTACGCATGATCTGTTCGCTGTCCACCCAGATATCAAAATTCCTGCCTACCACGTCGATGTGGGTGGAAGAGTACCACTCCGCCCCGGTGTGCGCGCCGTAGGGATTGCCAAAGGCGATATGCACGCCGGGATACTTTTCGTCCTGCAGGATTTGGCCGATCACGTCCTTGAGCTCGATGTTGGTGCCGATGGCGAACTCGCCCACGCGATCGCTGTTCTCATCGGTGTGGGTGTAACGCCAGAAATCCTGTTCCAACTCGCGGTTGGAGGAGTGGGCTTCGCTCAGCCGGCTGTCCTTCACCCGGATGGTGAGCGGGTGCTCCCGCAGGCTGCCGAATTTGGCGCACAGCCAGTCGCCCACCACTCCATCGATCACAAACGTCCCATTCACTTCGCCGGGAGTGGTGAACACCTCGCCGCCGGGCAGGTTCCCCCACTTGTCCGGACTGATGATGCCGCTGGTCTTGAGCCAGCGATAGTCCGGGTTCAGGTCCGCAATCAGGTCGGTTCCGGCGGCGGTTTTCGCCCGCACCCGACGCGCCCGCCGCAGGGCCTCCACCACCCGCGTGCTGATGCGGTCGACTTTCAGGAAGTCCGCCCGCATCCCTTCCAGCATGATCTGGCGGTTGATGTTGACCATGTGGGCGTGGCGGATGCGGCGGCGGTTGACTACATCGGTCATTTGCATCCGGGAGCGTAATTCGTTCGCCTGCGCCTGCACGGCAAAGATGCTGACCTGGCTGGTTTCAAGATCGTCGGCGATCTCGCGCGGCAAGCCGGTCAAAGGCCGCGGCGCGAGATCCTCCAGAACCCAGGCGCGGTAGGGGCTGCCCAGGCTCTCCAGTTCATGGGCCAGACTGGCTGCGATTTCCTGGGTAGCCTCATCGGTGATGAGGGCGACCTTCTCGTGGGGCTGAATCCGGAGACACACTTGGACGGCGTTGCGCGCGCCGGGGCTGAGTTCAGGATCGAAGGGGAACTTGCTGAGCTGGCGCAGCGACTCGCGTGCCGGGCGGTTCATCACCCTACTTTTCTAACAGGAGTCTGGTCTTCTGTCACACCCAGGCCGACTGCGGTCTCGTCAATGATGTAGTCCACCACGCTCTTCAGATCCCCGGTCTCGCGGAACACCCTGAGCTGGCGGTCTGCCCCGGCGCCCATCTCCAGAATCTGGTGGATATAGTTCAGCTCCTCACGGCTGCCCAGTTCATCGACCACATCGTCGATGAATTCAAGGTATTCGTGCACCAAGTCGCGGGCCGGCACTTCTGTCTGCTTGCCGAAATCAATCAACTTGCCGTCCAGGCCATAACGCGAGGCGCGCCACTTGTTTTCCATGATCAGAGCGCGGCGGTACAGGCGGAAACCCTGGTTCGCCCGGTAGAGCTTGTAGAGCTTGGCCACCGTAGCCTGGATCAAGGCCGCCAGCGCGATGGTTTCATCCACCCGCATGGGAATGTCGCACACCCGGAACTCCAGCGTGTTGAAGAAAGGATGAGGACGGATGTCCCACCAGATCTTCTTGGCGTTGTCGATGCAGTTGGTCTTGATCAGCAGCTTGACGAAGTTATCGTATTCCCCCCAGCTGGGGAAATAGTCGGGAATGTTGGTGCGGGGAAACTTGTCGAATACCTTGCAGCGGTAGGACTTCAGGCCGGTGTTCATTCCCAGCCAGAAGGGAGAATTGGTGGAAAGCGCCAGAATATGCGGCAGAAAGTAGCGGGCGTGGTTCATCAGCTGAATGGCGGTCTCGCGGTCTTCCACGCCAATGTGCACGTGCAGGCCGAAAATCAGATTGGCCCGTGCCACCAGTTGCATGTCTTCGACGATGTTCTTGTAACGTTCGTCGGGGTAGATTTCCTGCATCCGCCAATCGGCAAACGGATGTGTTCCGGCAGCAGCGATACGAAGCCCCGTCCCGTCGGCAAGTTCTTTCAAGAAACGCCGGAGCGATTTTACTTCACGAGCGGCGTCATCAACCGTCTTACAAACATCCGTACCGACTTCCGCTACCGACTGATGAATTTCCGGTTTTACACGCTCGGCAAGAACTGTTTTATTTCCTTCGAGAATTTGGAGGATATGCGACTTCAAGTCCCGTGTTACAGGGTCTATAAGCTGAAATTCCTCTTCGATTCCAATCGTCAGCGCCGGAGCTTGTGGCATAATCGTCTGGTGATTTCTCCGAATTTACGAAGACAAATAGGGCAGTATTGAAGAATAGAATTTCACTACACCATCATATCCTGCCACGTCAGTGGACTTTTAGCCGAAGTTTTTTTCTTCTTTGCCGATTTCTTTGCTTCCTCGATCAAGAATTTTGCGGAATGCTCGAGGATCCAGTTGAAATTTTCTTCTCCAATCGAAGTTCGTTCTGCATCGGGAGCCGGATTTGTAAAGTCGATCGCATACGGAATACTGTCTTTTACTGCGAATTCGATCGTATTGAAATCATAACCAAGTGTTTCGCAGATCGTTATGCACGCTGCTTCCATTTCTTCTTGCAGCTTTTTAGAGGGTTTGAAGTTTGCAGCGTAGCGTAGGTGATGAGGGTTGCGCGGCTCGTACGGCATAATGTGTACGTATTTTTTCCCAAGGCAGTAGCAGCGATAATATTCTTCAAACTCGATCGACTCTTGGAGTGTCATTACTAATGTATCGGTCTCATCGTAGGCTGTGAAGAACTCTTCGGGGCTCGTCACTTTGTACACGCTCTTCCAACCGCCGCCGGCGTGCGGCTTAAAATATGCCGGGAAACCAATGTGGTCAAAGAGCGCGTCCCAGGAAAGCGGAAAATATAAATTGCGGAAGGATTTTTCCGAGGTATCGGGCGGCATATTCTTGCTCGGGACAAGAGTAGTCTTGGGGACATGAATGCCGGCCTTTGCACAAATAGAGTATGAGAAGAATTTTTCGTCGGCATTCATCCAAAATGGATTATTCACCACCTTCGTACCGGCGAGCATCATATTTTTTAATACCGCACGATAGAATGGCACATCTTGTGAGATACGATCAAGCACAACGTCATAGTGCTTTGGCTCATCACTGTTCCAAATGTTGATCGCACAGAATTCAGCCGCTACCTTATCCTTTTCACCAAGTGCGTTGATCTTATCGCAAAGTGCCGGTGGGAAGGTTTCTTCCATCCCAAACAATAGTCCGATCGTGGCCATAATTATTTGTTTATTCTATTTCGTTCTATGAAATATCTTCTAACGCTCGGCTTCAACAGACGTTGTCCGTGCGAGGTTCGTTACCAGACTATTATTCTCGGGCGAGAACGAGATTACGTTATTGCACCGTTACAGTAAGCGGGGCGCTCTTACATGTTTCGGCGCCATT
>CAYOZX010000075.1:1259-13325 GCA_964408515.1 uncultured Acidobacteriaceae bacterium | reverse complement strand
CCGAAATCAGAGGCAAGGCGAAGGAAATCGCCGCGCGGTCAAGATAGTTGATCAGCGAAGCGGTGAAGAGCAGTCCGACGATTGTCCAGCGGCGTCGGTTGGTGACGTCCTGCAGGTCCATGCTGTCGATCCTCTACGCTTTGCACGTCCGAAAACCGCTTAGCCGACGCACCTCGGGCTTTCCTCGATCACCAACACGTCACAATCGTCCAAACTTTTTCACTGCTTCCTCGATGGACTTCAGTTTCTCGATATAGGCGTACATCGAGTGCTCCTGGAAATCCATGCTTTGCGCCAGAGCCAGCACCTCCGCAGCCTTGGCGCGCGGCACCACCACCACGCCGTCGGGATCGGCGACAACGAAATCTCCCGGGCTGACCGGCACTCCATCGCACACCACGGGAACGTTGGCCCCGGCAAATCGGTAGTGACCCACCGAGGTGGAAGGCACCGTGCCCAGCGCGAAAACCGGAAAGCCGATCTTCTGCAGGTAGGCAGTATCGCGAACACCCCCATCGATCACAGCGCCGGAGAAATTTCGTGCCGCCATGGCAGTTCCCATCAGTCCGCCCATACCGGCAATATTCGCGCCGTCTTCCACCACCATCACATACACGGAATTCGGACCGCCGCTGTCGATGGCCGCCAACATGCCCTGCAGGGCATTGGGATCGTGGTTCTCCTCCTTCTTCAACTGCACGGTCAGGGCCACGCCCGCAAATCTCGAGGAAAAGATGGGACGCATCCGGTGCGACATGTAAAGCCGCTGGCCAAGAAGTTTCTCGATTGCGTCCGAAACCGACGCTACCTCCACGTGGCGGAAGCCATCGAGACGGGCTGCCTCGTCGTCCGCCGGGGCGGAGTAGGCGCGCGGGACTTGCAGTATCGAAATCATGCCCAGCAGGCCGAAAAATACAATCACAACCGGCGTGCAAAACCGAATCCAACGAAACCGCCAGAATGCGGATTTCGACATCTCTCCTCCTGCCCGAACCGGAATTGGGCCCCTGGAATGCGCAGAGCCGCAAGCAGACTAATGCCCCATCAGGATGAATTCAACGACTTTTCGGGCGCTCCGCTTGCGCCGGTTTGACAAACCTTCCCTGATTTGAGAAAACGCCTAGGATTCCGCAAGAGTTCAGGAATGGCGGCATGAGCGACGGATTTTCTAAGCGCCTCGGCTCGGCTGCTTTCTCCCTGCGCTTTGCCGTGAAGCCTGCATTCCTCACTTGGATGATCGCAAAATGAACCGGATTGTTGCCGCGGCTTCGTCTCCCTTCCTGCTGGTCCTCGCCCTGTCCGCGATGCTGCTATCCCCGCCCCCGGACGCGCACGCTCAGCTCGCGACCTTCTCCCGGCAGGATCTGATCGAGTTCACACCGCAAAACCCTTTTGACCGCCTGCCCGATGGCCGGCCCAAAGTGCCCGACGCCATGCTGGAGCGGGCCCGCGAGTTGTCCGCCGAAGAGGTGTGGTCGGTCATGGAAGACAGGAAGTTTCCCAATCAGTTTGCCGATGGTTTCCAGGTTCTGCACCCTGGCAAGACCATGGTGGGACGCGCCTTCACCGTCCAGTTCATGCCCGTCCGCGCCGATGTCGAAGAGGTTTTGAAAGCCCGCGCCCGGGCCCACGGCATCACCCATCTCAGCAATCAGTCCGCCATCGACATGCTTCAGCCCGGTGACGTTCTGGTCGTGGACCTGTTCGGCAAGAAGGTGGACGGAACCATTGTCGGCGACAACCTGTTCTACTACGTCATGCGGGCCACCAGTAGCGGCGGCCTGGTGGTGGACGGCAGCATTCGCGACCTTGACGGCATCGGCCAGATCGATATGCCCGCCTACTTCCGCTCGACCGATCCCACCCCCATCGGCAACGTCATGCTCACCGGCATCAACGTTCCGGTGCGTATTGGAGGCGTGACCGTCATGCCCGGCGACCTGGTGGTCGGTGACCGCGAAGGCGTATATTTCGTCCCGCCCCAGCTGGTGAAAGAGGTTCTCGACCGCGCCGACGAAACCCACATCCACGACGAATGGACCAAGAAGAAATTCGACGAGAAGAAATACAAATCCAGCGAGATTTACGGTTCGCCCAGCGATCCCAGGCTGAAACAGGAGTATCAGGAGTATCTGAAGAAGCGCCTGGAGCAAATCCGCCAGCAGCGCGAGGCGCATTGATACGGGTGCGAAGGCGGCTGCTGATCTGGGACGCCAGGCAGTGAAAGGATTTTTTTCGCGTCCTTTGCGGTTACAGATTTGCCCTGAGCTGCAGGCGAGGGTCAGATTGTATGCATCAACCCGCAATGCTAGACTTGAGCCGTCGAGCGGGAGTAGTTCAGCGGTAGAACGCCAGCTTGAGCCGTTTAGCGGGGCGTGAGGCTGGACCTGAGCGAGGCGAAGGGAAGCCGGGAGCCCGCTGGCGAAATCCCGAGCGCGGCGAGGGATCTCCGGTATCGGCAAACTTTGAGCGGGAGTAGTTCAGCGGTAGAACGCCAGCTTGAGCCGTTTAGCGGGGCGTGAGGCTGGACCTGAGCGAGGCGAAGGGAAGCCGGGAGCCCGCTGGCGAAATCCCGAGCGCGGCGAGGGATCTCCGGTATCGGCAAACTTTGAGCGGGAGTAGTTCAGCGGTAGAACGCCAGCTTCCCAAGCTGGATGTCGCGGGTTCGATCCCCGTCTCCCGCTCCAACCCTTCTGAAGGTTAAGTCAGCCCGGCCCATGCTGCGTTCGCCAGCGAGTCGAGTGGCGTCAGGGTCGGTGGCGCCACACGGGACTCCATCACCTTGCTCGCTATCACCCGGTCCAGAATTAAAGGCACTTCAAACACCGCGTCGTTGCGGTACCGGCTCACGTTCGCACGCAACTGGCGGAACATCGATTCGTCCAGGAGTTGCTCCAGGGCCAGCTCGATCTGGCCGAAGTCCCCGACCACAATTCCCAGCCTCTTCTCCCGGAGCCATTGCGCGTTGTAGCGCTCCTGCGGCATGGTGCGCGCATTCCGCTCCACCACCACCGGCAGGCCAAAGTGCAAGGCCTCGCTGATGCTCCCCGGGCCCGCCTTGCCCACGAAGAAATCCGCCAGGGTCATGAAATAGCCTACGTCCGTGGTAAATCCCTCAACCCGCATCGGCCTCTTGCTTTCCAGGCTTCGTATCTTCGCCGCCAGCTCCATATTGTGGCCGCAGAGAAAAATCCACTGCGCCCCATGCCTGCTTCGCTCCACCCGCTTGGCAATGTCCAGCATCGCGGTTGAGCCGTGCCCTCCAAACATCACCAGGCCGGTGGGCAAATCCGGCCGCAGACCCAGCTTCACTCTCTCCCGGGCCCGGTCCACCGCTGGCTGGTGGTACAGCGATGGCTTCAGCACCATGCCGGACATCTGGTACACACGCGCTTCCGGATGCCCCATGGCCAGCGCCTGCTCCCGCGCCCGCGCGCTCCCGCAGACGATGTACTCCGACTCCCGCGTGATCCAGAAATTTGGCGGATAGTCGGCCAGGTCGGTCAGCAGGGTCACAAAGGCCGTGCCCGGTATTTCTTTCCGGATGCTTTCCGCCAGGCAGCGGTTGAAATGTGGAATCACCGACAACACCAGGTCGGCCGGATGAGCTGCCCAGAAACTCCTCAGCCGGCGCACGATGGCGCCATGATGCAGGCGAATCGTGTAACGCAGAAGCACCAGCAGTTGCGGCGTGATTCGCGTCCAGCCCTTGCGCAGCAGCAGGTTGTATCCGTCCTGCAGGCGCAGTCCCGTCGTCCGGTGCACGATATCAACCGGCTCGAGCAACTCCTGGATGTTCAGCAGCCGTACATTCCAGGGACGCTGCTCTTCTTCGACAATAGACCGCAGCGCGCAGGCGGCATTGCGGTGCCCGCCGCCGGCATCATGGAACACTATGGTAAGGTTGCACACGGCGAGCCTCCCAGCCCGTGGATCGGACGTTCTCAGGCTCTCAGCCCGCGCTTAAGTGAAGATCAAAATGCGGTTAATTTTCCGTGAATTTCAGTCCCCGAATCGGTAACGTTACCCGCCGTCGGCGGCCGCCGGATACAGCTCGGACAGAGGCGCCGCCAGCCCGTTGTTCCGAATGATTTCGCGGAACAGCCGGGCGCTGGGGCGCAGGGTGCGCTGTTGCGTCTCCGGATCAAGAGCCACCAGCCCGAAGCGCAGCTTCCAGCCCTCGTTCCACTCGAAGTTATCGGTAAGCGTCCAGTGCAGGTAGCCGCGAACATCGTATTGGTGTTCAATCAGCCCGTGCAGCTCCCGCAACACGTTCACGATCAGCCAGGGACGTATGGTGTCTTCCGCGTCCGGGACACCGTTTTCCATGACGTAGATGGGCTTGCCCAGACGCGCCGCCCGCTTCACCGCCCGCGTGATGGCCTGCGGATAGGCCTCGCCATAGGGCTTGTCCACGCCTGGGTCACCTTGCGGCACGTGTTCGGGAACGTACAGGTTAGCGAAAAAGGTGCTGGCGTGCCGCAGGCTGAAAGCTACGTGAAACCGGCTGTAGACGTTCAGACCCACGAAATCGCAGCATCCCTTCGCGCCCGGATCAGCGCCGTTGAAGGAGCTCAGCGGAAATGGCATGCGCCCATGCTCGATCAGGTCGAAGAAGGCGTCATTGAACAGGCCGTCAAGCACCCGCGCCAGCCACCTGTCCAGAAGGCGGCCGCCGGGCTCGAAAACCACATAGTGCTGCGCCCAGCCCACCTGCGCGTCCCGGACCTCGTCGCGAATCGCATGGTAAGCCAATACATGAGCATGTGCCTGGATGCTATTGACCCGTAGAGCATTTCCAAACTGTGCTCTCCTTCCCGGTGGAAACTCTCCCAGCACATAGCCGCAGGCTGCATAAACGTTCGGCTCGTTGAATGTGACCCAGATTCGGCTGAGGCCTCCGATGGCTCTCGCCACCTCGCGCGCGAAGCGCTCGAAGAGCCGCGGCGCGTCGGAGCAGAGGAAGGCTCCCCGCCGCTCGAACCAGCATGGATTGGTGAAGTGATGCAGGCAAACGACCGGTTCAATGCCGCGTTGGTGCAGGCCCTGCAGCATCTGCCGGTAGCGCTGCAGCGCCTGCTGGTCGAAGCGTCCAGCCTCGGGTTCGATCCGGCTCCACTCCAGCGAAAGTCGCAGCGCCTTCACGCCCAGATCGCGCGCAATATCGAAGTCGCGCTCCGCATTCTGCCACCAGTCACACGCCTTGCCGCAGCGGTCGCGCGATTTGATCCGCCCCGCGCCTTCCCACTCCGACCACTGATTAACGTTACCGCCTTCCACCTGGTGCGCGGCCGTCGACACGCCCCACAGGAAATCCGCTGGAAACTTCATCCTCGGCATTCTACGATAGCCGCTCGACGTACTCGGTTGCGGCCCGCTACCATGTAAGCACATCGTTTTCGCGAGGTAACTTCATGCCGGAACCTACTTATGAGGAACTGAAGGCTCGTTTGGCGGAGTTGGAAAAAACGCAGGGCCAGCGCCGTTCGGGAAGCCTGGAATTCCGCGTCGGGGAAAAAGGCGGGGTGAGTGTCTATGGTCTGGGACGCTTTCCCGTGACCCTCTATTACGAGCAATGGATCCGCCTGCTCGACGCCGCCGACAAGCTCCGCGAATTCCTGGAGGAAAATAAATCCCGGCTCAAGCTGAAGAGCTGAGACCCGGGGAACTGAAAGCCGGGAGGGGAAGTGCGCCTTGCTTTCTTTTTCCCCCCACTTCCCCCAGCATCTGCCATGGCCTTCAGCGATATCCCCGCTCTTGCGCCGCCGCCCGCTGACGCGCGTCTTGCCTACGGCTCTGACCCCAACCAGTTCGGCGAGTTGCGCCTCCCCAAGACCGCTGGCCCTCTTCCCCTACTCATGAATATTCACGGTGGCTACTGGCGCGCCAAGTACGATCTGAAGCATGCCGGAAGCCTCTGCGCCGCGCTCACCGGCCGGCGCTTGGCAACATGGAACGTCGAATACCGGCGGGTGGGTAACCCCGGGGGCGGCTGGCCGGGCACCTTTGACGACGTGCGCAGTGCCTACCGCTACATTCCGCAGATAGCCCAGCGCTACCCCGTTGATCCCAACCGGGTGCTGGTCGCAGGTCACTCAGCCGGCGCACAGTTGGCCTTATGTCTCGCCGCTCATGAACCTTCCCTCAAGCATGTCGTATCCCTGGCCGGCGTCGTGGACCTGCAGCAGGCATGGGATCTGCACCTGAGCGACGACGCAGTAGTGGCTTTCCTCGGAGGTGAACCGGCAACCGCTGCCGCACGCTATCGCGAAGCCGATCCCATGCAGCTCAAGATCTCGGCCGTGCAGTGGCTGATCCACGGCGCCTCCGACGACACCGTCCCGCCCTTTCTCAGCCGCAACTACACCGAGCAGAAGCGTCGCCGTGGCGAAAACGTGCATTATCTGGAAGTCTCCACTGCAGGCCACTTCGACCTCATCGATCCCCGCTCAACCGCCTGGCCCAAGGTCGAAGGAACGGTGCTGCACCTGCTGGGGTCCTGAGCGCGGTTCGCGTCTCTGCGTCCTCCGTGTCCTCCGTGTCCTCGAAGGTCGAAGGAACGGTGCTGCACCTGCTGGGGTCCTGAGCGCGGTTCGCGTCCCCTGCGTGCTCCGTGTCCTCTGTGGTTGACCCTCGCCCCGTGTTCTCCGTGTCCTCTGTGGTTGATCCTCGCCCCGTGTCCTTCGTGTCCTTTGTGGTTGACCCTTGCTCCGTGTCCTCTGCGGTTGACTCTCGCTCCGTGTCCTTCGTGTCCTCTGTGGTTGACCCTCGCTCCGTGTTCTTCGTGTCCTCGGTGGTAAGAACCCATCGCCATTACGCGCAGTTGGTCAGCACCAGGGCCGAGTTCTTCGATCCGAAGGCGATACAATTGCACACCGCGTGTTCGATGGCCTTCCTTCGTCCCGTATCCGGGACGTAGTCCAGGTCGCAATCCGGATCGCGCGTTTCCAGGTTCAGAGTAGGCGGAATCTGCCCCTGCCGCATGGCAACAATCGTGGCCGCCACGCCCGCCGCTCCACAGGCCCCCTGCGGATGGCCGATCTGGGACTTCAGTGCCGACATGGGTACCCGCTGCGCCTGCTCGCCCAGCGCCAGCTTCAGCGCCCGGGTTTCGATGCGATCGTTGAGTTGCGTGGACGTCCCGTGCAGATTTACGTAATCGACGTTGACCGCCGCAATCCCCGCCTCTTTCATTGCCAGGCCGATGGCCCGCGCCGGCTCCTCTCCGCACTCCTGCAGGCGCACGCGATGAAAAGCCTCGCAGGTGGAACCATAGCCGGTCACTTCGGCCAGCATTCTTGCCCCGCGCGCCCGCGCATGCTCGTACTCCTCGAGCACAAACATCCAGGCCCCTTCGGCCAGCACGAAGCCGTCGCGATCCACGGAAAAAGGCCGGGACGCCCGCTCCGGCGCATGGTTCCAGGAGCCGGTAAGAATCTTCATCAGGATGAATCCCTTCACAATCCCCAGCGCGATGGGCGCGTCCGCACCGCCGCTCAAAACCATGTCCAGGCGGCCCGACTGAAGTTGCCGCATCGAGTAGGCGAAGGCGTCGGTCGAGGACGTGCATCCCGTAGTCACTACGTGGCTCCAGCCGCGCAGCCCGAAAAGCACGCTGATTTCGCTCGAAAATGTGCCCATCACTCCCGTGGGTACGCAGAACAGGCTCATCTGCTTGTATTGCTGATGAAAGAACAGCCGGTATTGCTCTTCCGTGAATTCCTGCGACCCTCCCCCGGAGCCCAGGATCACTCCAAACCGGCGCCGCTCCGCCAGCGACAGGGAGGCGGCGTCGATGCCCGCGTCCTGCAGGGCCTCGGTTGCCGCGGCCAGAGCCAGCGGCAATACCCGCGACACATGCTTGCGCTCGCGCTTCTCCACCCACGCGAGCTCATCGAAGTCTCTGACCTCGCCGGCAATCTGCACCGGAATGTCGGAAGCATCGAAGCGCGTGATGCGGCGCACTCCGCTCCTCCCCTCGAGGATCGCCTCTGAGAACGCAGAGTTGCCTACGCCATTGGGACTCACCACGCCCATGCCTGTGATCACGACTCGCTTTTTCAATCAGGCCTCCACCCGCGTCGGCGCATATATGAAGGGGCTGAAAACTTGGATGCCGCCCATTTGCCCTGGGTTAGCAAACGGCGGCCACCCGTCTGCGATCGAGCGCGTAGGGAATCGCCGCCAGGACCAGCGGCACGATGATCCAGGTAGGAATTAGTTCCCTCGGGGTGGGCGGCTTTACTTCCCACAGCTGGGTCCAGGTGAGCGCCGTCAGCAGCCCCATAAATATCGCTACACCCCAGCGGCTCACCGCCGACGCGCCCGCGGCGCGCCAGTAGATCGCCGTGGCAGCCAAAGCCATCACCGTCTCCAGCGCCAACTCCAGTGGCATGTTCCGCCACAATCCCAGTCCCAGCTTCGGGGAACCCTCTCCCGCCAGCGGCAGCCCGGCCACATGCACCAGTCCGTCGAGCAGAAAATGGGATACCACCAGAGCGGCGATTACGAAAAAGGCTCGTTTCCGGTCTGCGCCCTGAAACCGCGAGATGACAAGCCCGGCTAGCGCTCCCCACAGCAACAGCGGCGCCAGCCCGTGAGAGTAGGGAAACGTAAACGTCAGGTAGTGGCGGGATGCGTAATCCGCAGGCACGTGGGCCCGCTCCAGCCCGAAATAGGCAAAAACTCCCAGCAGGAAGTCGGCCAGCACCGCCGCGAATACCAGCCATCCCACGTTTACACGTGGAGCCGCCCTGACCGCGCCCAGCGCCACTGCCGCATGCCCCACACCCATGGCCGCGCTTCCTCCAGGATGGAATCAGCGAGAGAGTGTATCGCCCTCCACCAATCTGGTCGAGTCCTAAAAATCAGTAGCCAGTACAATATTGAAAGTGCATGGGGTCGCGCGCCCGGCTCCGCCAGTCTCCTCCCCATTCGAAACCGGTATCGCGGAAGATCTCGACCAGCGCACTGTCCATATCAGCGGCAGACCCTTGAGCGTTGCTCTCCGGGTTCAAATCGATGGCAATCCCCCAGCTGTGGGTCGAAAGCTTCCTTCCCGATCGCTGCGTCCGGAAGGCAAAACAGCCACCGAAGCTGGTAATCCTGGACTGCAATCCCAGAGTTTGGATCCTGTCCATAACCTCCGCGAAGATGTTCGCCATGAGTTTGTGGCAGGTCATGCGACTGACTCTCTGCTGGCGATCCCATGAAAGCGACAAGGGGAAGGGAAGAGCGATCACCGCCAGAAAATCATTGCGCCACCGGGGATCGAGGCTGCCCGTTGGCCCGATGTATTCGTAGATGTCTCCAAACGTCGCTACAATCTGCTCCAATCCATGCGGAGGCGCCAGCCGCGCCGCTCCCGGCACACTGGCGCCGGCGCCAGAATCCTGGGCCATAACAGTCGGTTTCCTTTCCCCGGATTAGCGGGCCGTCCACCCGCCATCGATCAGGATGGTTTCCCCCGTGATGAGGGAAGCGGCGGGAGAAGCCAGGAAGACTACGGCGCCCGCTACATCCATGGGATCGCCGATCCGGTGCAGCGCCGCGATCCGCTCCAGCACCTCCGCCCGATTCTTCGGGTCAGCCAGATAGTCCGCGGTTCCCGGCGTGTGAATGAACGTCGGCGCCACCGCGTTGACCGTGATGTTGTACCTGCCCCACTCCACCGCCAGGCACTTCGTCAGATGGGAAATGCCGGCCTTGGTCATGCAATAGACCGACTCGGTAGGCAACGCAGCGAAGCCCGCCTGCGAGCCCATGTTGATGATCCGTCCGTACTTCTGCTGTATCATCACCCGCCCCGCCGCCTGGCTGGCAAAGAACGTGCCTTTCAGATTGATGGCCAGAGTCAGGTCGAAATCCTCCTCGCGCACATCTTCGGCCGGATTCTCCGGGGCGACGCCAGCATTGTTGACCAGGATGTCCAGCCGTCCGAGGCGCGAGACCGCTTTCTCGATCGCGCTGGAGATTTGCTTCATGCTTGCCATGTCCATCTGCAAGCGGAACACCTTGCGGCCCATGGCGGCAATTTCGCTCGCGAGATCAGCGGCCGTGTTCACGTCGCGCAACCCCAGCGCCACATCCGCACCGGCATGCGCCAGGGCGAGGGCAATGGCCCGCCCCAGGCCGCGCGCTGCACCCGTCACCAGCGCCGTCTGGGCCCGCAAATCAAATCGGGGAAAGTCATTCATGCTGCGGGATTATATAATTCGCGGGAACTGGCAGCCGGGACTCGATAACTGCGAACTGTCTTCCGAATTCCAAGGAGAACTCTTTGGCCTACGACGATTTGCGCGACTGGATCGCGGCCCTTGAACGCGCAGGTGAACTCCGGACCATTTCCACCCAGGTCGATCCCATCCTCGAAGTCGCCGAAATCACCGACCGGGTGAGCAAGTCCGGCCGGAGTGCCCACTACCCCGATCTTGGGGAGGGCGCAAATCCAGGCGCCGGAGGGTCCGCTCTCCTCTTTCGCAACCTCAAGGGCCATCCCGACTCCCAGTTGCTCATCAATCAGTTCGGCTCCGCCCGCCGCATGAACCTCGCCCTCGAGGTCGGCTCGCTCGACGAAGTGGCCGAACGCATTCGTGCTTTCATGGACGTGAAGTCTCCCCAGGGTTTTCTCGACAAAGTAAAAATGCTCCCTATGCTCGCGGAGATGGGGAAGTTCTTCCCCAAAGCTGTCTCCGCCGGACCCTGCAAGGAAGTCATCAAGCGCGACAATTTTTCGCTTCTCGATTTTCCCATCCTGCAGTGCTGGCCGAAAGACGCCGGGCGCTTCATCACCCTGCCCTGCGTCGTCACCCGTGATCCTAAGACCGGCAAGCGGAACGTCGGCATGTATCGCATGCAGGTCTACGACCAGCGCACGACCGGCATGCACTGGCAGCGCCAGAAAATCGGCGCAGAGCACTACCGCGAAGCCCTGCGCCGCGCCGCACAGAAGGAATTGGCTGCCACACCTTCCCCCGCTGTTGGGAACAGCAGGAAAGCGTCCGTCGATATCATGGCCCGCACTTCCGGAGGGTCCGTGCTCTCGGAAGGGGAGCGCCCCGGCGGCAAGCTGGAAGTCGCGGTCGCCATCGGCACAGACCCAGCCCTCACCTTCGCCGCCATTGTCCCCGCCCCGCCTGACGTCGAGGAGTACCTGATCGCCGGTTTCCTGCGCCAGAAACCGGTGGAACTGGTGAAATGCGAGACGGTTGACCTTGAGGTTCCGGCCACGTCAGAGATCGTTCTCGAGGGCCACGTGCATCTTGACGAACTCCGAAGCGAAGGCCCTTTCGGCGACCACACCGGCTTCTACTCACTGGAAGACTTGTATCCGGTCTTCCATGTCTCCTGCATCACGCACCGCAGGAACCCGATCTACGCCACCACCATCGTGGGCAAGCCGCCGATGGAAGACGCCTGGATGGGCAAGGCGGTCGAGCGTATTTTTCTCCCTTTGATGAAGCTCACCATTCCCGAGCTGGTCGACATCAACCTGCCTGTCGAAGGCATCTTCCACAACCTGATGATCGTCTCCATCCGCAAGTCTTATCCCGGCCAGGCGCGCAAGGTGATGAACGCCATCTGGTCGTTGGGCCAGGCCATGTTCACCAAGTGCGTCATCGTCGTGGACGAAGACGTTAACGTGCAGGACCTCGGCGAAATCACGCTCAAGGTGCTGAACCACATTGATCCCGAGCGTGACATCCAGTTCACGCTCGGCCCGGTGGACTCTTTGGACCACGCCGCGCGCCTGCCCAACTATGGGTCAAAGATGGGCATCGACGCCACCCGCAAGTGGGCGAGTGAAGGCTTCGCCCGTCCCTGGCCCGACGAAATCCTCATGGACGAAAAGACGAAGGCCCTGGTGGACAGCAAGTGGCAGGCCCTGGCAAGGGAACTGGGTTTAAGCTAATCCGGACGGCAGAGTATTCATGTGTGGGGCGGACACTCCTGTCCGCCCAGTCTCACGCCGTAGGAGATTGTGGCTTACTCTGAAATTATTCGAGACACTTGATGCCGCTCAAGCTGCTCGGGGTTTCCCCTCGTATGCAGGCACGAACTCCTGCG
>CAYOZX010000075.1:0-1159 GCA_964408515.1 uncultured Acidobacteriaceae bacterium | reverse complement strand
GATGCCGCTCAAGCTGCTCGGGGTTTCCCCTCGTATGCAGGCACGAACTCCTGCGCCGTGAACATTTCGTAAGACGTCGGCGTTGTACTTCGAGGTGAGCGCGACTCCAGCGCCCGCACGTGGCCTGAGTTGAGGGCGGCATGCAGTTCCAGCAACGAGTCGGCCATGGCCGGCGACAGTCCTGCCTGCACCATGCCCTGGCGCACTTGATCGTCCGGCAGCTGCCTGTACACCATCTCCGGTTTGGCGATCGCTTTGCCGATGATCGTCGCCACCTCGGCGTAGGTCAGGTCGCGTTGTCCATGCAGCTCGCGTGTTTGCTGTCCCTTGAAGGCGAGCGTCAGAAGCTCCTCCGCTGCTACCGGGCCGATGTCGCCGGCATCAATCATGGGGAGCCGCACCCCAGCACGGATTGTGCCGGCGCAGAACCCGCAGGCCTTGATGACTGCCACCTGGGCCAGCGTGTTCTGCATGAAATATGCGGGCCGGAGGTGGAGAACGTTCAAGCCCTTGACTTGGTTGAGCTGCTGCTCGAAGTAGTACAGTCCCGAAACCGGCCCCGCCCCGTCCGCCTTGTCTGCGCCCAGGCTGCTCAGACTGACTGCAAACGCCACTTTCGCTTTTTCCAGCGCGTCGGCGGTCGCCTCGCTCACCCGGTCCTGAAACCCGCGCGGATCATCGGATGCCAGGCTGGGTGGGATCATGACGTACACCGCGCTGGCGCCGCTGAAGGCCCGTGCCAGGGCCTGCTTGTCGGTCAGCTCGGCGACAAACGCCTCGGCCCCGGCCTGCACCAATGGCTGCAAACGGTCGGCGGTGCGTCCCACGGCGCGGACCTTGTGTCCCTTTGCCAGCAGGGCCTTGGCGACCGCCCGTCCGGTATTTCCTGTACCTCCGGTGACGACGTACATAGAAACCTCCAGGCTTGGGATGCAGGAGAAGGGCGGGCGGCACCGGGAAATTTACCCTATATCTCTAGAATACCAACTTGAAGGGGGCAAATGAGACAGGTTGGCGGTCTTTATTTCCCCAATTGAATCAGCCATTTGCCGTCAAATCCGCAAATTTGGCCTCTTGACAGATTTCTGCCCTGTTCTGGCTCTGGCTTACTTCTTCGGGCGCGACTCGGGCGGAACCATTCCAGCGACCCGGTAATAGA
>CAYOZX010000074.1:0-13380 GCA_964408515.1 uncultured Acidobacteriaceae bacterium | reverse complement strand
TGTTTGTTGTGCTTTTTTTTAGGACGATTGTGGACTTCCTTCGTGGTGGGGGTGGGTGTTTTGCCCACATCCGGAAAGATCTGCCAAGGCCTTTTTGGGGCATTTTCCCTGCCGCATCTTGCTGACCCCGAGGTAGATAGCATCGAGAAGGGCGGTGCGTCCCTTGGGCACGGTGTAGACCAGCTTGCCCTGAATGTCTTCGATCGACTGGGTGAAGTCGGAAATCTCTTCCGGCTTATCGGCAAAGGTGATCATGAAGAATTCGTCTTGCGGGTTGGCGGTCTTGAAAAACTCAATGACCGCTTCGCGAGCGCGCTCGATCTTGCTGTTCATGCTGCCGCTCATGTCGAAAATCACGCCCAGGGAGACCGGGGCATCCTCGCTGGAGAAATGCCGGATGTCCTGCGGGTCCTTATTTTCGTAGAGGGCAAAATTTTCCTTGTCGAGCCCGGTGACCAGGCGATTCATGGGATCGGTGATGGTGACCGGCACCAGAACCAGGTCCACATCCACCTTGAGAGGCTTGGTGTGGGTTCTCAAGGATGGATCCATAATCTGCTTTTCGGCGGGCGGTGCAGGCTGGACGCGTGGGTTGATGTGGACGTCGTCCAGCGGCACCGAAGTTTGCGCCCACGAGCCAGGCGCACTGGCGAACACGGCGACCAGCCATACGAACCCGAGGATGGAAACCCAGGAGATGGATACGCGAGGCGCTGCGAACAGGCTGGCGCTGCGGGCGAGGGCCGCTGGGTGCATGGCGACTTGGCTTGATGGGCGGGATGACCCGCGCCCATGATGGCGGGCCATAGCTACCTCGTTAGGCGCCATACTAGCACAGCATGCCAACGCAGTTGTCACAGCATCGTCACGTTTTTCCAGGTGAAAAAATTTGCCTAGACGTGAAATCTTGTGGGCAGATCTGGCCTGTCGCCGCTCCCACGGCCTGTGGCGCGTCCTGTACAATTTCAGGTTCAACCACAGCTCATGGCTCACATTGAACCCTTCCGTGCGCTTCGCTATGACCCCGCGCGGGTTGCGCTGCCGCAAGTGGTGACCCAGCCCTACGACAAAATCACCCCTGAGATGCAGGAACATTACTATGCGGCCAGCCCTTATAACCTGGTGCGGGTGATTCTGGGTAAGAAGCAAGCCAGCGACCATCCCGGCGATTCCACGTACACCCGTGCGGCCAACTTTTTCCGGGACTGGCGGCGCCAGGGCATCTTTCTCCAGGATCCCCAGCCCGCTATCTACCTCTACGGGCAGCGCTTTATGGTCCCCGGGGCCAAGGTCGAAATGCAGCGCCGGGGAATCATTGCCCTGGGCAAGATCGAGGATTATTCCGAGGGAGTGGTGTTCCGCCACGAGCAGACGCTGGCGAAGCCCAAGGCCGACCGCCTGGAGTTGCTGCGGGCGACGCGGGCCCATTTTGGACAGTTGTTCATGCTGTACAGCGATCCGGCGGGCGAAATTGAGGGCCTGATGAACCCGGGCGACAGTCCCGATCTGGAGATTCTGGACGAATACGGCGTCTTGCACCAGGTGTGGAGAATCCCAGACCCCGGCGTCATTCAAATGGTTCAAAGCCGAATGCGCGCAAAGAAACTGGTGATTGCCGACGGCCATCACCGTTACGAAACAGCCCTGAATTATCGCAATGAGCAAAGGGCGGCCGGGGGAAAGACGCCCTCAAGGGCCGACCTGGACCAGACTCCGGACAACCCATCGGACCGGTCCGCCGCAGGGTCGCTGCCTCCGTATGAGTTGGTGATGATGACCCTGGTCAATATGGACAGCCCCGGACTGGCGATTCTGCCCACGCACCGCGTGGTTCATGGCTTGCCATCTTTTTCAGCGGAGCGATTCCGCGAAGGCGCCAGCGCTTATTTCAGCGTCGAGGAGGTCGATTCCGCTGTGGATGCATCGCGGGCGGCGGTGATCCTGCGGGAAGCGGGACGGATCGGTACCTGCTTTTTGGCGGTGACAGCGGACCGCGTGTTCCTCCTGGACCGACCCAAGTCCGTTTCACCCCATCTGTTTGCCGGATGGTCGCTCCGCCAGCAAGCCTTAGACGTTGTGCAGCTCCATAAGTGCCTGCTGGAGAGCGTGTTGGGCATCTCCGAGGAAGCCGTTCGGGAACAGAAGAACGTTGGCTACATACGCGAGATGGGTGAAGCCATGGCCGAAGCCCGAAACAGAAACGCCAATGTGGCTTTCCTGATGAATCCGGCACGTATGGCGCAGGTGCGCGACATCGCGCTTGCGGGAGAGGTCTTGCCGCAAAAATCCACCGATTTCTATCCTAAGTTGCTGACCGGTTTGACCATCTATGCACTGGAGTAGCGAAGGGATGTCCCGCCGGCAGGTAGCCTGGGGAATCCTCGGCGGCGTTGGCTTCTGTCTGGCACTGTTAGTTTCTGCCGTTTCTGGATCTGCGGAGGGCAAGCGCCTTTCGGTGTATTCGGAGGCCGCGAACTACACGGTCACCGTGGTTGAACGTGGTGGCGTGGACTATGTAGACCTGCAGGAACTGCTGGCGCCGTTGGGACCGACATCGGCGCGAGCGGACGGACACCAGTGGAAGCTGCGCTACAAAAACCTGGAAGCGGAGTTCTCTGATGGCAGGACACTTGCACGAGCGGGAGGCCAAACCTTCGATCTGCCTGCGAGCTTTCTGCTGCAGGGCGAGCGCGGCCTGGCGCCTTTGGCGTCCCTGCCGCTGCTGGTGTCCCGTTTCCTGGGCACACCCGTAAACCTCCATGAGAATTCCCGCCGCCTTTTCATCGGCAACGTGGCCGTGCACTTCACCGCCCAGATCAGCAGGGCAACTCCTATTGCCCTGGTGATGAACTTCACTTCTCCCGTGAACCCGATGATCGCGACCGAGCCGGGCCGGCTGCGAATGGTGTTCACTCATGAGCCGGTCGTGCCGCCTGGGTCCCAGACCCTCACGTTTGACAGTACGGCGATCCCGTCGGCCACGTTTCAGGAGAACAATGGCGCGGCCGAGATCACGGTGAGCGGTCCCGTGCCGCTCTTTGCCAGTTTCAGCAATGATGGACGCACGATCACGATTACGCCGGCGCCGCAGGCCTCCAACCCGGCAATGCAGGCACAAAATCAGGCGCCGGCGGCGCCTGCGGCTCCTCCGGTTGTGGCGCCGCCGGAAGCGTCGTCAGCGCAGCCCTCGCCGCGGGCATCGTACTTTGCCGTAGTCGACGCCAGCCATGGCGGCGAGGAACGCGGCGCCGCGTTGAGCGATCAGTTGGCGGAAAAGGACGTGACCCTGGCCTTCGCGCGCCGCCTGGGACAGGAAATGCAGGCTCACAACCTTCCCGCCTTGCTGCTGCGCGAGGGCGATGTGACGCTTACCCTCGATCAAAGAGCCACCCGCACCAACGCCGCCCGGCCGGCGGTCTATGTCTGCCTGCACGCCAGCTCCCAAGGCAGCGGCGTGCGGCTCTACACGGCATTGCTTCCGGCGGGCGGGGAAAACCGGGGTCTCTTTCTGGACTGGGAAATGGCACAAGGGGGATTTCGCGTTGCCAGCCAGGCCGCCGAGTCCAGCCTGGCAGTGGAACTTGCGACCAGGCAAGTAGCGGTTCGTTCACTCGCCGCGCCCTTGCGTCCTTTGAATAACGTTACCGCGGCAGCGGTCGCCATCGAGATCGCGCCCCCATCAGCGAATGTAGCGGATCTGAATTCGCCGGCCTATCAGCAACTGGTCGCCGAGGCGGTCACCGCCGCGCTGGAAGCGGTAAAAGAGAAGCTGGGCGCCCTGCGATGATCCCCCGCCATTTGCTTATCGGGGCGACGGTCATGCTGGCGGCGGTCCTTGCTATGAGCGTCTACGTCTGGAGAATGCGGGGCCGGGTTGAACAGAGGGAGCTCGCAACCGCAGCCTACCTGCATCCCGTCGCCGCGCCCATACTGGGGCCGACCGAGGAGGTTACGCTTTACGTGGCCTATGACGATCCCGGCCTGCTGCGGGCAGAGGCGGCCCGCGTCCCCCTGCCAGCCGGCAGGCAGGAGCGGGCACAGGAATTGCTGCGCGCGCTCCTGGCGCTATACGGGGAGAAGACGTCATCCCACCCCCTGGCGGGTGGGGCAGAGATTCGCAGCGTGTATCTGGTGGATCCGGGACTGGCGGTGATTGACACCAATGACGCCTTTGCCGACGGGCACCGCTCCGGCATCCTGGTGGAAGAGTTGACCGTCGCTTCCCTGGTGCAAACTCTGTCCGCCAACCTGCCCGGTATCGACCGGGTGAAAATTCTGGTGGGGGGAAAGGAGCGCGAAACCCTGGCCGGGCATGCTGATTTGAGCTGTATCTATGATGTTTCCGCGGTAAACCAGGAAGTCGTGGAGCTGCAGCGCTGAGGCGACGGGGCGCGGTTTTCTAAGGTCGAAAACGGAGGATCCGTGGCTGAGGAAAAGTCCTTTCATATGACGCCCGACGAGTTCCGCCGCCACGGTCATGCCGTGGTGGACTGGATCGCCGATTACTATTCGCGGATCGAGTCGTTTCCCGTGCTGTCCCGGGCGGAACCGGGACAGATTCGGGCCACACTGCCTGTCGATCCTCCCGAAAACGGTGAGCGGTTCTCCGCTCTGCTCGCCGACCTCGATCGCCTGATCCTGCCGGGAGTGACCCATTGGCAGTCTCCTAATTTCTACGCGTACTTTCCTTCAAACGCGTCCGGACCGGCTATTCTCGGCGACCTGCTCGCTTCCGGGCTGGGAGTCCAGGGCATGTTGTGGGCAACCAGTCCTGCCTGCACGGAACTCGAAACCCACGTGCTCGACTGGGTGGCGCGCCTGCTCGATCTGCCCCAAAAATTTCGTTCCGATAGCACGGGCGGGGGCGTCATCCAGGACACGGCTTCGAGTGCGACGTTATGCGCTCTGCTCGCCGCCCGCGAGCGAGCTACGAACTTCGCCAGCAATCGCCGTGGTTGCGACGGGAGACTCGTGGCTTACACTTCGTCGCAGGCGCATTCTTCCCTGGAGAAGGCCGTGCAGATCGCGGGGATCGGGCGGGACAACCTGCGCCTTATCCAGGTGAATGAGGAATTCGCCCTCAAGCCGGAAGCTCTGGCGCAGCGGCTGGAGCAGGACCAGCGTGCCGGACTGGTTCCCTGCTTCGTGTGCGCGACCGTGGGAACGACCTCTTCCAACGCCATCGATCCGGTGGCGGAAATCGGGCGGCTCTGCCGCCAGCAGGGGCTGTGGCTGCACGTGGACGCCGCTATGTCGGGAACGGCAGCGCTGTGTCCGGAGTTCCGGCACATTCACAGCGGGCTCGAGTTCGCGGACAGCTACTGCTTCAACCCGCATAAGTGGATGTTCACCAACTTCGACTGCGACTGTTTCTATGTGGCCGACCGAAAGGCGCTGATCCAGACCCTGAGCGTCCTGCCGGAATATCTCCGGAACCGGGCCACCGAAACCGGCGCCGTCATCGACTACCGCGACTGGCAGATTCCCCTGGGGCGCCGCTTTCGCTCGCTCAAGCTGTGGTTCGTCATCCGCCACTACGGAGTGGAGGGACTCCGGCATCACATCCGCCAGCATGTGGCCCTGGCACAAGAGTTTGCGGCGTGGGTCAAGAATGACGATCGCTTCGAGCTGGCCGCGCCCGTTCCTCTGAACCTGGTGTGCTTCCGGCACAAAGGTGGAGACCAGGTGAATCAGAGTCTGATGGACCGGCTGAATCGCAGCGGCGACCTGTACCTTACTCACACCCGGCTCAATGAGCGAATGACCCTCCGGTTCTGCGTGGGGCAGACGAACACCACAGCGCGCCACGTGCGTCGTGCCTGGGAGCGAATTCAAGAGGAGGCTGGAAGGGAGTAGGCCGTCAACTTCTAGTGCGGACGCCTTTGCACTTCTTGGGGCGCGTCCGGGGGTGGGTTCGCGGCCGACGCATCCGGTTTCCAGGCGCTGGCATTGGGTCCGGCTGCCGGGTTAACGCCGAAGTCCCACACGTACAGATTCATGCCGTCTTTTCCCAGAAGTTCCACCACTGCGTACTCGCCCGGCGCCAGGTCGCCGGACGGCGTCACTTTCACCCATCCGCCGGTCAGCTTTGTGGCCGTGGTAGGCACCAGCTTCTGCTGCTGGCTCACCTTGCCATAAATGGCGATCTTGAGGTCGCCGACGATGCGCTTGCCCTGCTTGCTCTGCATTTGAACAATGCGGAAGCGGTCCCAGGGCAGAGTCTCCGGCTTCGACTTCGTGGCTTCCTGCAGCGGCTTGTCGAGCTCGTCCTGTTGATCGGCGTTGATGTAGATCGCGGGCACGGCGGCATGGGCCTGCACCTTGGCGTGCAAGCCGGAAAGTTCGATGGTCTGCTTCGCGCTGGCGATGGGATTGATGGTCGCGCGCAAGATATTTCCCTTCATGTTCTTGTTGAGCTGGCCGCTGTTCTGCTGCAGTTCGATGAGCTGCGGCTGGGTCTGGAAGGTGTCCAACAGCACGACGCCTCCTTCATCCGGCAAGCGCAGACCGGGGGCGACATGCGGCGAACGGGCCTCGTCGGCTTGACGCTCGGCTTCAAGCTCCTGATCGAGGGCCATCGCCTCGGGAGTCGCTTTGCCGGCCGCGCGCTCTTTTTCATACTGCTCGGTGGCAGCCCAATCCACCATCGAATTGGGCACCTCCTCCCACTCGTTGCGCTCGGCGCTCAGATAGCGGACACGATCCCCTTTGACCTCCCATCGGGTAGCGGGCTGGTAGGTTCCATCTTTCAGGATCAGGCGCTTGGCCAGCTGCTGTGCCGAGGCAGGCGCCGCCAGCAGCAAAAGGAGGATCGCTGCCGCCAGCACCTTGCGAATCCGCAAAACTTCACCCATACGCTCAAGCTGTTGGATGCAATCCGCTGCCGCCCAGTGTACTCCGGAAAGGTCTGGACCTGGAGAGCGGTTTGGCTGGGCACAAGGAGTTCCACCGCGAAAAATCATTCCCTGCCGGAAACTTTTCTGGCATAATCAGTCGTGCACCCATCCTGCACAAAATTTCAAAGACAATTCAGCGCGAGGAAGCGATGTCGGCAAAGTACATCTTTGTGACCGGGGGCGTGGTGTCTTCGCTGGGCAAGGGGCTGGCGGCAGCCTCGATGGGCTGCCTGCTGGAGAGCCGCGGGCTGAAAGTCAACCTGATGAAGTTCGATCCTTATCTTAATGTCGATCCCGGCACCATGTCGCCTTTCCAGCATGGTGAAGTTTTCGTCACCGACGACGGCGCGGAGACCGATCTGGACCTGGGTCATTACGAACGCTTCACCCACGCCCGGCTTTCCCGCGACAACAACTGGACCACAGGTCGACTCTACGAGCAAATCATCGCCAAGGAGCGGCGGGGTGACTACCTGGGCAAGACCGTTCAGGTGATTCCACATGTCACCAACGAGATCAAGGCGGCCATGAAAAAGGTGGCGCAGGAAGTGGATGTGGCCATTGTCGAAGTGGGCGGAACGGTGGGCGACATCGAGTCCTTGCCCTTCCTGGAAGCGATCCGGCAGATGCGGCAGGAACTGGGGCGCGACCACACCTTGTTCATGCACGTGACCCTGGTGCCCTTTATCGCTGCGGCCCAGGAGTTGAAGACCAAGCCCACCCAGCACTCGGTCAAGGAACTGCTGAGCATCGGTATTCAGCCCGACATTCTGCTCTGCCGCACCGACCGTTTCCTGTCAAAGGAGATCAAGTCGAAAATCGCGCTCTTCTGCAACGTGGAAGAGGAGGCGGTCATTACGGCCAAGGACGTGGCTTCCATTTACGAGGTTCCGCTGGTATTCTCGCATGAAGGGGTGGACTCGCTGGTTCTGCGTTACCTGCGGTTGGAGGCCAAAGATCGCGATCTCAAGAACTGGGAAGAAATTGTCCATCGGGTCTACAACCCGAAAGCCGAGGTCACGATCGGAGTTGTGGGCAAGTATGTGGAGTACGAGGACTCGTACAAGTCGCTCAAGGAGGCCCTGGTGCACGGCGCGCTGGCCCACAATCTGAAGGTGAATCTGAACTGGGTGGAGGCTGAGGGCCTGGAAACCGGCGACAAGACCTATGCCGAGCAGCTCGCCGACTACGACGGCCTGCTGGTTCCGGGAGGGTTTGGGAAACGCGGCATCGAAGGCATGCTGATTGCCATCCGGTACGCGCGGGAGAACAAAGTTCCTTATTTCGGCATCTGCCTTGGCATGCAAACCGCGTGCATCGAATTTGCGCGCAATGTCTGCGGGTTGACCGAGGCCAATTCCAGCGAATTTGATCCGGCCACACCCCATCGCGTCATCTACAAGTTGCGCGAGCTGCGGGGCGTGGAGGAACTGGGCGGAACCATGCGCCTGGGCGCCTGGACGTGCAAAATTGAGGCCGGAACGCTGGCCCACAGGATCTATGGCAAGCTGGAGATCAGCGAACGGCACCGCCACCGTTACGAATTCAATCGGGAGTACGAAGAGCCGCTGACTGCGGGCGGGCTGCGGATTTCCGGTTCCACGCCCGACGGCACCTATGTGGAAATGGTGGAATTGCCCGACCACCCGCACTTCATCGGATGCCAGTTCCATCCCGAGTTCAAGTCGAAGCCGCTGGAGCCGCATCCCTTGTTCAAGACCTTCGTGGGCGCGTCTTATGAATACGGGTTGAAGCGGCGGGCGGAAAAAGCGGCCGCTGAAGTGGAGATGTTCCACCGGCCGGAAAAGGCGGCGCGACGATAGCGCCACGGACGCTGAGCTCCTAGAACGACAGAAGGTTGGCTGCGCGAGCCTTCGCGGGTCTTCGCTACCCTGGTGGTGACATGAGTTCTTCCTTCCAGATCGACAATGTCCGCGTGGGAGGAGGAAATCTCTTTCTCATTGCCGGACCTTGCGTCATCGAGAGCGAGAAGCACGCCATCTTCATGGCGGAGGTCATCAAGGGCGTGACCCGGTCGCTGAACTTTCCCTTCATTTTCAAAGCCTCCTATGACAAGGCCAATCGCACGTCAATCCGTAGCTATCGTGGACCCGGACTGGAAGAGGGCCTTCGCATCCTGAAAAAAGTCAAGAATGAAGTACACGTGCCGATCCTGACCGATGTGCATGAAGCCGCTCACGTGGGCAAGGTCGCGGCGGTGGCGGACGTCCTGCAGATTCCAGCGTTCCTCTGCCGCCAGACCGATCTTGTGGTCGCTGCGGCCATGAGCGAACGCGTGGTCAACATCAAGAAGGGCCAGTTCGTTGCCCCGGCGGACATGCGCCATATTGTGGAGAAGTGCCGCGCCGCGGGCAACGACAAGGTATTCGTCACTGAGCGCGGAGCCAGCTTTGGCTACAACAACCTGGTGGTGGATATGCGCTCTCTGGCCATCATGCGCAAGTTTGCCCCGGTGGTTTTCGACGCCACGCATTCGGTGCAATTGCCGTCATCGGCGGCCGACGGCGATCATGCGGTGAGCGGAGGCCAGCCGGAGTTTATTCCGTTGCTGGCGCGGGCGGCGGTGGCGGCCGGCGTCGATGGCATATTCATGGAAGTGCATGACAATCCTAAAGAAGCCAAGTCCGACGGGGCTAACGCGCTGGAATCGACCAAACTGCGCGGGGTGCTGAAAGAACTGCAGGCCGTGCAGAACGCGCTGACCGCGGCTCACGCCACGCCCTGATCCGGTTGAAAGATCGATTTCGGCCACCATTCCTGCCCGAGTCCGCGAGGTCACGCATGAAAGCCTTTTTCTCCGTCCTGCTCGCCGCCTTAGCTCTGGCCGCGATTTCCCGAGGTCAGACGGCTCCACCTCCACTTCGTGTGGCTGTCGCCGGGCTGGTGCACGGGCACGCCGACGGGTTTTTCCAGCGCTCTCTGCACCGCCCCGACATCCGGATCGTGGGCATCTCCGAGCCGGACCTGCAGGTAGCCGCGCGCTATGCCGCCAAGTTCAATCTCGATCGCGCGGTGATGTTTACCGACCTGGAAGACATGCTGGGGAAGACTCATCCGCAAGCCGTGCTGGCCTATACCAACACTTACGATCACCGGCGCGTGGTGGAAATCTGCGCCCGGCACGGAATCCCGGTGATGATGGAAAAACCGCTGGCAGTCAGCGCCGACGATGCTCACGCCATGGCGGACGCGGCCCGCACCGGCAAGATTCCGGTGTTGGTGAATTACGAGACGTCCTGGTACCGCAGCAATCATGCGGCCTACGATCTCGTGCACGAGAACACGATCGGTGAGATTCGCAAAGTCGTAGTGCACGACGGTCACCAGGGGCCGCAGGAAATCGGTGTGCAGCCTGAGTTCTTCGCCTGGCTGACCGACCCCAAGCTGGACGGCGGCGGTGCGCTCTACGACTTCGGCTGCTACGGAGCCGATCTGATGACCTGGCTTATGGACGGCCAGCGCCCGCTCTCGGTCACCGCCGTGACCCAACAGATCAAGCCGGACATCTACAAACGCGTCGACGACGAAGCCACCATCATCCTGACCTATCGCAGGGCACAAGCCATCTTGCAGCCGTCGTGGAATTGGCCTTTTGACCGCAAGGACATGGAGGTTTATGGCAAGACGGGTTACGTCATCACGGTTCGGCGCGACGACATTCGGCTGCGTTTGCCAGGAAAGGAGCGGGAGGAACTGGTCGCGGCCAAGCCCGTGCCTCCGCCCTATGATGATTCTCTCTCCTTCCTGGAGGCGGTGATCGCCGGCGCGGTAAAGCCCGACGGGCCCTCCTCTCTCGAGACCAACGCGATCGTGGCGGAAATCCTGGATGCAGCCCGCACGTCGGCCGCGACCGGCAAGACCGTTCGACTGGCGGCAGCCGCGCGCGCACACTGAATCTGTTACGATTCCGGCCACGCCATGCACATCTTTTCCGTTATTGCCGGGATTGCCATCGTGGTGGCGGTGCTGCTCGATGCTTTCGAAACCGTCGTGCTGCCGCGCCGGGTGCAGCGCAGTTTCCGTCTGAGCAACTGGTTCTACCGCCGCACCTGGGTTCCCTGGCGGCGCGCAGCCACTCATATCGGAAGCGCCGCCCGACGGGAAAACTTTCTCGGTTATTTCGGTCCGTTATCCCTGATCTTTCTTTTGATCCTTTGGGCGGGAAGCCTGATCTTCGGATTTGCCCTGCTGCAGCACGGCACCGGCGGGCACGTGCGGGCCGGCGGCGAGCCGGTTTCCTTCGCCCTGTTGCTTTACCACAGCGGCGAGACCTTCTTCACCCTGGGATATGGCGACATCACCCCTGATACCGGCGCCGCCAGGGCACTCGCCGTATTGGAAGCGGGCGTGGGATTCGGATTTCTCGGCGTGGTCATTGGTTACCTGCCGACCATCTATTCGTCATTTTCCCGTCGCGAAATCGAAATCTCCCGGCTCGATGCGCGGGCAGGTTCACCTCCTACGGCCGCGGAATTGCTCGCCCGCTTCGGAAATTCCCAACATGACGTGCTCGACCAGATTTTTCGCGATTGGGAGCGCTGGGCGGCGGAAGTCCTGGAATCGCATCTTTCCTATCCCGCGCTGAGTTTCTTTCGTTCCCAGCACAACAATCAGTCGTGGCTGGGGGCGCTGACTTCGATTCTCGACGCCAGCGCCCTGGTGATCGCCGGCGCCGAAGGCATGCATGACGAACAGGCAAGAGTCACCTTCGCCATGGCGCGGCACGCCCTGGTCGACCTGGCCCAGGTGGTGAAGGCCCGCTACGATCCGCACGCACCCGACCGGCTGGGGTCGGCAGAACTGGAGCGCCTCCGGCGCGATCTGGCCGAACGCGGTGTCCACCTGCACGCGGGCGGCGACTTCGACCAGAAGCTGGCAGAATTGCGCGCCAAATACGAACCGTACGCGATCGGCATGGCTGTCAATCTCCTCATCACGCTGCCGCCGTGGATTCATGCCGAGAGGCGCAAGGACAACTGGCAGGCGGGCCCCTGGGACCGCCTGATCCAAGCACGGAGCCTGGAGGGGCTCGGGGCGACGAGGTCGTCCCCGCGCCGCATGGACGAGCATTTTTGAAGCGGTCGGTATTCCGTCCTCGCAGCCCTGTTCCCGTCGCACCGATCTCTCATGGCCGCACGCTGAGTGCGGACGGCGGAATGCCGCACGCTTCTGCTACCATCGTTTCTCACCTCATGAAGCACATCGGCGAAAATGTGGTCCGAATCGAAGCCGAGGCTCTGCGCGCCTTGGCAGACCGCATCGCCGGGCCCATGGCCGGCGCTTTCAATCGGGCCGTCGAATTGCTGCACGCCTGCCGCGGCCGCGTGGTGGTCACGGGCATGGGCAAGAGCGGCATCATCGCGCGCAAGATCGCCGCGACTCTGAGCTCGACCGGGACGCCTTCGCTGTTCATGCATCCCGTGGAGGCTTTGCACGGAGACCTCGGGATGGTAGTCCGTGGCGACGTCGTGCTGGGGCTCTCTGCCAGCGGCGAGACGGAGGAGATTCTGCGGCTCCTCGCGACCATCAAGCGCCTGCAAGTGCCCCTGATCGCGATGACCAGCGCGGAGACGGATTCTGGGGTCGCGGGCAAGAGTGCCCGCGCCACACCAAACACCCTGGCCGCGGCAGCCGATGTCGCCCTTGATTGCTCGGTCGACAAGGAAGCTTGCACCCTGGGCCTGGCGCCGACGGCTTCGACCACTGTCATGCTGGCGCTGGGCGACGCCCTGGCCATGGCCCTGGCCGAAAAACGCGGCTTCAAAGAGGAAGATTTCGCGCACTTGCATCCCGGCGGCAAGCTGGGCAAACGCCTGGCGCGGGTGGAGTCGCTCATGCACACCGGAGACGAAGTTCCTCGCGTGCCGCCAGGCGCGAAGATGCCGGACGTGATCTATGAAATGTCGCGCAAGAAGCTGGGCGTCACCACGGTGGTCGAAGGCGAAAAGCTGGTCGGAGTCATCAGCGACGGCGATCTGCGCCGTCTCCTGGAGAAGCGCGGCAAAAATGTCCTCGACCTGACCGCGGCCGATTGCATGACCAGAGCGCCAAAGACGATTTCCGGGCACGAATTCGCCGCCACCGCCCTGGCGTTGATGGAAGAGAAGAAGATCACCTCGCTGGTGATAGTAGACGGCAGGGGGAAGCTGCAAGGCATTGTCCACCTGCACGACCTGTGGGGAACGGAGATGGTGTAGCAATTGGGGAATTGCGTAATTTGTAATTTGGTAATTGAATAATTGTGAAATTTGAAAGCCGGATGGCAATCCTGTCCGATTGACAATTACCAATTACTCAATTACCCAATTACCAGTCGGAGTTTTCCATGTATCATTACGATCCCAACACTGCCCTGGAAGAGCTGACCGAGGACGCCACCCTGCCCAACCCGGTTCATGTCCGCGACATGATCCTGCGCAAAAAGCTCAGTCCTGACCGTTCGATGGAGCTGAATCGCATGTTC
>CAYOZX010000073.1:0-13403 GCA_964408515.1 uncultured Acidobacteriaceae bacterium | reverse complement strand
TTGGCTCCGCATACTGACAACCCCTTCCAGGTGTTCGGGGGTATTGGGTACCGCGGTAATTTCCGGCACGCGCACGATCTCGTGCAGGGAAGTGATAGGCACGCCGTAGGTTTCGCGCCCTACCCGGAAGCCGACAATGTGCAGTTCAGCGTTCATGCCGCTTTCCGGACTCAGGCGCGCGTGGCCGCCGCGGCTCGCCGGGCGCCGGCGGCCGGCTTGACCTCGTGTTGCGCCCGGTCCTGCTGCTCCAGCCCGAAAATGCGCATGGATTCCAGCAGATCGCGCGACATCTTGGACATCTGTTCCGCCGATGCCGCCAGCTCGGTCGAGCCGGAAGTGGTCTGCTGCACCAGTTCACGCATGCGTTCCATGGCCTTAACCACGGCCTGCGCGCCCGAGGCCTGTTCCTCAACCGCCGAATTGATCTCATGGGTGATTTCGTTCAGTCGGGTGGTGGCGCGAGCGATCTGGGATGAGCCGTGCGACTGCTCGTTGGTCGCGGCCCCGATCTCCTGCGCGAACTTGTACACCTCGGTGACCACGTTGGAGATCTTGCGCAGGGCGGTGTGCAGCTCCTGGCCCAGGCCCAGGCCGTCGTTGACGATGCCCGTGCTGCGGTCCATGTTCTCCACCGCCTTGCGTGCCTCTTTCTGAATGCTCTGAATCAGCTCGGAGATTTCCTTGGTGGATTGCGCCGACTTCTCCGCCAGCTTGCGCACTTCGTCCGCCACCACCGCGAACCCCAGCCCGTGCTCGCCCGCCCGCGCCGCTTCGATGGCGGCGTTCAGCGCCAGCAGGTTGGTCTGCTCGGCCAGGTCGTCGATCACTTCGATAATCTTGCCGATATCGTCGGCCCGCTGCCCCAGCACGTCGATGATCTCTCCCGACGAGCGGATGGTCAGGTTGATCTTGTTCAGGCCGTCGGTGGCCTTTTCCATCGTCCCGATGCCGTTGACCACCTCCTCCCGCGAGCGGTTGGAGATGTCGAGCAGCACTTTGGCGGTGTCGGCGACGCGCTGAATCGAGGCCACCATCTCATCGATGGAGGCGGAGGTCTCGCTCACGCTGGAAGCCTGTGTCTGCGTGTTCTTCACCATGTTCTGCACGTTGACGCTCATCTCGTGCATGGTGCTGGTGACTTCGTCGATGGCGGAGGCAGTCTGCAGGCTGACCTTGGCGGAATCGTCGGAAGCGCCCGCCACCTGGTTGGAGGCGCTGGCGACTTGTGTGGCCGCGTCGCGCACGTTCCGCACCATTGTCCTCAGGCCGTCCACCATGCGCACGGAGGCGTTGCCCAGGGTGTCATCTTTGGAGCGCGGCTTGACCTCAACCGACAGGTTCCCGCCCGCGATGGCCTCTGAAACTCCTGCCATCTCCCGCAGGTAGCCCACCATCGCGTTGAAGGTCCGCCCCAGTTCGCCGATCTCGTCCTGGCGCTTGATGTCAATCTGATGGTCCAGGTCGCCCGCGCCGATCAACTTCGTGACCCGCATCAGATCGCTCAGGGGCTCGGTAATGGAGCGCGCCGTCTGGTAGGCGATGAACGCCCCTAGGCCCAAAGCTGCCAGCGTGCTGATGAACGCCATCCCGACCGTCCAGTTGCTGGCCGCCTCGTCGCTCTTGCGCTTGTCCTCCAGGACCTGGCGGCTTTCGGCGTCCGCCTGGTCCAGATATTCCGTCGCCGTTTTCACCCAGCTTCCCGCGTCTTTCTGCAGGTAGAAGATCTGCAGCTCGGCCACGGTTGAATTTCCCTGGTCCACGTCTTTCCGCTTTTGCATGAGCGGCTCCGCGAAGTCGCGCGCCCAACTCGCCTCCGTCTGCTGGACTTTTGCCAGTTCGGCTCTCTGCTGCTCCGAGGTGGAGAGATTGGAGGCGGTCTGCATGCGGTCGCCGAAGCTTCGGATGCCTTCGCTCACGCGGTCGGCCTCGCGGCTGTCTCCGCTCAACAGGTAATTGGTCAGGTACAGGCGGTTCTGCATCATCTGAAAGCGGATTTTGTCGGTGGCATCCGCCAGTTGCAGCGCCTGGGAGGCTGCGGCCTTGGCACTGTGCTCGCGATACACCGCCGCCAGGTTGATGGCGAACAGCATCACAACCGTCGCCAGCACTACCCCGAAGCTCACATACAGCTTCTTGCCGATGGTCATGCTCTCCTCCGCACTTCCCGCCCGGCCCCCACGAATCTGGCGGCTGCGCTTTCCCTCCGCCTAGTCTTGGGGGTCAAACCTAACCTCAACCACTCCCGTGCTTTCCATCGCTGCGGGTTCGAATTTCCACCTCTTCACGGCGTCGACCGCGGCAGTGACCAGAAGGGGATGGCCGCCGATCGCCTTGGAGCTCTTCACCGAGCCGTTGGGGGCCACCACAACCGCCAATCTCACCGTGCCCCTGATATTCATCCTTCGCGCCAGATCGGGATAAATCGGCGCAACCTTCACCTTCGGTTTGCGGCTCAGTTCCTCGGGCTTTTCTTCGCTCTGCGCCTGCGGTGTGGGCGGCGCCGCCATGCCATCAATGCCGGCTATGGCCAGCAGAGCGAAGACCAAGCCCGCAACCCATTGACGAATCTTTCGGGAAAGCACAGGTATCTCCTCGGGGCGGGGAAACCCCTCCGTCGTAGGTGCAACGGCCATGCCAGGCGCACGGGTTCTCCGCATGACCGCCTTGATATCGTGTAAGTGGTTTGTTTTTAACTTGTTGAGCAGCTCGTGACGGCTTTCCCAGTCGCTCCGGGAAGGCTCGACACCGTCTCACACCGGGAGTTTTGTCTCATCATGAGACAAGGGTCAAATTCGTCCAGGTCGTGTCACATCTCGGTACCTGACCTTTTATTTCCTTGACTCAAATTGAGATTGAAGGCTAATTTCCTCAATATCAAACACTTGTAGGTATGAAGCCGGATTACCTGGCGCAGGCTCACAATGTCAGCCGGAGATACGTCCGTAGTGCAGGCCAGCCCGCAGTCGGAAGATGCCGAAGATCATCGGCGTGCCCAGATCCTGGCCGATGTGGCGCAGGCATTTCGCTCGGCTCCCGAATCCACCGCCGTCGCCGAGGCCATCGCCGACCGCTTGCGCGCGCTGCTCGGCACTCGCCTGGTGTGCCTTCTGCTGCGCGAAGGCAGCGCTTTTACCTTGCGCGCTGTGGCCGCTGACTCACCCCAGCTGGCTTCTTCCGTGCGCGCCAGCCACGACCGCCGGGGGCTTCAGTTTGCTGCCGATCTGGCCAGCCGTGCGGTGGCAGCAGGGGAAATCATCAGCGTGGCCATCGATCCCTCCACCCACGCGTTGGCTAATCTGGTGCCGCCGGGGACTTTGCTGGCTTCGCCTTTCCGCACGTCGCTGACCCAGGGCGCAGTGCTGATCTATCCCCGGGAGGCGGGCGCCTTCACCGCCCAGGAGAAATCCCTGATTTCCGTGGTGACAAGCTTCGGCGCCGTGGCTCTGGCCAATGCCGAACTCTACTCCAGGGCCAGTTCACAGGCGCATGAACTGCACCAGTTGCTCGACATCTCCGCCCACCTCGGTTCGATCGGCGGCCGGGATGAATTTCTGCAGCAGTTTGCTCTCCGCGCCGCTGAATTCCTGGGCTTTGAGCGCGGCTTTATCGGTCTGCTGGAGGATGACGTGTTTCACGTCCGCTGGGGGTCCGAAATGGGGCGGACGCGCAGTGATGACTTTGTGATCCCGCCCGGGCCCACGACTCGAGCTCTGCTCAACAAGGAGGTCTTCTGGGCTGATGAGCCCAAGGAGGTCCTTGGAGCTAACTTCGAGCTGCTCAACAAGTTCCACGGGCGCAACCTGCTCGCCGTGCCGCTGCTCGATACCCGGGGGGAAGTGCAGGGAATGTTCGGAGTGATCGATCGCATCAGCGGGGCCGGCAGCTTGGAGGAAGAAATCCGTCGTGCCAAGGCTTTGGCCGCGCACGTCGCGGCTGCGCTTGATGTTACCCACAAGCTGCACCGCACCGAGCAGCATCACCGGCGAGCGGAGTCGCTGACCGCTCTTGCCCTGGAGCTCAACTCCAGCCTTCGCCTTCCCGAATTCGCCGCAAAGTTTGTGCAGCGTGCCGCCAACATGCTCGCAGCAAAACAGGCAGGGCTGGCGGTCATGCAGGAGAGCGGCCTGGAAGCCATTGTGCTGCAAGGCAATGACGGAAAGGAGCTGCGCGACCGCGCCTTGCTGTGCCGGCTCAGCGCGGCGATGGAAAAGGCTTTGGCTCAGCGGAAGGAAGCGGTTATTACGGCACCGCTGCCCGGCCTGCTGGGGCCGGATCTCGCTTCCGAACTGGGGGGCGAAACCGGCTCTCTGGTGCGCCTGGTGGGAACGTCCCAGGAATTGGTGGGAGTGCTCTTCCTCGCCGACCACGAGTCTCTATCCGGGCAGGATGAACAACAGGTCTTGCAGGCCATTGCCGGGCACGCGGCCGTGGCTCTGCAAAATGCCCGTCTGTTCACCCGCATGGAAAGGGCTAACCGCCACTGGATCGAGATTTTCGACGCCATCAGCGATTTCATTGTGGCCCACGATGAGGCCGGTAAGGTGATGCGGGTCAATCGCTCCTTGGCCGACTTCGTCGGGGTCGAGCCGGCGGCTCTTATCGGCCTTAATATGTCCGCCCTCCTGACCTGGGGTGAAGGTCTTCCGCCTCGCTCCTGCCCCTTTTGTTCCGGGCCAGGGGAGCTCGGAGATGAGCAGGTTCACGTGGTGCTGGAACGCACCTACCTGGTTTCCACCTCGCGCGTGCATGGGGCCAGCAGCGAGGGTATGCAGACCATCCACGTACTCAAAGACATCAGTGATCGCCGCGAGGCGGAACAACGCTACCGCGAACTGTTTGACAACATTCAGGAAGGGCTTTTCTTCTCAACGCCGGACGGCCGTTTTGTCGAGGTCAACGACGCCCTGGTGCGCATGCTGGGTTATGACAGCCGCGACGAGCTGCTGCAGGCTGATGTCCGCACCCGAATCTACCTTTCCCCGGAACGGCAGCAGGAACTTGCGCGGCGCATGCAGGAAGAGCAGGTCGTGCGCAATCACGAGGAAGTGCTGCGCCGCCGCGATGGGTCCCTCGTCCACGTGCTCATCAACGCCTTTGCCCTGCAGGACAGCCAGGGGCGGGTGACGCAGTATCGCGGCCTGATGCTGGATATCAGCGGGCTGAAGAGCTATCAGGCGGAATTGCAGCGCGAGCGGGATTTTTCAGGGAAGATTCTGAACAACACGCAAAGCCTGATTCTGGTAGCGGATACGGCCGGACTGGTGAGCTACGCCAACCGCCGCTGGTACGACATGGGCTACGAGCAGAAGCAGTTGGTTGGACGGCCGCTTCCCGACCTGGTGGCGCCTTCGCGCCACGCCATCCTCAACGAGGCCCTGAGCGCGACGCTTGCTGGCCGTCAGGTGGACAACCTCGATCTGCAGATTCTGCGGGGGGACGGCCGCATTGGCCATTTTTCTGTCAACTTGAGCCCCATGCGCGATGAGCAGGGCCATGTCAGCAGCCTGGTGGTAGTCATGACCGATGTCACCGACGCTGCCAGTCTGCAATCCAAGCTCATGCACGCAGAGAAGATGGCGGCTGTGGGCCAGTTGGTTTCGGGCGTGGCCCACGAGGTCAACAACCCGCTCACTGCGATCCTCGGCTTCGCCGATCTGCTGATGGAAAACCCCGAGCTGCCAGAAAGCGCCCGCAAGGACCTGCGGGTCATTCTGCAGGAGGCACAGCGCACCAAGCAGATCGTGCAGAACCTGCTCAGCTTTGCCCGCCAGATGCCGCCGCAGCGCAAGCCCTTACAGCTCAATCCGATTCTGCGCAGCACGGTGCAGCTGCGCAGTTACGACTTCCAAAGCCACGGGGTCGAGGTCGTTCAACATCTCGACGAAAACCTGCCCAGCGTCATCGGCGATTCCCATCAGTTGCAGCAGGTATTTCTCAACATCCTGAACAATGCCTATGACGCGGTGGGGGAAACGGGGCGGTCGGCGCGCATTGAAATTGGCACCCGGCGCGCCGGAGGGTCAGTGGAGATCGCATTTCAGGACAATGGCCCCGGAATCTCTGATCCGGACCGTATTTTCGATCCCTTTTTCACTACCAAGGAAGTCGGTAAGGGCACCGGCCTCGGCCTGAGCATTTGCTATGGCATCGTGCATGAGCACGGCGGCGAGATCCTTTGCCACAACAATAGCAACGGGCCGGGAGCGACCTTCGTCGTACGCCTGCCTGCCACAGAAGTGGCCTCGGTCGGGGCTGCTGCCGGAGTGAAACCGATATGACTACTCCCTCCACACCCTTACCCGTCTTGCTGATCGAGGACGAACCTGGGGTGATGGCCTATGTCCGCGCCACGCTGGAACGCAGCGGCTATGCGGTAGTGTGCTCCGAATCCGGCGCCGAAGGCTTGCGCCTGCTGGAGTCGGGAGATTTTCTCGGCGTGGTCTCGGACATGCGCACTCCGGGAGGAGTCAACGGAGCGGATGTCCACGCCTGGCTGGTGCGTAACCGACCCGAGCTGGCCGACCGTATCGTCTTCATTACAGGGGACATCGCGAATGAAGAGACAGTTGCCACGTTGCGCGAAACCGGCGCTCCCTGCGTGGAGAAGCCCTTTCGCGTGCAGCAGTTCATTTCCGTAGTCGAAAAAACAATGGGGAAGGCACAGTGAGTGAAGATCTGCGTATTCGGCTGCTGATCGTGGACGACGAGCAGAGCATCCGCCAGCTCTGTATGACCGTGGGTGAAGCTCTGGGATTCATCTGTATGGAAGCCGACGGAGGAGAGTCCGCCCTGGCTCTGCTCGAGGAGCAACCCGCCCATATCATTCTCACCGACATGGTGATGCCCAACATGTCAGGCCTCATCTTCCTGGAAAAAGTAAAAAAGATTCTGCCTCGCACCGAGGTGGCGGTCATGACCGGACATGGCTCGGTGGAAACCGCTGTCCAGGCCATGAAGCTCGGCGCTTACGACTACATCAGCAAGCCGTTTTCGCCGCTGGAAGAATTGCGGCTCTTCCTTCGCCGCATGGCGGAAAAGGTGCGCCTGGTCGAGGAGAACGAGTTTCTGCGTGAGCGGATGGACACCGAGATCGAGCTGCACGGCATCGTCGGCGCATCCGCCAAGATTCAAGACGTGCTGCGCATGATTTCCCGTCTCAAGGATACGCACACGCCGGTGCTGATCACGGGAGAAAGCGGCACAGGAAAAGAACTTGTGGCCCGTGCGATCCATTTTCGCGGCTCGCTCGCCAGCCGTCCCTTTGTGGCCGTCGATTGCGGGTCTCTGGTTCCCACCTTGATCGAAAGTGAGCTGTTCGGCTACGAGCGCGGCGCTTTCACCGGCGCGCTGAGGTCGAAGTCCGGCCTGTTTCAGTCTGCCAGCGGGGGCACCATCTTCCTTGACGAAATCGGCGAGCTTCCCCCCGAAATGCAAGCTAAGTTATTGCGCGTGCTGCAGGAAAAGGAGGTGCGTCCGGTGGGCAGCAACCAGAAGGTCAAGGTTGATGTGCGCGTCATCGCCGCCACCAATCGCGATCTCGAGGCCGAGTACCGCAACGGAACCTTCCGCAAGGATTTGTACTTCCGCCTGAACGTGGTCACGGTGCATCTGCCTGCTTTGCGTGAACGCCGTTCCGATATCCCCATGCTGGCGCACTGGTTCCTGGAGCGCTACGCCCACGGCCGGTCCATGCAGGTCACGTCGGCCGCCATGAAGTCCCTGTTACAGTACGACTGGCCGGGGAACGTGCGCGAGCTGGAGAATTGCGTGGAGCGGGCGGTCGCCCTGGGCGATGGCCGTACCATTGATTTCAATGACTTGCCGCCATCCATCACATCGGCGTCGTCTCTGGTGGAGGCCGCGCCAGCGATGCCCACAGCGAGCAGCACGGATCTGGAGGACATTGAGCGAGCCACGATCCAGCGCGTCTTCCAACAGGTGAAGGGAGACAAGGCGCTGGCGGGCAAGATGCTGGGGATCAGCCGGGCGACGCTCTATCGCAAACTCAAGCGCTACAACATAGGTTCCCGGGAAGCCGTCTCCGCCACTCAGGCATTGCAGTAGCACGCGGCGCGGCTCGGGCTCGATCCGTGTCCCAGTGGCGAGGGATTGAGACGCCGTATCATTATGAGACAAAGGCCTTCGTCATGGGCTTGGCGTGGCATCGTCTGCATCTGGTTATCTATCACATGCGACAACACTTAGTTTGAACATGCCGCCGCAGAGTTTTGGTTGCGCTCGTGCAACCGTTCCTGCGATGCGGTCCGGATGCTCTTGCCTGCTAACCGGCAGCAAGGGGATCCAGGCCGCGTCGACACTGGGAACCCCGAGGTATTGCAGTGCCCGCACAGGCTACCGGCAGAGCGCGAGCCCAGCAGGAAAGCTCCACCGCCAAGCTGGCCAGGTTCTTTCCTGACGCAAGCCCGGTACGCATTCCGGTGCAATTGACCCGCATGATCGGGGAGGGAGAGATTCGCAGCGAGACAACGGTGATCGAATTCGGCACGCCCAAGGAAGTGCTCTTTTCTTCGACCCTTCCGCTGGAGTTCGCCGACCTGCTGCGACTGCGGAATTCCGACGGCACGCTTGACGCCGAGGCGTCGGTGGTGGCCCTGCAGTACACCAGCGGACGCACTGCCGTGGCTGCCCGCTTTACCAAGGACGTTGCCAACTGGATCGTGAAACCATGACACTTAAAGCAAAGACCAAGGATCTAGCCGCCGAGTGGAAAGAAGCCCGGCGCCTGTTCCCACTTTACACGGCCCTGGCTCGCGAATTTGTGATCGACACCCCGGCCTGTCCCGACCTGGAGTCGGGTATGCAGGATCCCCCGAAGGAATCCGTGGAACAGGCTCGCGCGTGGCTGCTGGATATGGACCAGAAAATCCAGGTACATCAGCTGCGCCAGTTCCTGCAGACCACCAGCCTGACCAGCGAGGAAGGTCTCCGATCCCTGCTCGAGCATCACCTGCGCCGCACCCCGCGGCTGGAGTCCGACCGGGACAAGATCGATTTCCTGCTGGTGCAGTTCTTCTCCCACTGCGCGCCCTCGCGACTGGAGGACGCCGACGTGGATTTGGACTATGTGGCCCAATTGCTGGAACCGGTTCTGGGCAGCGTCGATCTGACCGTGCCCTCGTGGCTTGAGCCCCTGGAGGATTTCATCCAGTCGGCAGACCGCTGCCACAGCCTGAACGAGCTGCTGACCAGCTCCACCCTGGACAAAGGCAGAAAGCTCAAAATCTCCGCCGGAAACAAGTTCTATGAGCCGGTCGCCATGGTGGCGTTCACCCGCTTCAGTTTTCTCATGAGGCGGGTTTTCTTCCGCCTCATGCATCAGGATCTGAACACGATCCTGGATGGACTGCGGGCACTGGAATCCCGCGGGGTGGAGACGCTGGATTGCCGCTCGGCGCAATTTTCCGCCGATGAGCCCGTGATCCGCCTGCGGATGATCTGCCAGTCCTGGAAAGTGATGTTTCATGCCGAGTATTCTTCCGGCAGCCCGCTGCGCATGCTGGTGGATCTGCGCAACGTGATTGACGCCGCGCTGGCGCGCACGACCAAAGCGGCGAAGAACAAACGCCCGCAGGCATTCGGGAAGCCGGGCAAGGCGATGGCCGCAGCCGCGGCGGCGGCTCCGTCCCAGCCCGCAGAGCAGGAATTTCAAGTCCGCCCGGCGTCTGCAGAACAGGGACCGGAAAACAGCGAAAACTAGGCGCGATCATCGGCCGGCGCCACTACACGAATGGAGAACCCAGCATTGGATCAGGCCGCACTGATCATTTCTGACGACCCGGAGTTTTCGCGGGCGATCATGGAGCGCTGGCAAAAGGAACGCCTGGCGCCCGCCTTGACGCTCATGAGCGGCGATCTCTGCCGCGACCTGGACCGGGATAGCTTCGACCTGGCCATCGTGGGAGCGATCCGGCCTGACGTCCTGCCCCGGGTGCTCCAGTCGCTGGAATCGATCCGACGAACCATCCTGTTTGTCCACGCGGAAACGCGTCCGCCGCAGGTCCCGCGTCCGCTGGATGTGCGCTTCGTGCAGCGGCGGGAAGGCTGGCTGGATGCGCTGGTTCTGGTGGCGTCCGAGGTCCTGCGCCTGGGGCAGGCGACCGAGCGCGCCGAGCGCGCCGAGGAAACAGCGAAAAACCTGGAAAGGCAGGCGGCGCTGGGCCGCTACATGCTGGACGTCCGCCACACACTCAATAATGCTCTGACCTCGGTGCTGGGCAATTCGGAGCTGATACTGCTGGAGTCCGGAGCCTTGCCCCCCGGCCTGCGCTCACAGGTGGAAACCATCCGCAACATGTCGCTGCGCATGCACGAAATTCTGCAGCGCTTCTCGTCCATTGAAAAGGAGTTGAACGCGCTCGAACGGCAGGCCGAAAACGAGGCCAGAACGCGGGTGCGGGCGGCCGGAATGTAATCGCGACTGCTGAGCGGCGGCAGACGTGCGCGGTTTGAGCGCTACAGCAGTTGTTCAGGCAAACAAGAATTCCTTGGTCCTCAGCTCCTTGATCGTATCCCTTAATTTCGCAGCTTTCTCGAACTCGAAGCGCTTGGCGGACTCGCGCATGTCATTTTCCAGCCTGGCAATATAGTCATCCAGCTCATCCTGCGACTTGAACTCAGGAGTACCGGAAACTTCGCTTTCGGCCACATCGGCGTAATCGGCTTCAACGATCCGCGCTAAAGACATGTCGAGCGGGCGCACGATCGACTGCGGTGTGATGCCGTTGGCTTCGTTATAAGCCACCTGGATCGCCCGCCGGCGGTCGGTTTCGTCGATCGCTTTCCGCATGGAATCGGTCACGTGATCGGCATAGAGAAGGGCGCGCCCGTTGAGATTGCGCGCGCAGCGACCGATGGTCTGGATGAGCGAACCTCCCGAGCGCAGAAAGCCTTCCTTGTCGGCGTCCAGGATCGCCACCAGCGACACTTCCGGCAAATCGAGCCCCTCCCGTAGCAGGTTGATGCCAATCAGGACGTCGAATTCACCTTTGCGCAGGTCGCGCAGAATCTTCACCCGTTCCAGGGTTTCGATCTCAGAATGCAGGTAGCGGCACCTGACTCCGACTTCGCTGTAGTACTCGGCCAGGTCTTCGGCCATGCGCTTGGTCAGCGTGGTCACCAGGACCCGCTCGCTGCGCGCCACGCGCTCGCGAATTTCATGCAGCAGATCGTCGATTTGTCCTTTGACCGGGCGCACTTCGACCGGAGGATCGACCAGCCCGGTGGGCCGGATGATCTGCTCTACCACCACTCCTGCCGATTTGGTCAGCTCGTAGGGTCCGGGGGTGGCGGAAACGTAAAGCATCTGGTTCATGCGATGCTCGAACTCCTCGAAGGTCAGGGGGCGGTTGTCCAGGGCGGAAGGCAGCCGGAAGCCGTATTCCACCAGCGTCTCCTTGCGCGAGCGGTCGCCGTGATACATGCCGTGCAGCTGAGGCACGGTCTGATGGGACTCGTCGATGAACATCAGGTAGTCGCGGGGAAAATAGTCGAGCAAGGTGGGCGGCGGCTCGCCGGGCAAACGCCCGGTAAAGTGGCGGGAGTAGTTTTCGATGCCGTGGCAGTAGCCCATGGCCTTAATCATTTCCAGGTCGTACAGAGTGCGCTGGTGGATGCGCTGTGATTCCACCAGGCGGCCCTGCTTTTCCAGTTCGGCCTCCCACCAGGCCAGCTCTTCGCGAATCGACTGCACAGCTCTGGAGCGCGTCTCCGGCTTCATCACGTAGTGCGTCTTGGGATAGATCGGCAGGCGGACGTACTTCTGCTTCACCGTGCCGAACAGGGGATCGATCTGAGCCAGGGAATCGACCTCGTCGCCAAACAGCTCCACCCGGTACGCCATATCGTCATAGGTGGGGAAGATTTCGATCACATCGCCGCGCACGCGGAAGGTCCCGCGGCGAAAATCACCGTCGGTGCGCTCATAGAGAATCTCCACCAGCTTGCGGGTGATGTCCTCGCGCTTGATCTTCTGGCCCTTCTCCAGGAACAACAGCATGCCATAGTAGGCTTCGGGAGAGCCCAATCCGTAAATGCAACTCACTGAGGCCACAATCAGGCAATCGCGCCGCTCGAAGAGCGAGCGCGTGGCGGACAGCCGGAGCTTGTCGAGCTCGTCGTTAATGGTGGCTTCTTTTTCGATATAGAGGTCGGCCGCGGGAACATAGGCTTCCGGCTGATAGTAGTCGTAATAGGAGACGAAGTATTCCACCGCGTTGTGCGGGAAAAAGCTCTTGAACTCGTGATAGAGCTGGGCCGCGAGCGTCTTGTTATGCGCGATGACCAGTGACGGCCGGTTGGCCAGCTCGATGACCTTGGCCATGGTATAGGTCTTTCCGGACCCGGTCACGCCCAGCAAGACCTGGTGTTGTTCCTGATCGAAAACGCCGCGGGTCAGGGCATCAATGGCCGTGACCTGATCGCCGCGGGCACGGTAGTCGGAGACGAGTTTGAAATCCATAGAGCAGGATCCCACAGAAGGCAATTCTGGCGGATGAGCAATTCTCTATTATAGCTCTGCATCGGCAGCGATCCCCCGTCCGGCCAGCGACAAAAAAAGCGGAGATTAAGATCTCCGCGCGAAGGTTGCTCTTTTAAGCGAATGAAGTTACTACGGCAGCTTGAAATTCACCGTGATCTGGGTCTGAACCTCGACCGGCTCGCCGTTCAGGTAGTAGGGTTTGTACTTCCACTGCTTCACCGCGTCAAGGGCAGCGCGTCCCAGTAACGCATCTCCTCTCAACTGCTTGATGCCGGTGACGCTGCCCGTCTTGGAGATCGTGGCTTGCAGTTCGACCGGTCCCTCGACCCGCATCACCCGTGCCTGTGGCGGGTAAACCGGCTGCACTCGTTTGATCAGCAGGCCCTGTGAAACTCCCTGCGAGATGCGCAACAGCTGTGGCGCGGCGCGAGCGACACTGGCCGTGTTGGCATTCACCAGACCGGCGATCGCCTCGCTGCTTGCGCCGCTGGAGATGCTGGCCGGGGCAGGCGCAGATTCCGCTTCCTGCGCGGCCCGTTTCGGCTTGATCGGTTCCGCGGGGCTGTTTTTCACTACCAGGGCGGGCGCCGCGGCTTCCGGCTTGATCGGCGAGGAATTGCGGTTGAGGGCGGTTCCGCTCTCAACTACAGGAGTTTTTGCGGGCGCGGTGGACTTCGCCGGTGGCGTGGAATTGTCAGGTGGTGTCACCGTCTCCGAGACGCCCGCCGACGGGCCGGCAGGCGCCGCTTCTTCGGTGGTCACAGTTTGTGCGCCCGGTTCCGCGGTCGCCTCGCCCGCCCGGTGCTCAATTTCGGCTGCGGGAGGAGCAGGGGGCTGGGGCCCTTTCCGGTTGGGCGAGTGCGGGTACGCAATTTCGGCGGGGTCACCACTGAGAAGCGCTAAA
>CAYOZX010000072.1:0-13819 GCA_964408515.1 uncultured Acidobacteriaceae bacterium | reverse complement strand
CCCCGAGATCATGGTCATTCCGGAAATCTATCCCGGGATCGAGCAGGAGGCGGTGCGCGTCGGAGCCGATGTGTACAGCCTCTATCCCGTGGTCGATGTGATTGCGCACGAGTACGAATTCGGCAACGGCAATCACATGGCGTCGTCCCGCATGCCGCTGGATTGGTTCGCGTACCAGGTAGGTATGCACTCTTTCCGCGCATTTGCCCAGGGTAAGGCGACCTGGATTCTGAACTACTCCTGGGATGGCGACCAGAAGGTCGACCGGAGGGAGGCCATGATGAATCTCGCCATGTCGGAAATCATGGCTGGGGCCAACTTCTGGGACGCTCCCGGCCACTCCATGGCCGGATCGAACGACCTGGCCACGAGGCGAAAGATTTTCTCCTGGATTCAGGCACACCAGAAGACCTTCTATTGGCCGCGATCACCCATTCATCCCGTCGGAGTCTATTTCTCTCCCGAGACTCGCAACTATTACGCGGAGGACTTTATTCGTTCCTATCGCGGAATCCTTATCCTGCTCATGCAGAAGCATGTGGAGTTCCAAGTCGTAACTCCGCGCACCTTGGGCGAGTTTAGGGGTGGCTCGCTGATTCTGCCCGATGTGCGTATGCTGAGCGATGCCGAGAGGAGCTGGCTGGAGAGCTATGCCGCCAGCGGCGGGAACGTGATCATTACCGGGACAGACGTTACCCACCTGGCGCGTGCCACCCATGTCGTCCGGTTGCCCAGCTGTCCGGGAAAGGCATACATGAACTCGCTAGAGAAGGATTTTGAGAGAGCCGATCCCGACTCGCAATCCGCGTTCCTGAAAAACCTGCAGACGGAAGGCATTCAGATATCTGCCTCTCCTCAGGTGGCCACGTCGATTGCGCTGGTCGACGGCATGCCCCACGTTTTCCTGGCGAATTTTGCGGGACTGCAGGGCGGCGTGAACCCCGTGCAAGGGTTACAGACTGGAATCCGCATTGCGGTGCAAGCTCAAATAGATGCCCGAGGCTTTTTTCTCCCTTTTCTGGGAGAAACCCAGGAATTGAAGGGAGTGCAGGCAGGCCACGGGACGTCGTTTACACTCCCTTCGGTCTCGAAGGGCGGGGTCTTCTGGTATCAGCAGGCTGCCGTCTCCTCGGCGAGGCGGACCGCCAAGGGCGACCGCGAAAACACCCCGCCGAGTCGGAAACCTGGGTTGAGGTTATTTCCAAATCGAACTCAATTCCCACATCTTCAGTGACAGCACTCTTCCGCCGCGATCGCCATAAAGCTCAATCTGATTGCTACCCGGATGAGGATAAATGCGGTCGGAAAGCACACGCTCGCCGTCATTCGCAAACAGTTCCACGCTCGAACGGTCCACGAAGATGTGGAGCTTCACCGTGAAATGGCTCTCCAGCCTGGCGCTGTAGCGCCCAGGGAAATCTTTGCTGAAGTCAACTTCTCCCGAATGGATCCGGTCGATGAAAACCTCGCTGCGGGAAGCGTCAAAACCCACCAGCGTCTCTTCATTCCCATTCTTGCGAAGCCGAATGCCCATCTCGCCCGCAGGTGCAGGTTGGAACTCGAATTCCAGTTCGTAAACCTCTCCCTTTACGCCGGCTTTGCGAATCTTTTGATTGGCCTTCTCCAGGCTGGCGTTGACCATGCTCCACTGCCGCCGCCTGAGGCCTTGCAGTTCACGGATGGGCCTTTGCACCAGCCGCAGCCCGTCAGCGTAGCGGCGCAGTATCAAAGCGCGTGGAATGGATTGGGCACCGCGCCAAAGCACGGTGGGCTCGGCATTGGCATAGCGCCAGTTGCTGAACCAGCCGATCCACGCCCTGCGGCCGTCGCTGCGCGGCATATCATTCCAGGTGTTGGTGGCGTAGAAATCTTTGCCCCAGTCCGCCCACATCGGAGCCTTCTCCGGCGATTCAGGAGTGAACTCGCTTCCGTCGAAGCCACCGATCAGATAACGTACTCCCGTTCCTCCTGCCGGCGCCCCGGGATTGCGATTGATGATGAGCACCCACCTTTTTTCGTTTGTGCCCTCAACCTGCAGCTCAAACAAAGCCGGACACTCCCATTGACCTTCGCTATCCCCCGCTGGACCGAAAGTCGAACGTCTGCTCCAGCTCTTCAGATCGGGCGAATCCAGAATGACCACTCTTCGCTGATCCGCCAGCACGGCCACCATGACCCACTTGCGCTGCGGCTCATACCAGAACACGTTCGGGTCGCGAAAATCGGGCGCGTCCAGGTCGGCAACAGGATTTCCGGGATAGTTCGTCCAGGTTCGGCCCCGGTCGTTGCTATAGGCGATGTTCTGATTCTCGCGGTCGTGCCGGGCCGCCGTGTAGACGGCAACGAGGCACGACTGATCTTGCGGAACGGAATTCCGGCACAGACCGCTGCTGTTATGCCAGTCGACAACCGCGCTCCCCGAGTAAGCCATGTATTGGCCGGGAACCTCGGGGATGGCAACCGGCAGATTTCTCCAGTGCACCATGTCGCCGCTCACCGCGTGTCCCCAGCTCATGTGTCCCCAGACGTTGCCTTCCGGGTTGTGCTGATAGAACAGGTGATACTCTCCCTTGTAAAAAACCGTGCCATTGGGGTCGTTCATGAAATTCTGCGGGGGAGTGAAGTGATACTGCGGCCGCCAGGGTTGATTGTAGGAAGCCTCCTGCGCGGTCAAGCGCCACCCAGGTCCGGCAGTCACAATCGCCAGCAAGAAGAGGAACTGTCCGAGCCGGAACATGAATCCGGCAGCGCGTGCCGCGTCCATCCGGGCTGAGGCTTCGACGAAAAGGCTTCTTGCCGGACCTGATCGGTGCATTCTCGATCTCACACGCGGCGGAGGCGCCATAGCATTGTGGTCAACAGCTACTTCGCTGAGGTCGCGGGGGCAGCCTGTTCGAGACTCGCGCCACCACTGAACTGGACCAGCTTTCCCACTGCGGGCGCAACCATGATCATGAGCTGTGCCTGCGGCTTCTTCGCCTGCTCGACTAATGCGAGTTGTTCAGCCACCCAACCGGCCGGCGCCTTGGCGCCATGATCAAGGTAGTCCAGCGCGGCCAGGCCGGTTGCCCCGAGCGCAGAAAGGCTTTGGGACAGGGGCCCCGTTTCCTTAGCCAGAAGAGACGTCGCCAACAAGGGTTGCAGGCCCTCCTGATTGCGTTGCCAGCGGTTCAGCCAGTTCCGGATACGACTTTCCGTTCCAGGCTGGAGGGTGCCTGCTACCAGTTGATCGACCAACGCCCCAAATTCCCGCGCCGCCAGGCTTTCGGGTGGGACGGCGTCCACCATCCGGTTGAGAGCCGAGGTGCTGGTAGCCGGCGTAGTTGCCAAGTCCTCACGAGTGTAGTCCTTCACGGGCTCGACCACATCGCCCAGGTCTTTTAAGGCAGAGATGTCTTCTCCCCCTGCCATACGGCGCAGCATGGCCGGGTAGACGGATTTATGTGTCAGCCCCAGTCCCGCTAGGCGCAGGCTCTCGTCCGCCATGCGTCGATACATCGATGCCACGTCCGTCACATCCTGCGATGACCAGAATCTCTCTGCAATCGCCGCGGTGCGCGGCCAGATGCGGGAGTCAATGTTCTCAGCTGAAACATACTCACCCCACATGCAGACTTCGCCGCCCAGAATTTGCTTCTGTTGATCAGGGGTAAGCTGTGCCGCTGCTCCGCTCATCGGTTCCGTGGCATAGTGGCGCGCAGCCGGCCACATGAGATCGATGTAGTAGCCCGATGACAGCAGTCCGCGGTAACCCAGCTTTACCGCCTGCGCCAGCGAGTCAGGCCCCCGCCACGACTGAATGACGATACTGTTGGGGAGGTCGGGGCGGAGAATCTCATCCCAGCCCAGCATGGTTTTGCCGTATTTGTTCAGGATCTTCTCGATACGCCGGTTGAAGTACGCCTGCAGGTCAGCGTTGTCCTTCAGCCCGTGAGCCTTCATGAACGCCTGGATTTGGGTATTGGCGTCCCATTGTTTGCCGTTGACCTCATCGCCCCCGATGTGAAAAAACTTGTCAGGAAAAATCTTCGCCATTTCGCCTATGAACTTGTCGAGGAACTTGTAGGTCTCCTCGCGAGTGGGATCCATGGCGGGATCGAGCACTCCCCACTTGCGCGCGAGTTCATATGGACCGGGGCTGCTGGCCAACTCGGGATAGCCCACAAACCAGGAGGTGCTGTGTCCCGGCATGTCGAACTCGGGCACCACGCGGATGCCGCGTTCGCGCGCGTAGGAGATCACATCGCTGATTTCCGCCTGGGTGTAGTAAAGCCCGTCGGATCCCAGTTCATGAAGTTTGGGAAATCTCTTGCTTTCAATCCGGAAACCCTGGTAATCCGACAGATGCCAGTGCAGAACGTTCAGCTTGACCGCAGCCATGCCGTCCAGATTGCGTTTGACGACTTCCACAGGAATGAAATGACGGCCGGGGTCGATCAAGAGCCCGCGCCAGGGAAATCTGGGGCGGTCTTCAATCGTAACCGCCGGAGCTGCAAAACCCTCCGCTGTCATTTGAACCAGTTGCAGGAAGGTCTGCAGGCCCCGCATCGCCCCCAGGGTCGTCGCGGCCGTCAGGCGGGCGCCGGCGCTCGTGACCTGAAGCTGGTAGGATTCGTCCTCGTCCAACTCCTGGACAGCCCTCGCGCCCGCTTCGACCTGAACTACCAGGGACGCAGGCGGCGAAGCCGTGGCCTTCATGACAAGGGGAAGCATGCCGGTCTGCTGGCGGAGTCGCCCGAGAAACAGCTCCACCGCCCGGTCCAACCGTGCCTCGCGATGGCCTGAGACCGCAACCGAGAAGGCTGCATCAACCAGAAGCCGGCCGCTGCCGGTCTGCATCTTGGCTGGAAGGGGCATGAGACTGGGCGGCGCCTGCACCTGCCCCTCGCTCCGGCTTGCCAGCACCGCGCTCACGAACAACACCAGGAATAAGATCCGCACGGTTTATCCTCCCTCGATTTCTTGCTGTGGCTCGATTTCTTGCTGTGGAATGAAGCGGCAGAATAGTGGAAGTCGAGGCAGGGTGCAAACCGCGGGCGGCCTGAATCAGGGGCTCGCGGCCATTTGGTGGGCGATTGGTGGGCGATCTGTGTCTGGGTATGCTGTCCAGCGTTCCAGCGATGTTCGTGGCGAACCCCCGCGGTTCAGAGTTTTCCATTTCCGCTTCCGGCCTCCGCGGGGACAGTCCGGGCTAGAATGTTGAGAGCCAGACGGCGGACCCGTAGCTCAAGTGGATAGAGCACTGCGCTTCGAACGCAGGGGTTGGGAGTTCAAGTCTCTCCGGGTCCGCCAGTTACCCTGGAGTTGTCCCGCGCAGCTCTGGACGGCAGCGCAACACCCCAACCTCGACTCGTCAGTGACTGCGGGCAAAGGCCCGGCGGTAGTCGTCGGCGGTGGTGCGGTAACAGGGCAGACTGCTGTTTCGCTCGTTGGGTCCGAGCGTCGGCGGGCCAATCGGGTACTGCGCGCCGGGCTGGGATGGATCGGCTTGCGGCCAAGTCATGTCCAGCAGGGTCTCATCGCAGCTGGCGTCTCTCAGCATGCGAAGCTTGTAGACCTTATTGTCCCAGCTGTATTCGGAGAGCTTCCGCTGGTAGGGCAGGGACACGTAAACCAGCTTGATGAGCTGGGTCTGGCTTTTCTTCACCTGCCTCTCGGCAATAAACACCTCATAGTTGGAGAAGTAGGATGAATTGGGAAGAGACAGCACCATGCCAATGATCCGGACCGGGGCTTCGATGGCGTCCCGCTCGTCCAGGTGATCATTTCCGGTCGAAACCGACGGCCCATTGCCTGCCGGCTTGCCGGTCGGGTTCGGGCTGCGAGCGTCGGGTGCGGAAGGACCGGCGGGCTCTACCGGAAAGTCGGCTCGTGCTAATGCAGTTCCCATGCCGCCCCCGCCTCTTCCGGCGCCGTCCATCGACGGCGGGGGTGGAACTGCCCCGAGACCGTCGCCTGACAGTGATCCTTGCCCGCGACCGCTCCCACCGAGGCCACCCATGCCCTGTACTGAAGGTGGAGGTGGCACTGCTCCCGTTCCGTCGCCGCCCAGGAAATCACCGCGTCCATTCCGTCCCATTTTTCCTGCAGCCTGGATTGTCGGAGCGGGCGGCACAACCTCCGTCCCGCTGCCACTCAGCGTTCCGGCGCGTCCACGTCCAGACCCGTTTCCTGCCAGCTGGACCGCCGGTGCGGGCGGCACCGCAACTGGACTGGTTCCATTGGGGAAACCGCCACGTCCGCTTCCGCCGGATCCCGTCGCTGACACCGAGACCGGGGGCGGGACCACGGCCGGCTGCGCGCTGCCAGAGAATAACCCTCCCTTGCCACCTGCTTGAGAAAGACCGCCGCCCTGAATGGACGGTGCCGGCGGGACCACGACCGCCGCCGCAAGGCCCATCGCAGGATTGCCCATCCCGGAAGCCATGCGCTGCTCGTCTGCCGGTAGAGCTGGCGCGGGCGCAACCACTGGCGACGGCCCTATGTTGATGTCCCCAGCTCTGCCCAGCGACGACGGCACGTTGGCCGGAGGACCAACGACCACCGCGCTCGGAACCGAGGGACCATGCCATCCCGAACTGCCGCGACCGCCACCGCCAATTTCAGGCATCGGCGCTACCCCGGACACCTGCAGCAAGCCATTGGAGCGTGGGGCACGGCCTTGCTGAATCTCCGGAGGAGGGGCTACCACCGCGCCGGGCCCAGCGGGTGCGATCAGGCGCGCGCTTCCCGTGGCGGAAAGCGGCATCATTGGAGGGGCGGGAATCAGCGGCACGAAGCGAAGCTGTCCTCGCCCGGTGAGCTTGAGGTCGGGAGCTCGAAGAGCCTCTCCTGGCGGGCGGCCAGCCGCAACTCGGATCTCTTGCCTCGCCATACCGCCCGGCTGCTTCGCTTTTGCCGGGGCGCGCGCGCCGCTCCCGATTGCAGGAAAGGTACGCGAGGGGGAATAGTAGGTGATCTTCGAGTCGTTGAAGGCTCTGGCCTGCAAACGCTCCCGCAGAGTCGGATGGTACAGGATCAGTATCGCTACCACCACGATCAAATGCCCGAGCAGAGATTCCAGAAACCACCACCAGGGCACATGCGAGGAGACAAATACGTCTTTCCCGAAGTCGCCGTCATGGGCTGCAACCGCCTTCGGCGGGCCCGGGCTGAAGAGAATGAGCAGATTCCGAACGAAAGCGCGGTAGCGCGGCTCCGGTTCCAGGAGCAACTGCAGAGCCGGTTCCGATTTGGCCTTGGTTTGGAGTTTCGACGTCAAGAGCCCGGGGCCTTTTCCCTAGATGAAAATTCGAAGCGAAGCGGCGGGGTAGAGCTCAGTCTTCAGTATAGTTGAGCGGCGGCCCGGGAATTAACGCGGAAGTTCCTCAATTTGCAAACGTTAGTAATCGCCAGGGACGACGTGAAGGCGCTCGCGACAGGCAAGAAATGCCGGACCACGGGATGCTGGTCTAGTCGCCGGTGGCTTCCTGATTCATAGCTTGATAGCGGGGATCCTGCGGAACCGCCATGCGCCCGGTGCGGCGCATGGTCGAGCAGTCGTACCCGTAGACCGCCCCGCAGAGCAGGCACACCTGGTATGCCTGGCCGTGGACTCCGTTATGGGGCCAGGAAAAGCGGTGCCGGCAGCACAACTCGAAAAGGCGCTTGAGGAATGGGCTCGTCATAGTTTTCTGGTAGCCCGGCGAGATCGTTCCGGGCTCAGTTTCAACTTACCCTAAAAAGCCCTCTACCCATGCCCACGCTATGGTTCATGCCAGGCGCGATGTAGGCCACTCCGGACTCTGTCCCAAAGTGGCGTAACGTTACTGTCTGGTAGAACATCCCGATAAGAACTCCTGGCACGAGCGGAACCACACGGGTTGAGTTACGCTGCGAGAGTCCAGCCCGTCTGCAGAACGAGTGACGGGGACTTCGGGGGAAACGATCACATGCCTACCGTGAATCTTGCCGACCAGGTACGTCGCAGCTCAAGAGTGCCGCTCACGCTTCCCATCGTGGTCACCAGCCTGGAGCCGGCAGCTCCGTTTTCCGAAGTTTGCGAGACCCTGATAGTCAACGCGCACGGCTGTTCCATGTTTTCACCGTCGCGGCTGGATGCCGGTGTGCCGGTGCAGTTCCGCAAGAAGCAAGGCCGCACGGCGCAGGCTCACGTCGTGGATTGCCAGCCCATGAGCGACGGACAGATGGGCTGGCAGGTCAGCGCCCGGCTGGACCGGCCAGAGAATTTCTGGGAGCTGGAGAGCTGTCCGGAAGACTGGCTCCGCATGCTCGATCTGCCCAACGTTGATGCGCCGCGCAAGGGCTCATCCCGCGGCAAAGACGGCAATGGGCAGGCTTCGCTGAAGCTGGTCTCCGACAAGTCTCAGCCCGTCGCCACAGAACAGGACATGTTGGCCATGATCACGGCCGCGGTTCAACCGCTGCAGGCCGAGATCATGGAACTGAAGGAAAGGCTGGCGCGCCGCGATCCCAAGCGCAGCAATTTTGAAATCTCGCTGACCCACATTCCGTCCGAGGTGGAGGAGAAAATCTGGCTCCGCCTCCGCGACGACCTGGGTGCGCAGGCTCTCAATCAGGCGCGGGCTCAGTCCGAGCAAGTCTTCGAGGTCACTAAGGAAGCGATCGGAAAGAAAATTCGGGAAGGCCAGAACGAATTCCGCGAACACCTGACGAAAGAGCTGCAAACCGTCGAGCAGCGCTCGCAAGCTCTTGCGGGCGAGATCGCCGACAGCGTACGCAAGCACTTCGAGTCCAGCACCGAGCGCTTCCAGCAGAAAGTCTCGGAAGCCGGGACACAGATGGAGCGGCAGAGCGAGGAACGCCTGCGCTCGGTGCAACAGCGCCTGGCCCAGGAGCATGCTGGTTATCGCCAGGAAATGCAGAAGATTCAGTCGGGCGCGGCTTCCGAGGCATCGCGCCTGCAGGCGCAGGCCACCACGCTGGGCGGGAGGATCGCGGAACTGGAAGACACCGCCTGCCGTCTCGAAGGAGACCTGGACGCCCGGCTGACCCGCATGTCGGCGGACGCCATCACCAACGCCCGCAAGCAGCTTGAAAGCGCCGTCAACGTGGTCCTCAAGGAACTCGGATCACGTAACGCGAAGGAGCTCGAGGCCCAATTAGAGGATGCACGAGCCAAGCTGAAGACCGTGCAGAAGGGCATCGAGGTATCGGTATCCGAGCTGGTCAAGACCGAAGTTGCCGCTAACCTGCTCTCGTTTGGGCAGACCATGGAAGTGCTCGCCCAGGACTCCGTGACGCGCTGGCGCAATGCCCTGGCCAGGAATCTGAAATCCATGGCGCAAACTCTCAGCCAGGACTTCAAGCTGGATGCCGTCCCCGGGACTGGCGAGAGCCAGGATACGGCCGCCGACTGAAGCCAGTCACCATCGCCTGCTACAGCCCTGCCGCGGGGGCAGGCAAATACCAGGCCGGTATGGAACCTCGCCGAATAGTTGGGCCAAGGCCAGCGCCAGGCCGGCGCGCACAAGCTTCGGCTTGAGCCGCGTCTCCTCACCACCTGGAACACCCCATCCTGCTGTATGTTACGGTGAACGGTTCCCGGACCCGAGAGATCGTTTCATGAGAAGAGCCAGACTCGGCTTTTTCTGCCTTTGCGGAATCCTCATCGCCGTCGTGGCCATCGTCGCCTTTCGCGGCGCAGGACGATGGCTGTGCCGCGAAGACCCTCTTTCTCGCGCCGACGTAATCTTTGTCCTCAGCGGCAGCATGCCTTACCGTGCCGAGGAAGCGGGCAAGGTCTTTGCCGCCGGATATGCTCCCGAGATCTGGCTCAGCCGTCCCGACAACCCCGCTGATCAGATGGAAAAGCTGGGCGTCCACTTTGTGGCGGAAGAGGATTACAACCGCGAAATCCTCATGCACGCAGGCGTTCCGGCCTCTGCCATCCGCATTCTTCCCGCGACTGTCATCAACACCGAACAGGAAGTGCAGGAAATGGTCCGGGAAATGCGGAAGGCAGGAAAGACCAAGGTGATTATTGTTACGTCAGCCCAGCATACCCGTCGGACGCGGGCCATCCTGAACAAGCTGGGAGGCAAAGACCAGACTGCACTGCTCCACGCCGCGCCGGACCCCTTCGATGCCGACCACTGGTGGCGCAATACCCGCGACGTGCTCTCTGTAGTGCGCGAAACGCTCGGCCTGGTGAATGCGTGGGCGGGTTTACCGGTCCCACCTGCTCAAATCGGGGGCCATTGATTCGAGAAGACCGTAGGAAGTGCCCGGCGTGGTGTGCTCCCTTCTTCAACGTATGTGATGTCTCTTCTTGTAGTTCAGCCAGCCCGGACGGTCCTATGACGGCGGTTACCGCTGGCTGTGACGCCGATCACAGGAAAGGAACGCGGCGTCAGAGTTCGAGCGAGGCATGCATCGAGGCAGGGTCCGGGCTCAAGGAAAGGCGGAAGCCAAGCTTGCGGAAAATGTTCTGCATTCCGGTGTTGTCGCCCAGCATCTCTCCCGAGAGGCGACTCAATTTCTCGTCGCGCGCGATCTGCACCAGCTTGGACAGCAGTGCGGTGCCTAAACCGCGGCGTTGACATTGATCCGAGACCAGAACCGCAACCTCCGCCTGATTTCTGGCGTGCTGCTTAATCAAGCGGCCGACTCCCAGGATTCGATGTTCGCCCGTGGCCTTATCGGTCTGGTCTGCTACCAGCGCCAGTTCGCGGTCGTAGTCCACGAAACAGATGCGGGACAGTCGCTCATGGGCCACGCGCGCGCTCAGGCTCAGCGAATAGAAGTAGCGCAGGTAGACGCTGCGATCGGAGAGGGTCTCGTGGAACTTCACCATGAGTGGCTCATCTTCCGGGCGAATGGGACGCAGGGTAACTTCGGTTCCGTCCTTCATGGCCCATGACGAGACGTATTGAATGGGGTAAGGCCGGATGGCCGGCTTAGGCCGTTGATCTTCTCCCAGGGCAGGATCATGCAATACGATCCGCGCATCGAGCGCCAGAATCTGCTCAGGTGAGGCCAGCAAAGGGTTGATATCGATTTCCGAGATCCACCGCTGCTCTACCACCAATTCACTGAACCGCACCAGCAGGCTTTCGAGGGCCGGCAGGTCGACCGGCTTGCGCCCGCGAACGCCTTTGAGCGCGGTCAGAATCTGTGTCTGCTCCATCAGGCGCTGCGCGAGCGTGGTGTTCAGCGGCGGCAGAGCCAAGGCGCGGTCGCGGTGCACCTCCACCAGTTGCCCACCGGAGCCGAACAGAATCACCGGGCCGAATTGCGGGTCGATGCTGCTGCCCAGAATCAGTTCATAACCTTCCATCCGCACCATGGGCTGAACGGTCACACCTGAAAAATGCTCGGGGCCGGCCCTCTGCGAGACGACCGTCTTGATGGCGCGATACGCCGAGCGCACCGATTCCTCGTCGCCCAGGTTCAGCTTGACGCCACCCACGTCCGTCTTGTGCGTGATCGTCTGGGAAAAGACTTTCAGCACCACCGGGTATCCCATGCCGGAGGCACATTGCGCAGCTTCGTCCTCGCTGCGCGCGATGCGGGTTTCGACCGTGGGAATTCCGTAAGCCTGCAGCACCTGCTTGGACTCGAACTCGTTCAACAGGATCCGGCCCTGGCGGCGGGCAGCGGAAATTGTCGCCTCCACGTTCCGGCGGGCGGCTGAGTCGACATCCGGGCCGGTGGCCAAGACCGGAGTTTCGTACAGTCCTTTCAGGTTGTAGCTGTAACGCCACATGTAGGTAAAGGCACGGGCGGCGGTGTCGGGGAAGGGGAACGTGGGGATCCCCGCCGCGTTGAGAATGGCCGCTCCGGCGGCGACGCTGGCCCCTCCCATCCAGCTTGCCAGGATGGGCTTTCCCGAGGATTGGGCATAAGGCTTCATCCGTTCCGCAATTTCTGCCGGATCGGTCATCCCCTGGGGCGCCAGGATGACGAGCAGACCGTCACTGTTCCGGTCGTTGACGGCAATTTCGAGGGCCTTGGCATAGCGCTCGGCGTCAGCATCGCCGAGCACGTCGATGGGATTGTCATGGCTCCAATGCGAGGGCAGGAATCGGTTCAGAGCCTGCAGGGAGTTGTCGGAGAGGGTGGCCAGTTGCCCGTCATTCGCAATCAGTGAGTCCGTGGCCAAAACCGCCGGACCCCCGGCATTGGTTACGATGGTCAAGCGCGGGCCCTTAGTGCGTGGTTGCTTGCTGAGGACCTCAGCCATGTAAAACAGATCGGCGATGGCGTGAACGCGCAGCACGCCGGAGCGTCGAAAAGCCGCATCGAGGACCTCATCGCTTCCGGTAAGAGCTCCGGTATGGGAGGCGGCAGCACGGGAAGCCGCTTCAGAGCGCCCGGCCTTGATCACGATAATCGGCTTCCGCAGCGCGACTTCCCGGGCGGCGGACAGAAACGACCTGGCGTTTCCAACCGATTCCATATAAAGCAGGATGCTGTGGGTGCGCGGATCATCGCCAAAGTGAAAAATCAGGTCGCCCCAATCCACATCCAGCATGGAGCCCGTCGAGACAATCGCACTGAAGCCCACGTCCTCACGCTGTCCCCAGTCCAGGATGGCGGTCAGCAGGGCTCCGCTCTGGCTGAGGAAGGCGACATTGCCGGGCCGAGGCGCACCCTTCGCGAAGGTGGCATTCAAGCCGGCGGCAGGATTCATGATCCCCAGGCAGTTGGGGCCGATCAGCCGCATGGAACCGCGCTGCAACTGCTCCTGAATCTGCCTTTCCAGTTCGACGCCTTCCGCTCCCCTCTCCCGGAAGCCCGCCGAGATCACCACCGCCGCTTTTACTCCGGCGTCGACGCACTCGCCAATCACCCGCGGAACGGTTGCCGCCGGCGTGACCACGACGGCCAAATCCAATGTGGCGGGAATGTCGCGGATGGCTGCGTAAGCCGGGGTCCCGCACACCTCAGGATGGTGGGGATTGACGGCGAAAACCCTGCCTCGAAAGCCTTGCAGCAGGTTCTGGAGAACCGTACGCCCCACCGAAGCTGGACGCTCGCTCGCCCCGATGACCGCCACCGAATCAGGATCAAACAGCGCATCCAGCCCAATCTTGGGCTTGGGTTTCGCCGGCAAGGTTGACTCCGCGGTTTGCGTCTTCTTTGTGATCTCTCCCACGAGCGTGAATCCATCCCGCATGATTCTCGACACACTCATAGTACGAAGATTTCAGGGCTGTGTGTTGACCCGACTTGCCCTCAGCGTGCGTTCTTGCGCGCGCCGGCCGGCTCCGCTCATGAGACGGGTGCGCCCACGGCGAGTACGACTCGCGACTCGAGCGCAAGCGGGACTGCCAGGGCCCTCGAAACCAGGCACGCGTCTTTCGTCTTCCGCAGCAGGGTCAGAGCCCGGTCCCGACTGGCTTCGTCCTGGATGACGAGGGTGGGCCGCAGAATGATATCGCCGAACTTGTAACCCGATTCAGCCTTGCTGACGGCGCCTTCCACCTCCACCTGCAGATCGGCATATTCGAACTTCGAGTATCCGGCAATTGCCCGGAAGGTGGTCGTAAAGCAACTCGCGACCGCCGCCAGCAGCAAACCCTCGGGCGTCCAGCGCTCTTCCAGCCCGCCGAATTCCGGGGGCGCGCTGAAATGAATTGACACGGGAGCGGAGTCAGACTTTGTCAGCCCGGTCTTGCCGGAACTCCACCAGGCCAGCGCGCGATGCTTGAATGTCGTTTCCATGAGTTACTCCTATCCTCGCGATTCTTCCGAAGGAAGATCAGGGCCGGCAGTGGCCGATATCACGCCGATTTGTGACTGCAATCTCCATGTTGCTAACATTTCCTGCTTTGGGGCAGGGGTCATTATTGGG
>CAYOZX010000071.1:0-13943 GCA_964408515.1 uncultured Acidobacteriaceae bacterium | reverse complement strand
CCCCCAAGATTAGAAACGCCGTGTGCACCCGGAGGGCCACAAAGTAAGGATTGATAAAGATGCCGGAACCCATGATGCCCCCCATAACAAGCATGGTGGCGTCGAACACGCCCAGCGCCTGCCGCGGCTTGGCATCGGTTGGCGAGAGGATTGCGTTCGGTGACTTGCTGGAGTCCAGGGCTCGAGTCGTGTCCAAGAGAGGGGCTCAGATTCCTTCGTGAACCATTGTGTTCCTGGCGGTGAGACTTATCCCGCCGCCGATCCACGGGCCGGCCGCCATCACCTTACCACAGAGCCTGCCGGCCGCCAGGCGTCTGAGGCAGGCTCATCAACACCGTGTTCGGGTAGTAATGATCCAGAATCTGCCGGTAGCCGGCGCCCATTTTGGCCATGGCACGGGCTCCCTCCTGGCACAATCCGATACCATGCCCCTGACCCCGGCCCTTGAGCACCACGGCGTCGCCGTCGCGGCCGGCGGTGAAGTTGTTGCTGGGTATGAAATCCCATCCGCGCCGGCGATCCAGTTCCAGCCGTGCGGCTTCGCCGCGATCCTGCAAGTCCCTGGCTTCCGCCGCGGTGACTGTGCGCGTCCACCTGGCGGGATGCCGCAGACAATAATCGAAAGTGACCGCAAAGTACGGATAGCCCTGGCTGGCCAAGCCTGCTTCCCGCAGGGTGCGGGTATGCCCGCCGCAGCTGCGGCTATACATGGCTGCCACAGCTTGAGTTTCGTACTCCAGCACCAGACCCCGGGTGGCTTCAGCGGCGAGCGCGGCACGGCCGCCGGGCGCCGGTTTTCCCCGCAGGAATTGGCAATGGGTAGTATCGCAGAAGTCGAATTCCTGATGACGCCCGCGCGCGGCTACGAGATACGATCTGGTGGCCACAGCCTGCGCCTTTAAGGCTTCCAGGGGAACATCGGGCGCGCTCTCGGCGTCGATCGCAGAGGCGACAGCTACCTCCAGTTCCATCCTGACCACGGGAACCAGCACATCTGCGGCGGTCGTGATCTCGAGTGTTCCGTGATATGTCCGGTGAAGTTTTTCCGGAACAGCCAGGGTGAAGTCCACTGGATTCTGATTGCGGCCACCCGCCTCCAGTCTCTCCCCGGAGAAAAACCGGTCTGCCACCCTCACCAGGAGACTCGTTCCCCACGGAGTGATGATCGCTGTCTGTCCGGAACCAGGGTCCAACACGAAGCTTTCCTGCCCCACCTTTACCATCAATGCCTGCGCCGGCTCAGCCTTCAGGCTCAGCTCGCGAGGCCGAAAGAGTCCGAACACGCCTATGCGAACGTCCTGCGCGATCGCAGGCGGAACCGAAACCGCCATGGCAAGCACACAGACGGCCAGTGGCGGAAATCTGGAACCCATTTTCTTCATTCCTCGATGCGTCTCAGCATTTTTCCCGCGGTGAGGGCGGCCTTCGAACCGGGGACTCCATGCACTCTCAGCAACAGCAGCAATTCCGGCCGCTCAGCCGGTGTCATGGCGAGGACGAAACCGTCTCCGGGAGCGCGGTTGAAATGGGTGCAGGCCGCGGTGCCAGTCTTCACCAGCGCGCTGGACCGATGCAAAGCGCGTCCGACTTCGAGTCCGGTTCCTTCGCGTGCCGAAAACGCCATACCGGCCAGAATTTCCCGCACGCCGGGCTGGCTGCGCCTGCGGCTCAACTCCCCATAGGCGCGGGCGATGCGCAAGGGAGAAACCGGCCAGAGATTTCCTACGCCGATGAGCGCCGCGCCGGTCAGATCGTAGGGTGGCGGCTCGAGTCCAAAATCCTGCGCTGTCGAGGCCAGGTCCGCGCCGCTCATACCCACGGTAAGCTGACGGAAGTAGGCGTTGCAGGAGAAAGCAATGGCCGAGATTATGCCGATCTCGCCGTGACCGCCCGGCCGCCAGCAGCCTGCCATTTCTCCCCGGCAAAATTCACTTGGAAAATGGAAGCGATGACGCTCTCCATACGCCAGGGCGGTAAAGGGCTTGGCCAGCGAACCTAAGGGAATCGGCTGCTCGAGATTTGCCCACCGCGAAGCCAGAACCGCCCCGCTTCGCGCATCCAGGAGCAGGAAGGAAAGCTCCTCCTGGGGAAATTCGCGCTGCAGGGCCTGGGCTGCCGATTGCACGAACAACGAACGGTCGCTCTCGGCGCTTTCAGCCGACGCCCCCGGCAGGAACGGTTCCGCCAGAATGACAACGACGAGAATCGCGAACATCCCGACTTGTTTCACCGCGCCCATTGGTAGGTCACCGTCTGCAGAATCTTGTCGCCCGTGTCACGCACCACGATTTTTTCCGAAGACACCGAGCTGAGGGTGGAGCTCAGGCCGGCCAGGTTTCCAGAAAAGAACGGCGGTTGCCGTTCGGTTCCCGGCGCAGCCGTCACACCGGCATCGGGCCGATCAAGAACCTGGGTAAGCCGAGCAAAATTTGCACCCTCGCTGCTGTGATTGAAACCGGCCATGAGCAGCGCAGGCTGAGATTCAGGTTTTTGATTAGTTTTTGCCAGGATCTCACTGATGAGGGAGGAGTTGTCGGCGATAACAAGATACTTTCCACGTACCGCCACCTGCAGCGGGAGCAAGCCATCGAGCTCATAATAGTCGCCCACCTGGCGCCAGGATGCTCCCATCTGCCCCGCCGTCAGACCGCTGCGCACAAAGCCCGCCAGGCGGTTGCGCACGCCGGCTTCATCCCACGGTGCGCTTCCAGCGAGCACGACACCCATGCGCAGATTTACGAGGACCCCTGCCTGGTCGCGGCCCGAGGACCACACCTGCAGTACGGCGACGGCCGGATTTTCGCGCAGCATCTCCTTCAGCCCAGCCGACCCGCTCATATCGCCGGCCGATGGCGCAGGAGCCTGATCGATTCGTGTTTCCAGGTCGAAATCGCTCCCAGCTTCGTCCGATGTGAGCTGGACTTGGGGCGCGATCTGCTGCACGGGCGCCGCTCCCGGGTGGGGCGCAAGAATGTCGTTTTGCAGCAGGGCGAGACATGACTCCGCAGAAGGATTGGCCCGAACTTCGTAGAAGCCCGCGTCTTCTGGTACCAGGCGCATCAGCCCGGAGGTAGCATTCAGCCCCTGGTCCGCCGGGGCCGTGGTTTGCAACGAGGTGTCCCGGTTCGCGCTTGCCCGTTTGATCAGGATGCGCTCTTCACGGTACTCCCGCGCGGAGCGAAACAGGTCTGAAATCGCTGCCACGTATTGCTTCATCTCCGTGACGTTCTGCTGGATCCAGTACGATCGGAAGTAGGGAGTGTTCACGATCTTATCGAGATTCAGGACCATCCTCAGATCGCCGGGCTCGCCACCGGCTGCCACGGACTGCGCCCACCAGGCTTCGCTCTCGATGGCGGCATCTCTGCTCCCCGCCATCAATGCCAGAGCGCCTGCCATCAGATCCTCGCGGGTGGCCAGAAGCAGATAATCGCCTGCCAGGGCAAATTCGACTTCCCGGCCCGACTCGGGATCACGTCGCAGATAGAACGCCGTATCCGCCGCTTTGCGGCGCTCAAACTTCGAGCGCGTCTGCCAGAGCTGGTTCTGCGTCGAGTTCGCGGGCGGCAGACGCGTAATGTAAAGAAACTGCAGTTTGCCGATGTCATACAGGGCAAAGGCAGTCTGATCTCCGGCGGCTTGAGTAAGAAAGTTCATGTCCGGCGGGAGGCCCGCAGCCGCTGAGAACTGCCTGCCCGCGTCCTTCATGCGAAGCAGCAGGCGCGAGCGCGAGAAGACCTCGTAATTGTCACTTCCCACCCATTCCTGCTTTTGGGGTGATCGATTCCAGTCGGCCAGCAGCGCGGAGAAATCCTTGGCCTGAAGGTAAAGGAGCGCGCCCGCCGGCACAAAGTGAGAGAGCGCAGGCGCGGGAGCGGCGCTTGATGACTGCAGACCTGACCAACCCAAGCTGAAACCAATCGCGGCGATGAGCGAAACTGTGGTGATGCGCACGATCAAGGCTGGCTTCATGGCTGGGCTCCTTTCTTCGGCGGTTTCCTGGCCTGCGCCGCCGCCCGCGCGACCAATCGTGGGCGCACCACGCGATCCTGTTCCAAAGCCTCGTGAAGAATCGGCTGCCGGGCCAGGTTCAAACGCTGCCGTCGCAGGCGAATGCCCACCTCTGCGATTCTGTTCATGACCCTCTGGCGCCGGGCTGCGGTTTTCTCCAACCTGTGTGCGATTTGCAGATACGGCAAGGCCTCGTTCAAGCGGTCGAGCCTGACCAGCACTTCTGCCAGCGTAAAGGCTACCTGCGCCTGCTGCGTAACCGGCAGCTTGAAGGCGTCGCCGGTCGCGCCAGGTTGTGCGGCCTGTTCGTCTTCCTCGGCTTCGCTGCTCGTCGTCTCATCCTCGCCGGCCAGGGCGGAGGGGGGCACGGTTCTCAGAAATTGTTGCCGCAGCAGCGGCTCGATGACGCTTCGCGCCATTTCGTCGGCGCGGGCCGCTGCCGCCGCACTGAACAAAGGAATGCGCGCATCATCGCGGGCCGGGGTATCGGCCAACGCATCGCTCAGGAGCCGAATCTTCACGCGGGTGTCTGACGTCTTGCCTGCCGCTGCCACACGCGCTTCATAGAAGAAAGGACGATCGGTCCCGGAGGCGGCGGTGTCGGCTCCGGCTGCCAGCACGTCCAGCTCCTGGCTTCCCGTTGCCGCCGGGTGATGCGACTCTGCCAGCGTCCTTGCGGCCTGGGTGCGGACACCGTATGGAACTTCAGGGCCGGACGCAATTCCTGCGACCGTTGAGGCGACTCCCGGCACATCCTGCCCTGCCCCCAGCTTTGCTTTCGCCCATCTGAGCCGGTAGGTTGGCTCCCAGGGCGTGGACTTTACCAGCTCCTCCAGAAACTCCGCCGCTTCTGCGTTCTTGCCGGCTTTCTCCAGCAGAGCAGCGGCCGGTTCCAGATTCTCAAACGGATTGCCGACCACGAGCACCAGGCGCCGCAACAGATCGACTGCGCCCGCCGTGTCTCCAGCCGCGACTCGAATCTCCGCCAGGCCAAGGAAATTCGCTGCCACCAGGTTGTGATCGTCAAGGTCACGGGCGAAGGCGAATTCCAGCAGCTTGAGAGCCGACTGCTTGTCCCCTGCGTCGGCCAGCTGCCGGGCCGCAGCCCGCAGAATCTCCGAATTCGGCGCTGCCAGCGCATTCGCACGATACTCGTCGATCTTGGCCTCCAGCGTTCCCATCTGCGCCGCCAGCTGCAGCTCGAGCGGAATGAGGGCGGCTGGTTCCGCCTCTCGCGTTTCGTGTGGCAGGCCGGCGATGACCTCGGCCGCCGCCGCGAATTGCTTGCTCTTGATCAGATACTGAATCCAGCGGATTTGCCATGAGCGCAGCCCCTGCTCTGCATTTTCCCTGGCCAATCCTTCCGCCTTCAGGACTGCCTCCTCCCTCGCCTGCAGGACTCGCCGGTAGATTGGCGCTCGGTGCGGCAGAGGAATCCAGGATGCGTCGGCGATGTCAACCAGCACCGCCGTCGGGTCCTGCGCCGCCGGCGCCAGCTCCAGCATCCACTGGGTCGCCGCGGCGGAATCTTCGCTGGCCACGTACACGCTGCGCAGCACAGCGTTGGAACGATAATTTCCATTGCGGCGGAGATATGCGCGGACCAATCCATCAACTTCGGGTCTCAGCTCAGCGAAGAGCTTCCGTGCGTGCAGATGATCGCAGGCGCGCCCGAAGTCGCTCCAGAACGATTCCGCGATCCGACCCCCGCCCACCTGCTGCTGCAGGAGGGTGAAGAGCTGCTTCCACTGCGCAACCGCCTGAGTTTTCACGCCCTGCCTGTAGTAGGCCAGAGCCAGGCGGTCATAGACTTCAGCTTTGGCCGCCGCCAGATCGAGCGTGTGTTGATACTCGGCAATCGCCCGGCCGGCGTCTCCACGTTCCATGTAGTAATCCGCCAACTGCAAGTAGCCGGACGCGGTTGCCGGGCTGAGTTCCAGCTCGGCAGGAAGAAAATCTTCCGGATCGCCCTGTTGAGCGAGCGCTGAGTACTCGCCATAGCGAGAGCCATAGTAGAACCAGACATTGCCTGCCAGTTGCTGGGCGCGGTCCGCAGGCGTGGCCAGCCGCTCGGCGATCGTCTTGTCTCCGAGGGCGGAAATGAAGGCTTGGTTCACGTCCGGGGTCGCCTGCGCGTGATAGAGGCCCACCAATCCACGGTATGCGTTCGACCAGACTGGCGAACGCTCGCGGCCGCGCGCCGTCACCACCGACTGCGCAAGACTGGCATCCCCGTTCGCGACCGCGTAATCCGCCGCTTCCTGCCCCCAGGAGCTCCACGCCGCCGCCCGTTTCACCAGTTCCTGTGGATTGCGCGCGAGAAGCAACTGGAACAGCCTCTGCTCGGCATCTCCGAGGTAGGCAGATGGAATTGCTGCCAGGACCCGCGTTTCGTTCGTCAGGTCGCCTGCGGAGCGATAGGCCTCGGCCGCGGTTGTTAATACGGAGTCACTTTGCATGGGCTCGACTCTGGGGGCAAACTTTTCCAGATCCCGCCCCAGATCGGCGAACTTCAGTCGCCGCCGCTGCAGTTCCACAAAGGGTTGCATGCGCCCCAGCAGGATGAACGATTGCGCTCCCGGTTGCATCATCAGCTCGTAGCGCCATCGGGCCTCGAGCTCCGCCAGGCCGGCCGCCTGCACCAGGGGAACGGCAAACGCTTCGATGTCGGCGGGATCCATTCCCGTCCGCTTGCTTTCCGCGAACCTGGAGAATGCTGCCTTTTCCTCGGGCGTGAAATAAACGAACACCGCCCTGCCCATTTCCGCCAGCGCCGCCCGCATACCGTCGCGGGCCGTCCGGACCCGGTTCTCCTGCGTCCGCCGACGCCATTCGGCATCGGTGATGCCGGCAATGCCCTGCCGGGCTACTTGCTCTTTGATCACCGGCAGAGCCGACGATGCCGACTGCATCGCCTTCCACAGCGTGTCGTAAGCCTTTTCCTGGTGACGCAGCCGGGTCATGATGCGTGCATAGAGAGCCGCCCCTGACTGGTGTTCGCCGCTGGCCAGCAGGTCGGCGCCGGCGGTATCCATTCCCTGTTCTGCGAAACTCTGCGCTTGCGCCAGCATTCCCCAAGATTCCAGCCGGCGTGCTACTTCAAAATATTTCTCGCTATTCTCCGTCCGCCCTTCGATCAGCGCCGTGCGCAGCGCGGCGACGGCTTCATCCCTCCGTCCCTGGCGTGCGCGGATTTCCGCTACTTCCTCCATCCACTTGGGATCCTTATACGCCAGCTCATAGGCGCGGCCGTAGTCGGCAGCAGCGTCATCGAAGCGCATCAGCCGCTTCTCAAGCCCGGCTCGTGCGAGGCGCAGGTCCACGCGGTCCGGGCGTACAGTGATGGCTTTGCCATAGCTCTCGATCGCCGCGGGATACTGTTCCAACGCGCCCTGCATCTGCGCCAGCACCATCGGCCAGCGGTAGTCGCGCGGCGACTGAACCACCGTCCGGGCGTAGAAATCCATCAGTTGGGTTTGGCGCTGGTAGCGCCCGGCGTAAAGAGCCGCGTCGCTGACAAGGGTCTGGTCTTCGGGGAAGTTATTGATCAGCTCGATGTACTGGTCTACGGCCCCGGCATAATCCTTCATGCGCGTCAGCGCCGGGATCAAGCCGCGCCTCAGGGCCGCAATCCTCATCTTGCGTTCATCCGGGGACAGAGGCGCATTGCGGAAGGCTGAAATTCTATCCAGGTAGAACTGCCGCAAACCGCCGTCGTCGCCCGCCTTCGCGTAGGTATCCGCCATCGCCGCCAGATACTCGCCGTCGTAGGGAGAATCCTTGAGCAGACGGGCCAGGAGTTCGCGCGCCTGTTGATACTGCTTCGCCTCGGTGGATTTGCGCGCGGCCTCAAAGCTGAACTGCTTTGCCAAATCGGGGTAGGCATCCTTGGCGGCCTGCAGCAAAACCGTGATCGCCTGCGAATACATCCTGGTCCGCCAGTAGAAATCCACCGTTGATCTGACCACGCCTAGAATCTTGGGGTTTTCACGGTACAGCATCTCCACATTGCGCTGCGCCGCCTCCATGTCTCTGCGGCCTTCGTAGAGTTGCACCAGCCGATACCGCAACCGCAGGCGGTTCACGGGATCGGCGGTGAGTGCCGCTTCCTTTTCCAGGGCCTGCTGCCTCACGTTCTCCAGCGACTTCCCGGTTGCCAGGGTTTCCACCGCCTCCGCCGTTTCGATCAAAGTAGTGCCTTTGACGACAGATGCCAGGTAAGCCTCCATTTCAGCCTTGCGGTTCTGCGCTTCCAGCACCCGCACGCGCAATTGGATCGCGTTCATCGCGGGGTTCGGGGGCGTACCGACGTGGCTGAGTTCCGGTTCCACCAGGTCGCGCAACTTCGGCCGGCGGGCCAGCTCCAGCAGACGCGATTCGGCAGGCGAATACTGCTCTCCGGCCAGAGCGCCAAGCACATATTCGTGGATCGCGCGCGCGTAGTCGCGCTCATTTTCGTAGATGGCGCCTGCCTCGTAGCTGTAAAGGTTCTGGTCGTTCAGCTTGCTTCGGCCCTCGTCCAGCAGACGAAGGGCGTGCTCGAAATCGAAATAGTCCCAATAAATGCTGGCCGCCTCCAGATATCCTGCGGGCCGGCCCGGAGTCACCAGCGGAATCCGGTCCCAGTACGGTCCGGCTTTCGCGAGCAGATCACGATCGGCATAAATGTCCCCGATCCGCGCCAGGATTTCCGTGCTGCGCGGATTCGCCTGCAGCAGGCGATCCTCGATGCCCGCGGCAACAGCGGTATCCTGCGGTGCGAAGTAAGCCAGCGACCGATAGACCGACGACGCTGAGCGGCCAGTCTCCGCATCGGCCGGATAAACGTCTGCCAGCACCCTAAGCGCAGGAGCTGCCTGCTCGAAGTGCGACCGCCACAATTCGGCCTGCGCCAGGAACTGTCCAGCCGCCGGGTTCTGGCGGATTGCGTTGTCTGGGTTCTGCTGATCGAGCATCGGCCGCAGTTGGCCCAATTCCGAATCCAGCATTCGGTTCCGCGACAGGTATTCGAAAAACTCATTGCGCAAGCCCGATTCCTCGAACCAGTGTTGCCGCAACAGCGCCAGCCACGCTGCGTCGTCGTACGTACCCTGGCTGTGATAGGCACTCAGCAGGTTTTGCACAAACACCGGATTGTGTGGAAACCTGCGATTCGCATAGAGGTTGAGCCGCAGATACAGCGCCGGTGTGCCGCCATACCCAACGCCGGCAAAGTACGCCTCCAGCTCGGTGCCGCTGAAGGTTTGGACCACATCCTGCGTGAGCTTCTCGAATTCGGCATTCTTCCTGGAGCGCAGGTAAAAGCGCGCCAGCTTGTCATACCAGGAGCGGTCCGAAAAGCGCGCCATAGCGCGCCGATAGACTTCCTCCTGCTCCGTTCCCAGGCGGTTCTGCTGGAGAAACGTCGCCAACCGCTCATAGAGCCCGGGATCATCGGGATTGCGATCGATCTCGCCCCGGAGCACGGCCAGAGCCTGTGGAATCCTTCCCAATTGCACCAGCCGTGCCAGGTATCGTTCCAACACGCGGGCGTATTCCGGCGAGCGCGCGCCGATCTGGCTCTGCGCGGCGGGCTGGCTGAAATCGAAGGCTTGCCCTCCTGCGGGCGCGGAAAGGAATCCCCGGCTGGCGTCAGATTGGCTTTCCGTCTCGGCCGGCTCCGGAGGCAAGAGCCGATATTCTGGCCCTTTCCTGCCGCCCGCGACGCTCTCGCCCAGGGGCACCTTCTGTGCCCGAGCTGCCAGCTCCTGCAGCGCGGCATCGTAGATCGCGAATTCTTCCTGGGTTTTTCCGGTGCGCGAGTAGCCATCCGCCATGAGCAAGGCGACTGCCGTACGCTGCGAAGCGGCCGGGAAGCTTGCCAGGAATTGTTGCCCGCCGCGGATCACCGCGTCGCTTTCCGCCGCGCTGGCGTAGAACTCCAGCAGCTTGGCATGAAGCTCGGGCCGCCGCTGGGAGCTGGGGAACTTCGAGTCGAGCAGAGCCAGCAGGGCAGCTGCGCGCGCGCGATGAAAATACGGGACGGCGCGCTGTTCTTCCTCATAAAATTTCGCGGACGGCGCCGTGGTGTTCAGGATCAGGGAAAGAATTCCGTTCAGATAGCCAGGACCCGAATCCATGGTGGCGATGTCGCGATACATCGAGAGATTGCCAGCGCCCAGCAGTACAGGACTCTCAGGAGCCGTCAGCAGCAGGTCGGTGAGAGCCGCCAGTGCCCGCTCCGGGCCGTCATCCATCCCCTGGCTGTTGTACAGGGCAAAGTAGTAGCGCGCCGCTTCCGGATAGACATGGATGTCCTGCAACAGGCGCGCGCAAACGTAGAGCTCCTGTGCCGTCCACTCGGAGTGTGTTGCCTCCTTGTGGCGGCGAAATGCGGTTACCGTCTCCTGGGCCGCCTCCAGCTTGCCTTCCTGCTGGTAGTAGTAGAAAATCCGCGCCATCGCGTTCAGGTCTTCGGGGTTGGCGCTCAAGGCAGCCTGTGCCTGGTCCAGGAACTTGCGCAGGCCGTGGGTCTGCGCCAGCAGATCGAAGTAACTCTTGACCAGATCCGGCGCCCACAACGGCTGAAAGGTGTGCTCGTACACCGCCAGTCCCTGCGGCAGAGAACCGCGACGGTATTCCACGGTCGCCTTGGCCCGGACGGGAAAGATCTCGTCCTGGGGAAACTGCTTTTCATAAACCGCCACCAGCTGCATCGCTGAGCCGTAGTCTTTTTGCGCGATGAGGAACTCCAGAAAGCGCGCATAGAGGGACGGCTCTTTGGGATAGCGCGTCAGCCATGCGCGATACTGCTCCGTCGCAACCTGGGCAGGCAATCCTTGTTCCTGAATAATGCCGAAGATGCGCTCGAAAGCCCGCCAGGAATCCTGTTCGGCGACGGGAGTTAAGTTTTCAGCGGCATCGGGCGGCATCGCCGCCACAACTGACAGCGTCTTGATCTCGTCCAGCGGACGCAGGCGACGGTGATAGAAGTCCGCCAGAGCAAGCTGGGCCCTGGCCTTCGGCGTGGACTCCTCCGCATATTTCTTCCAATCCGCCTCGGCTGCCGCAAAATCAAGCTGTTGTTCGTCCTCGAGCGCACGCAGGGAGTACAACTCTGCGTTGCCCGGCTGGGCCTTGATCAGATCCCCCAGCGCGGTACGGGTTTCGCTCGGAGGCCGGCGGAGCAGCACATCCCCGCCGGGCAGCGGCATCGCCCGGAAGAAGGCCGCGTCAATCGCGCTCCCGCCTTCAATATTCCGGATCCAGGAAGGCAACGCGCCCCTCGCCGCGACGGTCCACCCGGCCAGGGCTGTGACGATCAGCACCGCGAGCCAGCGGGAACGCTGCCGGGACGTGTTAAGGAAGCACTTCAATCTGCACCTCCTGCGTCCCGATGTTGTGCGCTATGTCCTCCGCCGTGACCGTCAGTTTGTAAGTCCCAGGAATCATCTGCTCCGGAATCTGCAACTGGCCCACGTTAATGCCCGCGCGCGCATCCCATGCCAGCCCGGCTGGAGCAGCCCCTTCCAGCCTTGCGACCAGCGTGCGCGTACTCTGCGACGCGCTCGCCCTGAGCGCTATGGCCTCCCCGGGGCGATAACGCCTCTTCTCCAGTTTGACCTTGACGACTGGCGGTGTGCTGGCGATCACGAACGTCTTGAGCTCACGGTACGCGTGCCCCTGCCGGTCCCTTAACACCAGCCGCACCGTGTACGTGCCATCCTGCATATCCTGCGGCGCGAGGAATCGCGTCTGCCACACGTCCTCGCCAGGCAGGTACCGCAGCCTCTGCACCAGCCCGAAGGGAAACAGTGCGGTCACCGCAACGATGGACTCGTCCGTCTTCAGCCGCAGCACGGGATCGCCCGGACGAATGACCCGCGGCCGCAACAAGGCTCTGGGAACCGCGAGAAACGACGTGTAAGGCGTAACGAACTTGTACTGCCGCGCCAGGCGGATGATCTCATCCACGGTCGCCTGATCTTCGCCCTCGCGCTGGATCTTCTCCAGCAGTGCGTCGACTCGTGCCCGAGCCCACAGCCGCGGCAGCTGCGGATGATCAAGTGCCTGGCTGGGCAGGCGGGTGCTGGCAGAAATCTCAATCGGAGTTCCGTCGCGCTCGCCGCGCACGGAGAAACCTGTGTTGTCCCTCGCTGCCTGGTAGCGTCCCACCCAGCTCGCCATCGAGCCCGAGAAAGTGGAAGCCTGCAAGGGGTACACCATGTCTACCGCAGCTTTCGGCGTGACTCCCAATTGCAGGCGCCCGATCGGACTGCGCCCAATCTTGGAAAGGAACGAATTCAGCTTGAACTCCAGCGGCTCCGTGGAGAGCACACTCTCCAGCAGTCCATCCTGGCGCGCCAGCTCGCGCAGCAGGGGCAGGTTGGCTTCGTCGCCGACGGCAAAAATGTAAGTACGCGGACGGTCGCCCGGCTGCATGCGCTGCCAGTTGTCCGCATACCATTGGGCAAGTTTGCCGTTCTGAATGGTCGCGCGCGTGGCGCCGCCATCGGTCAGCAGCAACAGGTAGGGACTGGAGCCGCTGGTTTTCTTGCACTGCAGCATTCCGGCTTGCAGCGCGCCCTCCAGGTCCGTGCCGCCGCGCAACCGGCTCCCGCGTACGAAATCCAAAGCCTCCTGAACGCTGGCCTGATCTGCGCCCACAGGCGCGGGGCGGAAGATTTGCGTGCGGTTGTTGAACAGCAGCAGATTGAACCGGTCTTTCGCGCGCAGCGTCCGCAGAAGGGTTTCCAGCGCCTGGTAGCCGCGCTCCAGTTTTTCCCACTGCATCGAAAGGGACGTGTCAAACAGGATCACAAACGTCCTGGCCTGGTTCGTTGTCCCGCCTGCCCGCGCCTCTTTTCCATAGCCCAGCAGCGCCTCCGCCTCGAAGAAGCCCGGCTCGTCCGTGCTGCGCACGGGCGCAGTCTCCGTCGGGGAAGGCGGCCCGCTCACCGGGTTGCGGTACGTCAGGACCTACATGGTGTCGGCTTTGGCCGGATCGAGGTCGTAGGTGGCGACGAAATCCTCGGCCAGGTTCAGGCTCTCGCCCTGGAAGTGGCCCCTTACACCGTGCGCGTCGTTTTCCTCCATCTCCAGGGGAAAAGTCTTGGCTGGCGCCTGAAAGTTGGCTATCGCATGGGCGGAGTGCAGCTCGAAGTTGATTCGCAGATGCCGGGCCGCCTGCGCCTGGTATGCATCCGGGCGCAGGGGAATCGCAAAGTACGACTTGAGGTTCTCCACCGGAATTGCCTGATGATATTCAAACTCCAGCCGCTTGGTTCCATAGGGCGGGATGGGAACGATCCGGGCGCTGAACACCGCACTGCGCTTGGCCTCTTCCGATCCTCGCTCCCCCATTTGCAGCAATCCCGGATCGATCGCCTGCCGCTTGAGCTGGGTGTAGATTTCTTCCGCCCGCTTGCGCTCCAGGACCACCGCCGGTATGCGCGTCGGCCCGTCCCACACTGCAAAATCGGAAACCGTGGCCTGGCCAGGCAGCGCAAATACGTAGTTCCCTTCCTCAATTCCGCCGGTATGGTTGGCGAAAACCTGGCGTACAGACACATGGGCGTCACCGTTGTCGATCCGCACCGTAATCCCCATCCCCTCGACCGAAAGTACGGCCCGGTCGGGCTGCGCCTTTTCCCGCGTTTAATGTTGCTTTGTCTCCCCCTCACCTGTGTCCTCTCGGCAGGGTTTGGCTTTACCCCGGCAACCCTCACCCGGCCTGTCGGCCACCCAATGACTCGCTCGCGCCCGCTCGCTCGGCCCTCGCGGGCCTTCGGCTTCGCCGAATTCCTTTCGCCGCCTCCCAAGAGGCTCAAGTCCCCCAGCGCGGAGAAGGCGGCGCGCGCGGAGTGACGCGCCCTACACCACTTGGCATCTTGAGATTCCAACCCGCGGATTCACGGCGGCTGTTTCGGTGTTTGGAGGCACACCTCCCCAAA
>CAYOZX010000070.1:11009-13996 GCA_964408515.1 uncultured Acidobacteriaceae bacterium | reverse complement strand
ATGAGCAGATCCAGCAGGTGGTGGAACACCTGATTCGGATGGGCTTCTCCGTTCACCGCACCACCGGCGAGCGGCAAACCGTGCTGGCCGCAGTCGGCGCGCGGGTGGACTTCGACACCCGTAACCTTGAAGTTCTTTCCGGGGTGGAGCATGTCCACCGCATCAGCGCGCCTTACAAGCTTGCGGGACGCAGCTTCCGGCCGCAAGGTACGGTGATTGAATTTCCCAACGGACTGCAGATTGGCGGCGACCAGGTGGTGGTCATGGCCGGCCCCTGCTCCGTGGAGTCGCGCCCACAGCTGTTTGCGGTCGCGGAACAGGTTGCCAAGGCTGGGGCGCGCGTTCTGCGGGGCGGCGCCTTCAAACCCCGAAGTTCTCCCTACTCTTTTCAGGGTCTGGGGGTGGAAGGACTCAAGCTCCTGCGTGAAGCCGGCGAACGCTTCAACATGCTGGTGATCAGCGAGGTCATGGAGATCGCCCAGATCGAGCTGATGCTGCCTTACATCGATATTTTCCAGGTAGGCGCGCGCAACATGCAGAACTTCAACCTGCTGCGCGAACTGGGCAAGGTGAAGAAACCTGTCCTGTTGAAGCGGGGCATCGCCGCCACCCTGGAAGAGCTGCTGCTTTCTGCGGAATACATCATGGCGGGCGGGAACTACGAAGTTATCTTGTGCGAGCGCGGCATCCGTACTTTCGAGACTTACACCCGCAACACTTTGGACGTCTCCGCCATTCCGATTATCAAGAAGCTTTCGCACCTGCCCATGACATCGGACCCTTCTCATGGCACCGGATTGCGAGATAAAGTCCCGCCCATGGCCCGCGCTTCCCTGGCGGCAGGCGCGGATGCGCTGCTGATCGAAGTCCACCACGATCCCGACAAGGCGTTTTCCGACGGGGCACAGTCGCTGTTTCCCGAGCAGTTTGCCAAACTGATGGACGAGTTGCGCATGATTGCGCCTGCCGTTGGAAGGAAACTGGCGTGACCACCGCGGCCGGCGTCCGGGAGACTATCTCCTCTGCGCATCTGCTGCTGAGCGAACTGTGCCATGTCGGCGGTTGATCCTTATGCCCATCCGCCAGATCACCATTATCGGCACCGGTCTGATCGGCGGTTCCTTCGCACTTGCGCTCAGGAAACATCGTTTTCCTGGCCGGATCGTAGGATGCGATCGCGACCGCGTGCTGAAGTTGGCTCGCAAAAAGGGTGCGATCGATGCCGGCCACGTAAATCCCTCGAACGCTGTCCGCGGAAGTCAGGTCGTGCTGCTGGCCGTGCCGGTTGGAAGGACGATTGAAATCGTCCGCCGCCTGGGGCCTTCTCTTCCTGCCAGCAGTCTCCTCAGCGACGTGAGCAGCACCAAGGTCGAGGTATTGGCCGCTGCAACTCAGGTCTTCGGAAAGCAAGTCGCCCGCCGCTTCCTGGCAGGGCATCCCATGGCTGGCAAGGAGGCTTCAGGAATTGAAGCCGCGGACCCCGACTTGTTCCAGGGAGCGGTGTGGCTGGTCACGCCTTCTGCTGGTCAAAAAATATTTGGCGGCTTGAGCGGCGAATTCCTGGAGTGGGTGGGAAAGATTGGCGCGGCGGTGGCCAGCATGGAGCCGGCCGCGCACGATCAACTTTGTGCCTGGATCAGCCACGTGCCGCAGATGATCTCCACTGCTCTGGCCGCCTCGCTGGTGGATGAGTACGGGGAAGGTGCGCCGCTGCTGCAGACTGGAGGACGCGCTCTTCGCGAGATGACCCGCATCGCCGCCAGTCCCTATTCCATGTGGCGCGACGTCGCCCTGACCAACAAGCGGAACATCCGGCGCGCCTTGCTGAAGCTTGAGCAGCGGCTGGCGCACATTCGCGAAAATCTGGATACAAAAGAGCTGGCCCTCGAATTTGAGACCGCCCACCGCTTGAAAATGACACCGCCGCGTGGGCGCCAGCCAGCGCCGAAACCTTGACCCGATGCTTGCTCCTTGCGTGGTTTCTGGGGAGTTCATTTAGAATCAATGGCCATGCGCAAGGTGTTCGCCAGCGCCGACGAGGCGATTCACGACGTTTTCGACGGAGCCACCATCATGATCGGTGGCTTTGGCCTCTGCGGCATCCCGGAAAATCTGATTCGCGCTCTGGTTCGCAAGGGAACCAGGAACCTTACAACCATCAGCAACAACGTAGGCGTGGACGGCCTGGGTAACGGTCTGCTGCTGGCTGCGGGGCAGATTCGCAAGCACATCGGGACTTACGTCGGCGAGAACAGGCTGCTCGAAGAGATGGTCCTGCAAGGCAAAATCGATCTGGAGCTGATTCCGCAAGGCACCTTCTCCGAGCGCATTCGCGCCGGCGGCGCGGGCATCCCGGCCTTCTTCACTCCTACCGGCGTCGGCACGATGGTGAGCGAGAACAAGGAGAGGCGCGACTTCGATGGCCGCACCTATCTGCTGGAGCGCGCCCTGAAGGCCGACTTCGCCTTCGTCAAAGCCTGGAAAGGCGACCGCTGGGGCAACCTTGTCTATCGCAAGACGGCGCGGAATTTCAACCCCATGATGGCCACCGCGGCCAAGGTCACCATCGCGGAAGTGGAACACCTGGTCGAGGTCGGCGAACTCGAGCCCGATCTGGTCCACACTCCAAGCGTTTACGTGAATCGTATCTTTCAGGGAGAATTGTTCGAGAAGAGAATCGAGAGAAGAACAATAAGAGCAGCCGCTCGTGGATAGGGGTCAATAACCGGCCAGGGGTCCACTTCCCATGTCGTCTTCAACCAAACCCGCCAGAGACACCGAGAAGCGTGACCGGATCGTCCGTCGCGTGGCCCGCGAGTTGCGCGATGGTTTCTATGTGAATCTGGGGATTGGCATGCCCACCCTGGTAGCCAACCACGTGCCTCCCGGGATGGATGTAATTCTGCAATCGGAGAATGGCATGCTCGGCATCGGCCCCTACCCGGTCGGGTGCGCCGACGACGCCGCCCGCAGTACTGCCGGCATGG
>CAYOZX010000070.1:0-10999 GCA_964408515.1 uncultured Acidobacteriaceae bacterium | reverse complement strand
GTCAGCGAAATGAGAGGAACCTGCTATTTCTCGAGTGCCGAATCTTTTGCCATGATTCGGGGCGGGCACATCGACCTGAGTGTTCTGGGCGCTATGGAAGTCGATGAGGAAGGCAGTCTTGCGAACTGGATGATCCCCGGAAAGATGGTCAAAGGCATGGGCGGGGCCATGGACCTGGTGGCGAGCGCGCGCCGGGTCATCGTCGCCATGGAACACACAACCAGGGAAGGTCGCCCCAAAATACTGAATCGGTGCACCTTGCCCCTTACCGGCGTGAAGGTCGTGCACACCATCGTTACCGAAATGGCCCTGATTCAGGTCACCTCCGCCGGGCTCGTGCTGGAAGAAATCGCACCCGGCCTGACCGCTGACGACGTACAGCGGGTGACGGAACCTACCCTGATCCTCAGCCCCAACTTGCGGGTTATGGAGAGCTGACAGTCAGGGCCTCAGGCGCGCCGTTCGGGAGTCTGGCGAGATTTGGGTTCAGTTGCCTTCCTTGAGCCTGGCGGGCTCGAATTCGTCGCCCTTCCGCCAGCCGATCAACTTCGGCATGGCGGCCGCCTGCCACCCCAAGGCGAATCCGAAGCGTGCCATGACGGCGTCGCCGGTAAAGTCCATTTCGGGGCGATATTCGTCGCCCGCCTGGTGATAGCGCCTGGCGGTGAAGTCGTTGGCTTGCTGCATCCCCCAGTCAGCGTCGTGTCCCTTGTATTTAATCCCCTCGTTGATGGAGAACGCCGGAATGCCGACCCGCGCAAGGCTGAAATGATCGGAACGGTAGTAGTGCCCGGCCTCCGGGTGGGCATCGGGACGCATGGCAAGGCGAAATTCCTGTGCCAGCGCCTGCACTGTCGGATAGAACGTCGTGCGCTCGCTGCCCGACACCTCGACCTCTTCCGGGGCTCCCAGCGGTGGCACATCGTCGTAATTCAAGTCGAGTGTAATTTTGCTGGCGGGAATAGGCGGGCGCTTGCCCAGGTACTCCGACCCGAGCAGACCCTGTTCTTCTGCGGTTACCGATGCGAACAGCACCGAGCGGCGTGGCCTCTGCGCCGCCGAGGCAAACGCGCGCGCCACCTCCAGCAAAATGCCGCAGCCGGTGGCATTGTCGTTGGCGCCGTTGTAGATGTTATCCCCGGCCATGTCCGAGCGAATGCCCAGGTGATCGTAGTGCGCGGTGTACATTACGGCTTCGTTCTTCAGTTTTGCATCCGAGCCCGGCAGCATGGCGATCACATTGCTCGATTCGAAGGGCCGGATTTTGCTGATCATGTGGGCCCGCAACTTGACCCCCAAGGGCACAGGGCGAAAATCAGGGGAACCTGCGTCGTGAATCAATTTGTCGAGATCAAGGCCCGAGGAGGTCATCAACGCCTTTGCTACATCCCAATGAATCCACGCCTCTACCTTCAGCTTCGCCGTTCCGTCCGGCTTGAGCGATGCCTTCTCGCCTGAATGCGAGTTGCGCACCACTTCCCAGGGATAGCTGGCCATGTCAGTCTTGTGAATCAGGATGGCGCCGGCTGCTCCCTCACGCGCGGCTTGTTCATACTTGTAGGTCCATCGGCCGTAGTAGGTCAGGGTTTTGCCCGCGAAAAAATTGGGATCGTCAGAGGAAGGCTCGTTGACCAGCATCAGGAGGACCTTCCCCTTCATGTCCATGCCCTTGTAGTCGTTCCACCGATACTCCGGTGAGTCGATACCGTAGCCGACAAACACAATGTTCGCGTCGACGGTCGATTCCGGTTGCTGGGTTTCATCATGGGCCACATACTCGCTCAGCGGCCTTAATTCCCTGGCCGGCCCGCTGGCAGGAACAAAAGCGAAGGTCGAGTCCGGCGCCAGCGTGATGCCGACCATGGGGACCTTCTGAAAGTATGTTCCTCGCTCGCCCGCGGGCAGCAGTCCGGCCAGGGCGAATTGGGTCGCGATGTATTCGGCTGCGATCTCGCCACCGCGCTGTCCCGTGCCCCTCCCTTCCAGAAGATCGTGGGACAGGAAGCGAACATGCGCCCGGATGCGCTCCGGATCGATTTTCTGAAATGCCGCTACTGCCGCCGGGGGGAAGTGAACTGAGGCTTGCGCTGCCCCACGCCGCGATGGATCTTCGGCTGAGGCAGTCGCGATCAGGAACGCCAGCAACCAGACAGTCGTACTCTTGCGCATTCAGTAACGCCTCCTCGGTGGTTATGTCGCTGGGAATGGCAGCTTGGTACTGTATCGGACGCGGATATCCGGCCATGGGCCATCAGCGCTGGATACCCGCGACCGCGGGTTAGTTTTTGGAGCTTCAACCGGCACGGAATTCAGCCACCGGTTCGTCGGGAAGAAACAGGGCTTGAGCCACAGGACCCGATTTTCCGGCCGCGCGGCGATTGAATTCTTCCATGTCCTTGCGCACCCAGCCCACGCTGGAGCTTGCAATTTCCCCATCCTGCGAGATCCAGAAGGTGGTAGGCACATTGGTGAGGCCGTAGGCGTTAGACACAGGATAGGAATTGGTGTCATCGAGAAGGACCGGGAATGTCACTCCGTATTCTTTCATGAATGCGGCGGTGTCTTGGCCGCCGTTCTGGGAAATACCCACAAAGGCTACCTTCCCGCCTCCATATCTCTGATAAATGCGTTCCAGGAAGGGAAATGCGTCCTGACACACGGGGCAGGAAACCTTGAAAAAGGCCAGCAGGACCGGCCCCCGTCCGAGCGCCTCACGGAGAGAAAATCGCTTGCCGTCCAGGTTTGCAAGGGTGAAGTCCGGAGCTGCTGTTCCTGGCTTGAGTGCGGCCATGGCGCCTCCTGATCCATTAGATGATATGCGTATGTTGCAGGATTTTTCTCGCTAAGCCGGTCAGAGGCATCCGCGGAACGCGGCCTTCGGGAATCCATCGTCCCTTGCCGTCGTCGAGCCCGCGCCCCTGGACTACCCGGACGTGGTAGTTCGTCACCGTTATGGAATGCCGCAGAGTCAGGCAGGGCTTGCCTTGTCCGCCGTCCGGTGTCGCCTCAGGAAGCTCCCACATTCCGCCCATCAGAGAGGAATTGCGAGGCCGCTGCACCAGAAAGACAAGCTTGCCACGCCGGTCGAGTGCATACGTTATCTCCCGTAGTTTCACTGGATTCGTCCTTTTACGGTCGCGGACGTTTCCTTGGGTCGCACAGAGATCGAACACGGGGCAGATTGAACATTGCGGCCGGCTGGGCAGGCACACTGTCGCTCCCAGGTCCATCATGGCCTGATTGAAATCGCCTGGCCGCCGTTGATCCAGAAGGGCTTGCGCTATAACCCAGGCATCACTTTCCCGTTCGCCGGCCGCAAACGATCGCCGAATTACGCGCCTGACATTGCCATCGACCACGGCTGTGGGCGCCCCGAACGAAATGCTGGCGATTGCGGCTGCCGTGTAACGCCCCACGCCGGGAAGGGTTCGCAAGTCCTCGACCTTGCGCGGAATCTTCCCCCTCTGCCTTTTCACCACGATCCGTGCCGCGCGATGCAGCAGGCGCGCCCGCCGGTAGTATCCCAGGCCGCTCCAGGCAGCCAGCACCGAAGACTCCGGCGCGCGCGCCAGACTGCGAACCGTGGGAAACCGTTGCAGAAACGGCCGATAGTATTGCAGAACCGCGGAGACGCGAGTCTGCTGCAACATGATCTCGGACAACCAGATGTGGTAGGGATCAGGGTCGCCGCGCCAGGGCAGCTCCCGCCGATTGCGCTCGTACCAGGTCAGCAGTTTCGTCCGCCACGAGCGTCTCGCACGGGCGTCGGGAGGGAGAGGCTCTTGCTTGTCCATCAGGCTACGTGCCCGGTCCGAGGACGGTGTGCGCAATCGCCATCCATCCCGCGTTCTGCTTCTGCCACACTGACATCATGCGACCCGGCTCCGAAGGCAGCGGCCCTTCGACTGAGGAGCCGCGCATGTTGATCGAATATGTCACTACAAATGTCTCTCCATTGAGTTCGGTCTGCAACTCGCCCAGGGAGAACTCTTTCAGGTCCAGTTTGCGCAGACGCTCCACCGCTGCTGCGCGGTCCAATCTACCTTCGTGAGTTGCGACCCACACATAATTGCTCGCGATGTGTTGCTCCAGGTCCTTCCATTGCTTGTTCTTAAGTTGATTCCAGAAGTTTTGCTCCAGCCCCAGGCCACCGGTTGCATCCTTCCAGCCACGGACCGGATGTTCCCTCCACATGGTGCAGGATGCCAGCATAAGCCCACCGAGAGCAGCCAGCGCCCGCCAATGCCGCATGGCCCGATTCTACCAGCCATCAGGCTGATGTAAGTCTAACTAAGAACGGAGCATAGCTAACTGGTAATCGGGCTCTCGATGCCCGGGTTTTCGGTCACGTAAGGCCGAAACTGACGACCGCCGGGGGTGTATTTGGCAGTTCTCTAGGGTTGACCTCGGGGAATGGGCGGGAAATAATGGGCCAAGCGAACATCAGAATCGATGGCGCCGTCCCCTTTTGACGGCATCGCGGGCTGCGTGGTGGGGCATGGACGACTTCAACCGCAAGGTGGAGGACGCTTCGGCGCGCGTGAACAAATCGGTGGCAGATGCCACCGAGCGCCTGGAGAAGGAGACAGCAGAATTTATCGCCTATCTCAACCAGGAAGTTGTGCCCGCGGTGCGTCAGCATTCCACCAAAGCCTTGCGCATCGCCGCCGGGAAGCTTGCCCAGCTGGCCGACTATCTGGACGAGGCCGAATCGGCGCGAAAGCGATAACCTCTCGCCTCTGGGTCTTCGCCATCGCATCCGCCGGCCTGCTTTCTTCCGCTTGTGGAGGCAAGAAGCAGGCACGGGTGGCTACACCCCCGCCCCCGCCCATATCCGCAAATCCTTCCACTCCTCCGCCACCCCCTTCGAGAGCGGGCGATGCCAAGGCGCCACCACCGAGCTCCCAGGTCACCATTGAATTTCCTCCTCGCCCCTCCAAACCTTCTGCGGCAGGGCCGATTTTTGTCCAGGAGGGGGAGGCCAGCTGGTACGGAGCGCCCTACCACAATCGCCGCGGCTCAAATGGCGAAATCTATGATATGCATGCGCTTACCGCCGCTCACCGCACGCTGCCCCTGGGCTCGATGGTGCGTGTCACCAACCTGAAAACGGGTCACTCGACGATGGTGCGCATCACCGACCGCGGCCCCTTCATACAAGGGCGCATTGTCGATCTCTCATTGGCGGCTGCAAAACAGGCTGATGTGTGGCAGGCCGGGGTCGCGCTCGTCCGGCTGGAAGTACTGCAAACGCCGGTGCCTTTTGATCGCGGAGGCAGATGGGCGGTGCAGATCGGATCGTTTCAGGGCGAGGAGGCGGCCAACGGCCTGGCTGACCGCCTTTCCCGTCGCTACCGCACCGCCAAGGTCCTTCGTTTCAGCAGCCCGGTCGGCGACTGGTGGGTACGAGTCCGGGTTCTGAACGACGACCGCACCCGCGCCGAGGAGGTCGCTCGCGACACCAAGACCGCCGAGGGGAACGTGTTTCTGGTACGCCTGGACTGAGATGGCTTTACCCGGCCGCAAGCTCGTTTATGTTCCAAGCCGCTGATTCCAGGATGGTTCGGGCGATCAATTTCCCGGATTCTCAGCCGCCTGCCGGTATGTTCCGAATTTCTTTGCCACCGGCTTTAGCGTGGGATAGAACTGCACGAACGAGTGCTCGACGGCGGCGTGATCTTCATGGCATTGCCAGCAGGCTTGTTTCGGGTTCGCGGCCGCTGACTTGCTGCCCGGGTCGAAACTGAAGTATGCCCATTTGTCGGGGAAACGCGTGTCCTTCACTTCCACGCCATACCCCATGAGGTCCTCGGTCTGATATTGCCCACCTTTGTTGATCGACCCTTTGGTGCCGGAGCCGCGCTCCTCCACGACGAACATGGTCTTGTCCGGCCACCTGCCGCTTTTCAAGAACTCGGAATACGCCCAGGCAGGCACGAACACGTTGGTAAACATCACATGATCGTTGGGGCCGGGGCTGTAAGTCATTCCCAGGCCGGCCGACAGGAAAATCCACTGGCGGTAGTTCTCAGGCGCCAGTAGTTGATTTTCATTGGTGTACCGGGGCCGGTCAGGATCGTCCTGCGGAGACGCAAGACAAAGCAGAACCAGGCACCCGACAACTATTCCTAGAGAGATCAGGATTTTTTTCATTCTGATTCCTTCGAACGCTTCTCTGCGCGCCGCAAGGATAGCCACGATCGCATAGCAACCATCGCGAAGCCATTCCCGCATGATGTTAGACGCAAGCGACCAGGAGAAAGAAAGCACACAAGGGAGAAAGCCCCGATTTGCGCGGGGCTTTCTGTTCAGCCGGGCATCCATGCGGCGGTCTAGCTCAATTCGCTCCTCTTGCGCAGGAAAGCCGGCACATCAAGGTCTTCTTTCTCAAAGTTGGCAATCATGGCGTCGCGCAAGGTGTCCACCGCGATGGACTCCCTGGCCGGCGCCGCCGTGTGCCTGGCCACAGGCTCAGACGACTCCATAATCATGGGCGGCGGCAGGGGCTCGGGCCGACGCTCAGGCTCAGATTCCCGCATCTCTGCAGCCGGAACGAAGCTGGTACGGCTCTCTGTCTGGCGCCGGCGTACGTCAGAATCCTTGAAGCCAGTGGCGATGACGGTGATCTTCACTGCGTCTTTGGCCTTTTCGTCGAGCACAGCGCCGAAGATGATATTGGCGTCCTCGTGGGCCGCACCCTGAATAATGCTGCAGGCTTCCTGCACCTCCGCCAGCTTGAGCGACGAGGAACCGGTGATGTTGATGAGAATTCCCCGTGCTCCATCGATGGCGCCGGCCTCGAGCAGCGGCGACGCAATCGCTTTTTGAGCGGCGTCGATGGCCCGGCGGGTTCCGCTGGCAGTGGCGGTGCCCATGACCGCGTAGCCCATGCCGGCCATGATCGCTTTCACGTCCGCGAAATCGCGATTGATGATCCCGGGGATGGTGATGATGTCGGAAATGCCTTGTACGCCCTGCCGCAAAATGTCGTCGGCCACGCGGAACGATTCAAAGAAGCCCGCGTCCTGCGCCACCGCCAGCAGCTTCTCGTTGGGGATGACGATGGTCGTATCCACCGAGTCCATGAGTTCGGAAATGCCGCGCTCGGCCTGCTGCATGCGCCGCTTACCCTCGAAGGCGAAGGGCTTGGTGACCACCGCCACCGTAAGCGCGCCCATTTCGCTGGCCAGCGAGGCGATGATGGGCGCCGCTCCGGTTCCGGTTCCGCCGCCCAGACCGGCGGTGACAAAGACCATATCGGCGCCCTCGAGCGCTTCGATGATCTTGTCGGAATCCTCCAGGGCCGCCTTCCGCCCGACTTCGGGATTGGCGCCCGCACCCAGCCCGTTGGTGAGCTTCACTCCGAGCTGGATCTTCATGGGCGCGCGCGAGAGCCGTAGCGCCTGCAGGTCCGTGTTGGCGACCACAAATTCGATGCCTTCCATGCCGGCGTCGATCATGCGGTTCACCGCGTTGTTGCCGCCTCCACCCACGCCGATGACCTTGATTTTGGCGTCGTTGCGGGCCTCTTCGTTGAAGCTGATGCGAATGTCGTTCTCTTTTTTCATGTCCGCCGCCTGATTTGAATTTGCTTGCCTGTTCTCTTCGTTCCTGAGTCGGTAGCGCCGGCCTCTCGCCGGCTGTCACCAGCGCATCCTGCTCACGCCGCGCGGGAAACATCCGCATGACAGCCGCCGGGAGAGCGGCGCTACCTACGCACCCTTTCCTACAAACATGGCCTTCAACCGCGAACTCCATTTCTCATCCTGGACGCCGCGAGCCAGGCGGGCGCGATGCCCATAAAACACAATGCCGAGGGCGGTCGCGTACTCCGGCTCCGCCAGGGTCGAGGGCATCTTGGCCATGGGCGCCGGCCAGCCCAGCCGCACCGGCCGGCGCAACACGGATTCCGCGACATCCAGCATGCCGGGCAGGCGGCAGGCGCCTCCGGTGAGCACGATGCCGCCCACGCACCTTTCGAACATGCCGCTGTGCCGCAGGTTGTCACGCAGCATTTCGAACAGTTCGCGGGCCCGTGGCTCCAGAATCTCCCCCACCATGCGCTGTGGAATCAGCCGCGAAGGGCGATCCCCGACTGAAGGCACTTCGACCTCGTTGCCTTCCGGAATCAGGGTCACAATGGCGTTGCCATACAGCCTTTTGATCTTCTCCGCTTCTGCGACCGGCGTGCAGAGCCCAACCGAAAGATCGCTGGTGAAGTGGTCGCCGCCGACCGGAAGGACTGCCGTGTGGGCCACTGCGCCCTCCTGGAAGACGATCAGGCTGGTCGATCCGGCGCCCAGATCCGCCAGGCAGGCGCCCAGCTCCCTTTCATCCGTGCGCAGGACGGAATCCGCACAGGCCAGGGGCTCAAACACCGTGTCGTCGACATGCACACCGGCGCGATTTACCGCGGTCACCACGTTTTGCATCGCGCTGGAGGCCACCGTCACCATGTGCACTCGCACTTCCAGCCGCGCCGCCATCATGCCCAGCGGGTCGTGCACGCCGGTCTGTTCATCGAGGATGAATTCCTGCGGCAGAAGGTGGAGTATCTCGCGGTCTGCCGGCAGAGCAACGGCGCGGGCCTTCTCCACTGCCCCGCGCAGCTCCTCGCGCCCGATCTCCCGGGTCTTGGCTCCGAAACTCAAACCGCCGTGACTGTTGATGCCGCGGGCGTGGGCCCCGGAAACGCCCAGCAGTGCGTGCTCGATGGGCGCACCGGCGCAGTCTTCCGCTGCCTCGACCGCTTTCTGGATGGACCCCACTGCCTTTTCCAGGTCAACGATCACTCCTTTTCGCGATCCCCGCGACTCGGCGACGCCGTGGCCGCGATAGCGGAGACCGTTGGCGGTGATCTCCGCCACCAGCGCGCAGGTCTTGGCGCTTCCTACATCGATTGCGGTCAACAACTGGCGCTGGTCGCTGGCCATTCCTATTGCGGATCCTCCCCCTTGGCGATCGCCGGGCTGGGCTTGCTCCCCGACCTTACAACCGTTAGCGACGTGTGCATCTTCCCCGGGTATTGCGCACCTGTCATCCCGGCGGACTTCGGCAGGCCCCTTGCCGGCTTGTGAGTCCCAGCTCTCGATCTGCCCCTTGGCCTGGCCACCCGCCGGGCCTGCACTCTGTGACGCGGGCCGGTTGCGGTTTTCAGGCGCAGCGTCGTTTTCAGGGGCATCCTGCCCGCCGTGCTTACGACCGGATTCGAGAGGGGCTTGGCTGCCGGGGTAATGCGCGTGATCAGGGCAGCCGGCTTCACGCCCGCGGCGACGGCCTGTTTGGCGGCCGCGGGGGAGAGCGGCGGCTGCTTTGCCGTCCCCTGCAAGTCCGGATTCACAATGATCTGCCGGTCATAGCGCAAATCCACAGACTCCAGCTTGCTGAACTGCTGCTGCCACTCCTGCACATGCGTGACGTACACCTTGTAGCGTTCCAGGTAGTGGGACGATCCCAGGTGGACCAGCACTTCGCTCGCCCCATGGCTGGCCAGCACCTTGACGTCGTCAGGATCGGAAAGATCGATCTCGCTCAAGTCCTGCGAGTAGCGCGCACCTCCCGCATCCAACTGGCTGATCACGTCGTTGTAGATCTTCATTCGTGCCAGCCGTGTGGACAGCGGTTCGGCAGTGTTCATTCCGATGATCACGGGAAAGGAATATTTCTTCTTCCCCGGCAGTTCCATGAGAGTGCCGGCTGCATCGGTCAGCAGAATCTTGCTCCCCACGCGGGCAAAGGCTACGGGAGTGCGTTCGTGAATCTGTATGCGCAGGTGGTTGGGAACGAAGCGCATGACGCTCGCCGACTCCACCCAGGGGATTTGTTCCAGCTGCTCCTGCCGCTGCGTCAGGGGCACGAAGAAGATGTTGCGGCCGATATCGCCGCCCATGACTTCGAGAATCTGGGTTCGGGTCACGTTCTGCAGGCCGCCGATCTCGATGTCGTCGCTGGACTCGATTCGGAAGCGCCAGGAGCGCTCGCCGTAGTGGTACAGGGCGCCGACAAGAAGGGAACAAACGAACGCCACCCCCAGCGCCCCGGCAATCCAACGCAGGCGGTTAAGGGTCTTTCTGGGTAAGGATCGGCGCGCGGGAACGCGCCTTTGCACGCGCAGAAAAGGCGGCTCGGCCTCCACGTCCAAGTCGAGCAGGCCGACATCACGTTCATCGCGGCCCGTCTCGTCAGCCAGTGGATACGACTCGTCCTGCGAGATGGTGGGACCGGCTTTCCGCGCCATCAACTCAGGCAGTTGTCGTCGGTGAATCGCTGAGCAAAGACACTATAACTGCTTTTGGAGAATAGAGATAGAAAAATCTGGCGAGTTTTGCACAGGCGCTCGGGCGAACCCGATCGCCCGATTCCAGCGGTTCCGGCCGGGGTTCAATAGGATTGCTGCGATAGAACGGGAGCCTCCGGAACGTCGATGACTATTTGTCCTCCCGGCCAGGTGATGACGCGGGGCGTGTGCTGCAACCGCGGAAAACGAAGCTGCTGCGCCTGGATGCGCGCCATCGCCGCCTGATGTCGAGCCAGGGCGGCCTCAGCGCACGCCAGCCGCGCCTCGGCCTTGACAATTGTGGCTGGATTCACAATCTCAACTTCGTCGCTGCCGGTCGGGTCCTCTTGATGCATGTAGCCGGCGGCAATTTGAGAGGCCTGAGCCACGACCGCCAGGGAGCGATCCGCCAACTTTGGCGCCGACTCTTCCAGCCGGGACATCAGCCCGTTTAGAGCGCCAAGCCCTAGCACGCCCACTGCCATCCAGTACACTAACTTTTCGGTTTTCATGAACATCGGTCCCTTGATCGCCTTAGACGGGCCAGCAACACAGTCGTTATCGACCCTTCTTTGTTTTGTACCAGGTGAGAGACAATCGGTTCCAAAACCGATGCGATTCCTTTCAGGGGGTTGAGCCCGCTGCCTGGGGCTTGGAGGCCGCAGATGGTTCTCTTTCCTGGAGTTTTGCCAGGATCATCGGCCCCAGATGGGATACGCTACC
>CAYOZX010000069.1:0-14133 GCA_964408515.1 uncultured Acidobacteriaceae bacterium | reverse complement strand
GGATCCACCATGTTGCGGATCTCGGTGATGCGGGTGGCGGGGAAGCCGCTCAGCTCCGCGTGCCGCCGGATGATGGCTTCATCGTTGGCCAGGTACATGCAGAACATCTTGTCGGCGGTCACGATCGATTCCAGCCACTGAATCTCGGGCCCCAGCTGGCGCAGCACCTGGTTAGACTTGGCCGCCGCCTCCCGCAGTTGTTCCCGGTTCAGACTCCCGACCTTCGGAATCTCGCGCTCGATCACGTACTTCTTCATGACTTCCTCCCTTATCCGAACTTGCTCTGGATTCTCCGAGCGTAGCTGGCAAGCGGGCTTGCCACAAGATGGCAGATATGACATTGTACATAGGTGATCAGGCCAGACAGGAGCAAACGGGCGCTAAGGAGTCCCATGACTGACGTCACCATTGTGCTCCTTGACGATACTTTCTCCTCCACCGCGATCGGCCCCATGGAAGTCTTCCGCCATGCGGGATCGCTGTGGAATATCCTGACGGGAACGCCGCCCGCAGCCCGTTTTCGCGTGACCACCGTATCCGCCAATGGCCGCCCCGTGCGCTGCGATGGAGCCATCCAGATAAAGCCCACGGCTGCGATTCATGACATCCGCGAGACCGATCTCATCTTCGTCCCCACCACCGGCCTCAGCGTCGACGACGCGGTCGAGCGTAACGCTCCAGTCGTCCCCTGGCTGCGCCGCTGGCACAAGCGCGGAGTCTCGATCGCCAGCGTGTGCTCCGGCGTGGGCCTGGTCGCCGCTTCCGGCCTGCTCGACGGCCGGCGGGCCACCACGCACTGGGGTCTGGCCGAGCGCTTTCGCCAGAAATACCCCCGGGTGAAGTGGATGCCGGAATTGATGGTGACCGAGGACCGCGGGTTCTACTGCGGTGGCGGCGTGAACGCCTCGCTCGACCTCAGCCTGTACCTGGTGGAGCGCTTTTGCGGCCATGAGGTGGCGCTCCAGACCGCCAAAGCCTTGCTCATCGAAACGCCTCGCGCCTGGCAGGCCGGCTTCGCCATCGTGCCGCTGAAGACCGACCATACCGATGACGCCATCTCCAGCGCCCAGGACTGGCTGCATCGGAACTTCCACCAGAACTTTCCGCTGGAGGCCCCGGCGCGGCGGGTGGGCATGAGCCTGCGCAATTTCGTCCGCCGCTTCAAGCAGGCGACCGGCGACAGCCCGTTGATCTACCTGCAGAAGCTTCGCATCGCTGCCGCCAAGCGCCTGCTCGAAAGCGACCACCGCACCATGCAGGAGATCAGCGGCGCCGTGGGCTATCAGGACGTGGCCTTTTTCCGCCAGATCTTTCAGCGCCACACGGGTGTCTCCCCCAGCGCCTACCGGGAAAGATTTGGCTTGTAGAGGCCCTGGGCGGAAGATATCGCCGCGGCCGACTCGCAGCACAAGGGGGAGATGGCGCCGCCCATGGTTGGGAGTCGCAGGAGGGGCGGTTTAGCCGAGCAGATTGGTCATTTCGTTCTCGCCGATTACTTTGACGCCCAGTTCTTTGGCTTTGTCCAGCTTCGATCCGGCTTCTTCACCGGCTACCACGTAGTCGGTCTTCTTGCTGACCGAACCCGAGACCCGGCCTCCGGCGTCCTCAATCATCTTTTTGGCTTCATCGCGGCTGAAATGAGCCAGCGTGCCGGTCAGCACAAATGTCTTGCCAGCGAGCCTGGTGCCGCGTTCCTTCTTTTTTCCAGCAAAAGTGAGGCCGGCTTGGCGCAGCTCCTCCACCAGTTCGCGGTTCTTCGGCTCCTGGAAAAACTCAGCAATGCTTTGCGCAATGCGCGGACCGACCTCATTCACGTCCTGCAGCTCCGCTTCGCCTGCTTTCATCAGGGCTTCCATTGAGCCGAAGTGTTCAGCCAGGAACTGGGCCGTACGCTCGCCCACGAAGCGGATGCCCAGGCCGTAGATCACCCGCTCCAGGGGCAGCTTCTTGGAGGCCTCGATTTCATCGAGGACGTTCTGAGCGGACTTGTCGCCCATGCGCTCCAGCGACAGCAGATCGTCTTTGCTCAGCTTGTAGATGTCGGCCACGTTCCTCACCAGCTTGCGCTCGGTGAGCTGGTTGACAAGAGCGTCGCCCAGACCATCAATATTCATGACACCGCGCGAGGCAAAGTGAAGAATGGTTTCCCGCAGCTTGGCGGGGCAATTGGCATTGACGCAGCGATGATCGACCTCACCTTGGGTGCGGACGACGTGACCGCCGCAAACCGGACAGCGCTCCGGCATGTGGAACGACTTGTGCCCGCGGGGATGGTCCGGGTCGTCGAGGACGCGGGTAACCTTGGGGATCACGTCGCCGCCGCGTTCGACCTCCACCCAATCGCCGATCTTGACCCCCAGGCGTTCGATCTCATCCATGTTGTGCAGGGTGGCGCGGCTGACCGTAGTGCCGCCGATGGGAACGGGCTGCAAGGCAGCGACTGGCGTGAGCTTGCCGGTGCGTCCCACCTGCACCAGGATGTCTTCGACTTTCGTGACGCGGGCGCGGGCGGCGTACTTGTAAGCGATGGCCCAACGGGGCGCCTTTCCCGTGTAGCCTAGCTCGCGCTGCAGTGCGGTGCGATCAACCTTGATGACGATCCCGTCGATCTCATAAGGGAGATTCTCCCGCTTTGGCTCTTCCGTGCTGATGAACGCCCAGATCTCATCGAAGCTTTTCGCCAGCTTGCGCGTGCGGTTGACCTTGAAGCCCGCGGTCTCGAGCGCGCCCAGGGTCTCCCAGTGGCGATCGAAGTAGGTGCGGCCGTCTTTCAGCAAGGAGTAAGCGAAAAAATCGAGCCGGCGTTGAGCGGTGATGGAAGGCTCGAGCTGGCGAACCGTGCCGGCGGTGGCATTGCGGGGATTGGCGAAAAGCGAGAGTCCTTTCTCCTCCCGCTCTTCGTTCATGCGCTTAAAGGCGGAGATGGGCATGAGCATTTCGCCGCGCACCTCGAAATCGGGCGGGATGCCGGCTTTCTTCAACTTCTCGGGATCAATCGAAAGCGGGATCGAGCGGACGGTGCGGACGTTGAGAGTGACGTCCTCGCCAACCGTGCCGTCACCTCGGGTGATGCCGCGAACCAGCCGGCCGTCCCCGTAACGCAAAGCCAGCGACATGCCGTCCAGCTTCAGTTCGCAGATGTAGTCGATCTCCTTGCGGCCGCTCAACTCGTGCACCCGGCGCTCCCAGTTGCGCAGGTCTTCTTCGTTGTAAGTATTGTCGAGCGAGAGCATGGGCGAGGAGTGCGGCGCCTTCACGAAGCCTTCACGGGGCTTGCCGCCCACCCGCTGCGTGGGAGAGTCCGAGGTGACGAGCTCAGGATTCTCGGTCTCCAGCCGCTGCAGCTCGTTCATGAGCCCGTCGAACTGGGCATCGGGAATCTCGGGATCGTCCTGCACATAGTAGCGGTATTCGTGGTGGCGGATTTTGTCCCGGAGAGCCTCAATTTTTCTCTCGACTGTCTTGGCCGCCGTGGACATGACCAGGAGATTATATGGCGTGCGCGAGTGGCGTTGCCGGTGGCGGATTGACTCCAGGCGAGGGGAGAATGCCCTGGCGATACAGTCACCTAATCGAGCGCGCAGCAATCAGCATTCAGTCAGGGGTCATCAGCCTGGAACTTTCCCATGCGCTGACTGCGGATGGCTCACCGCCGCGCGCGGATCGCGCAGGCACGCATGGAAGCATGAATCCGCGCAATCCGTGGCAACGGGGTTGAAGTTCCTAGACCAGGTCCTCCACTTTCAGTTGCGCACCCTTCCATGAGGCCTGGAACTGCTTCTGCACGAAGGCGGCGTCGTAGTCTTTACCCTGAGCCTTGAGAGCCTGCTGCAGCCCGAACAGGGAGCGGGGATTGCGGGGATGGCGCTCCAGGTCTTGGCGGAACACCGTCTCCGCGCCCGCGTTGTCTCCGTTCATGAGGAGCGCGGCGCCCAGAGATTCGCGCACGGGGAAGAACCAGTCCTCGGGTTCGTTGTATTTGAGCGAGTCCTGGGCCTCGACTGCGGCCCGCAACTGGGCGATGGCGGCGGCGTTGTCCTTTTTAGCCATGGCAATTTTGGCGCCCAGGACGTCGCGAGCGATCTTCAACACATCCTTGGTCTTGTTGTAGACGGGCATGGCGAAGACGGCGTCTTCCGGCGTATTCTTCTCGGCCTCAGCAACCGCCTGGTAATCCGCTTCCGCGTCCGCCGGCCTGCCCTTGGCGGCCAGTGCCATGCCACGGGCGAAGTGCCAGAACACGGTTTCGGTCTGCATGGACGGATCCGGCTTGGGCATCTTCAAAATGTCGTCCCAGCGCCGAAAGCGGACGTCGACCGCGATGGGAATGGTGACAAAGCCTTCCAGCGGCGGCATGTCCTTAACCGCGGGGCGCACATGAGCGGCCAGCATCTCCGCCTTAGCCTTGGCTTCCGCAAAGTCGCCATTCATGGCCGAGCACATGGCGATGAAGTGCAGATTGTGGCTGTAGTACATCATGGGATAGAGGCCCTTCGCGCCACTGGCCTTGATGTAAGTCTGATCCGCGGCGGCCGCCAGTTCGTTGGTCTTCACGGCGGCGGCATAGTCGCCGGTGCGGATGTAGACGTGGGCGGGCATGTGGACGATGTGTCCCGCCGCCGGAGCCAGGGCGGCCAGCCGGGTGGCGCCGGCCAAGGCGCGTTCCGGGGACCTCGAAGCTTCCACGGAGTGAATGTAGTAGTGGATCGCGCCCATGTGATTGGGATCACGCTTGATGACCGATTCCAGCACGGAAACAATCTCTTCCGTTCCCTCCTCCGGTGAGCCGTCCTTGTGCCACAGGCCCCACGGATGCAGGTTCATGCCCGATTCCGCGAACAAGGTGGCGGCGTCCAGATCGTCGGGGAAATTTTTCACCACTTCCCGCATGGCATCGTGATAAGCCTCGGCGGCTTGGCGGCGGTCGGCCTTGGGATCCGCCGGGAAGCGCAGCGCCATGGCCTTGATATAAGCCTGCTCGGCGGGAGAGGCGCCAGCGGAGAGATCCTCCGCCTTTTGAATGGCATCATGCGCCTGAGCAAAACGCTCGTCGCTGGCGGGATCGTTATAGTTGGGGCCGACGGCTTCCGCCACACCCCACCACGCCATGGCCAGCCGGGGATCCAGTTCTGTGGCGTGCTGGAACGCCCGTGCGGATTCATCATGGTTGAAGGCATAGATCAAGCGCAATCCCTGATCGAAGAACGCTTGCGCCTGAGAGTTACTAGTGGAGACGGGATGATGCAGGTCCCCCAGACCCGACATCAGAGTTGCAGGCTTGGCCTGCATGGCGTGGCCGGCATGTTGTTGCGCCATGGTCAGGCTACACAGCAACACGGCAGCGAGCAGGAGCGCGAACGTGTGCCTCATTGTGCATACCTCCTGGGATCGAAACAAAGTGAAAACGGGCGGATGAGAAAAGGCGCCCTTCGCGGCAAAGGATAGCTTATTCAAAAGGAACTGGGGACGCAACCGGACCATGGACCGGCTCCGTTACAATCCCAGTCATTCATGCGGAAAGCAGCCTTTCTCTACAATCCCCTCTCCGGCAGGCGCCGGGAGCGTCGGCTCTCTGATGTGGAGGAGGCGGCCACTGTCCTGCGGCAGGCAGGAGTGGAGGTGATGCTCGACCCGACGCGTGGCCAGGCGGAAGCGGCCGAGCAGGCGCGGCGCGCCACTGCGGAAGGCTGCGACGCCATCTTCGCCTGCGGCGGCGATGGCACGGTCCACGACGTTTTGCAGGGGATGGCCGGGTGCACCGCCGCTCTGGGCATCATTCCGCTGGGGACGGCCAACGCGCTGGCTCACGATCTCTGCATCCCCCGTTCTCCCAAAGCGGCCGCGCGCGCGCTGTTGGCCGGCAAGCGGCAGCGGGTGGCGCTGGGCAAGGTGGAATACAGGAACCTCGAGGGAAATCCCGCCTCACGCTACTTCATCGTGACCGCCGGCGTGGGCGTGGACGCGCATCTTTTCTACAACCTCAATCCGTGGGTGAAGGGAAGCCTGGGTATGCTGGCGTACTACGCGAAGGCAACGCGACTCTGGCTGACTCATCCCATGGAGAGATTTGCCGTCGAGAGCGAGCCCACTGGCCGGGTTGAAGTTTCGCAGTTGCTGGCGGTGCGCATTCGGGACTTCGGCGGCGTGTTGCGCGAGCTGGCGCCGGGAGCGTCGCTGGACCGCAATCATCTGCGGTTCGTGCTGTTTCGCACCCGCAGCCGGCTGACTTATCTGGGCTACATTGTCCGCGGCCTGGTTGGGGCAAGATGGCCGGTGCGGGGGATCGATCTGCAGGACGCGATGCATGTGCGCTGCCGGGCGCTTGCGCCAGAGGCGAGTTCCGGGGCATCGCGATTTTTTGTCGAGGCCGACGGCGAACTGCTGGGCACCCTCCCCGCTGAAATCAGCATCGTTCCCGATGCATTGACCTTGTTGAGGCCGGGGAGTAGGTAGGCGGCGCCCTCGATTAAGATGCCTGGGGTCGGGGGCGCAGGCGTTTTTTCTATAAAGTTGACAACACTGGCCTCGGCTCCGCGATTGCTGGACAGTCGCCTGGGACACAGGCGCTACAATAGAGTTTGGAACCGATCACTCACTTTCTGACCGGCGCCTGCCTCGCACGCACTGGTTTCAACCGCAAGTCGGCGCTGGCCACGGCCACCATGACGCTGGCTGCGGAAGCCCCTGACATCGACGTCGTGGGCACCTTCAAGGATCCGATCTTCGGCTTTGCCCATCACCGCGGATTCACACACTCCTTTCTTGGGCTGATCGTTGTCCAGGCCGCCGTGGTGGGGCTGTTGTATCTGCTGTGGGTAGTGGGGGGCCGCAAGGTAAAAGACCCCGGTCTCCCGCCACGCTGGGGCCGGCTGTTCCTGTTCGCGTACCTGGCAGGACTCACGCACATTCTGCTGGACTTCACCAACAACTATGGGGTGCGTCCGTTCTGGCCGTTCTGGGAGAGGTGGTATTCCTGGGACATCGTGTTCATCGTGGAGCCGGTCATGTGGTTACTCCTTGCGGCCGGGCTGGTGGTGCCAGCCTTCTTCTCGCTGGTCAACGAGGAAATCGGCGTGCGGCGCAGGGGGCCGCAGGGGCGCCTGGCGGCGACCCTGGCGCTGCTCGGTATCGCGGTGATGTGGGGCGTGCGCGACTATGAACACCGGCGGGCGGTGGGCGCGCTCGAGGCGCGGCTTTATGACGGAGTCGATCCAGTGCGCGTTTCCGCTTATCCCTACTGGCTGAATCCGTTCCGCTGGTATGGCGTGGTCGAGACCCGGAATTTCTTCGCGCAGACCACGGTGGATTCACTGCTGCCGGATGTTGACCCGGACGGGCGTCTGCGGCTGCGCCCCAAACCGGAGGAAACGGCGGCCACGCTGGCCGCCAAGCGGAGCTACCTGGGCCGCGCCTATCTCGACTGGGCGCAATACCCGGTCACCGAAACCGAGCTAGTCGAGGGCTCGGACCCGGGCTATGTAGTGCGCTTTCGTGACCTGCGTTTTGACTATCCTGACACGACGCGCAGATCAGTGCTGACGGCAGGGGTCAGGCTCGACGAAAGATTGCGGGTGGTGAGTGAGAGCTTCGGCACGCGCACGCGGCGGGCGCCACCCATGGATTAGGGCGGCCGCTTGACGGGACAAGTTGTCCGCGCCAAAATCATATCTCCGTTTTTGAGGTGATCATGCTGCCTTATCTGTTCCTGCTGCTGGCGGTTGGAGTGCGGTTCATACCCCATCCCTGGATGTTCACTCCCGTGATGGCAGCCCTGCTTTTCTTCGGCGCGCGCGGGTCACGCCGGTTTCTGTGGGTTCCCTTGGCGGCACTGATGGCTTCGGATGTGGTGCTGACCAAAGTGGTGTACGCCTACCCGTTTGTTTGGGATCATTTCGTGACCTGGGCGTGGTACGCGGCCGTGCTCTGGCTGGGCACGCGGCTGGGCAATGGCGCGAAGCCGCTCCCGCTCATGGGCGCGGCGCTGGCGGGATCGGTTTCGTTCTTCGTCGTGAGCAATTTTGCCGTGTGGGCCGCCTATAACATGTATCCCAAGACCTGGGCCGGCCTCATAACCTGCTACACGCTGGCGTTGCCTTTCTTCCGCCATGCCATTGAGGGAGATCTGCTCTTCACCGCCGTGATGTTTGCTACGCCTGTAGTACTGAGCGCGATTGCAGACGCGCTTGGCAGGGGAGATAGCATCGCCCGGGTGTAGCCACGACAGGCTCGGCCCTGCTCCAGCTGGGAACGCGAAAATCAGGCCAACTAGGCTGTCGCCGCCCGCGCTTCTCTCTTTTTTCTCTTCGTCCGCAACACCACCAGCCAGATGACCAATCCCACTGCGAGTGCGGCCAGCACCCAATGCAGATGTTCGCGAAACAGCGTCCCGGAGATGCGGACGAACTCCGGCCCGAAGATCAGGGTGAGTATGGACAGCACGGTAAAGCGCACGAAGCGTCCGGCAAAGATGGCCAGCAGAAAGTGGCTGAATTGCATGCCGGAAGCGGCAGCGGTCAGAACCACCAACTTGAAGGGTGTGGGCGGCGGCAGCATGGCGGGGAACATCAGGCTCCAGAACGGGTGCTTCTCGAACGCCTGGTGAAACTTGGCGAAGCGCTCCGGCGAGAGACGTTTGCGCAGCAGGGGCACGCCGCCAACGTGACCGATGACGTAGATCACGATACTCCCGAGCGCCGACCCGGCGGACGCCATCACCACGTATAGCAGGAAGCGTGATCGATTCTGATACACGTAGGCGGCGACGATGGGATCCATGGGGAGGCCCAGCGCGGCAGCGTCCAGCGCCGAGATGGCAAAGACTCCCCAGCTCCCCAGCGGCTTGAGCACTCCCCAAAGGAAGGCAGTGTAGCGAGTCAGGATGTGCTTGATGGTCTGCAAGACGTAAGACTAGCAGTCTACGCGAAAGCCAGCGACCACCGGGTGAGCGCAGCCCGAAACGCCTCTTCCCTCCGGAGTAGAAAACGCCCTAGTGCTTCGTTTCTCCGCCTAACAGCGCAATCACGTGCGGCATCAGGTCAATCACAGCCAGCAGCGACTGACGCGCGCCTTTGGGGCTGCCCGGCAGGTTTAGAATCACCGATTTCTCGCGCACTCCGCAGACCGCCCGGCTGAGCGCCGCCAAAGGTGTTTTCTTCGCTCCCTCGAAGCGCATGCGCTCGGCCACGCCTTCAAGCAGGCGGGAGCACACGGCCCGCGTGGCCTCAGGAGTGACATCGCGTTCCGCGATGCCGGTTCCGCCGGTGGTCACCACCAGGCGCGCCTTGCCCGTCCGGCGGATGATGGCCTGCTGAATCGCGGGCTGGTCGTCGGGGACAATCTCGGTCGCCACCACTGAAAAATTCTTCTCTTTGAGAATTTCAGCAACCGCAGGGCCGGAGAGATCGGCACGCTCGCCGCGCGCGGAGGAATCACTCACGGTCAAGATGGCCGCGGAAAGGGGCTCAGCTGTCGAGGAGGACATCTTCCTCCTCCTCCGAGTCTCCCCCATCACGCTTGGCTTCGTCGAGCAGGCGCAGGCCCTCCATGAGCAGGCCCTGGGTGTTGAGCGTGGTGGTTTGCTTGTTGGTCTTGCCCTCAAAGTTGATCTGGAAGCTGCCGCCGGTCCAGCTCAGGACCTTGAAGACCGCGGGGTCGCCGGTCAGGGCGCCATACACCGCATGCGTCACCTGGCCTTCGTGGAAGTACATCTCGCACCGGTCTTTGTCACGGGTCAGAGTCAGGGCGCAGCTCTTGCGGCTCATCTCGAGTGACTGCACTAGGTCGATCACGTTCATCTGCGCCAGGCTGCCGCGCAGCACGCCGTCCGAGGGCGCAGTCTTGGCCATCTTTTCCAGCGCGATCTTATCGATCACGCGCTTGATGCGCTGGGTGGCTTCCTTGAGGAAGAAGGGCTTCTCCACAAAATCGTCCACCGGTTCATGGTTTGAAAGCTTTTCCGTGATGTCGGTCTTGCTGGCCAGAAGAATCACGGAAATGCCGGCGGTTTTAGGGCGGCTCTTGAGCTTTTCCACCAACTGCTGCCCGTCCATGCCTGGCATGCTGTAATCGCTGACCAGCAGATCGGGAGGATCGTCGACCGCCTTCAGCAGCGCATCGGCGGAGTCGCTCGAGGTAGTGACGCTGGCCAGGGGAGTCAGAGCCCCGCGCAGCATCCCCAGGATCATGGGATTGTCGTCGACCAGAAGGACTTTGACGTTGTTCGCCATGGCGGGCTAGGTCTGGTTGCGGACGCGGGCGTAGTCGCCGCTCTTTCCCCCGGACTTTCGCTCGAGCGCGATTTCCCGGATTTCGATTCCCTTGTCCAGGGCTTTGCACATATCGTACACGGTCAGCGCGGCCACGCTGGCCGCAACCAGGGCTTCCATCTCCACACCCGTAACTGCTGTGGTGATAACTTTTGAGCTAACAGCGACGCCATTCTCGCACAGCCGCAAGGTGACATCAACGTGGGACAGCGGCAGGGGATGGCACATCGGAATCAGTTCCGCAGTGCGCTTGGCGGCCATGATTCCCGCCAGGCGAGCCACTTCGAGCGGGTCGCCCTTGGGGTTTTCGGGCAACGCCCTGAGCACCGCCGGCTTGAGCCTGACGAACGCGCTGGCTCGCGCCTCCCGCTTGCTCGGCGGTTTGGCGGAGACGTCTACCATCCTGGCGCGGCCCGACCGGTCGTAATGAGAGAGCTTCTTCGCCATCTCTGTGACATCCAATTACCGCAACAATACTGCCACCCATTCTCCGGCCGCGATCCGCTCGCGATCGGGAGGCACGACGAGGTAACAGTTCGACCGCGCCATGCCGGCCATGTCGCCTGATCCGTGCCAGGGGGCCAACTCCACCTCGCCACGGTCGAACTCTCCGGAGAAAATGGCGGGCAGAAAGCGCGTCAGACCGGTTTTGGTTCTGATCTCCGCCTTCAGCCGCGCATGCACGAACGCCAGCTTTTGCGGCGTCCGGCCGGCCAGGCTTTCCACGATGGGCCGCACAAACAACTCGAACGTCACCATGGTAGAAACCGGATTCCCGGGAAGGCCGAAGAAGTAAGTATGGGCGGGAGCGGAAGGCGACCGATCGCGGGCGGCGCCGGCGCCGCGCGGGACGCGCCCGAACACGACGGGCTTCCCGGGCTGTATCAGCGCGCCGGTAAAGAAGAATTCCGCCCCGAACTCGCCCAGAACCTGCTCCACCAGGTCGTACTTCCCCATGGAAACTCCACCCGCCAACAGCAGCAGATCAGACTCGAATCCGTCCGCCATCAACTCATGCAGCCGGGCGGGCTCATCGGGGGCAACCGGCAGCAACACCGGTTCTCCGCCTGCCGCCTCCACTTGCGCCGCCAGAGAGTAGGAGTTGGAGTTGCGGATTTGATTCGCTGCGGGCAGAACATCGAGGTCCACAATTTCGTCGCCGGTAGCCAGCACCGCAACCTGCGGTCTGCGATACACCAGCAGGCGGCTCCTCCCCGCGGCGGCAGCGACGGCAATCGCGGCGTAATCGAGGCGCACCCCGGGGGAAAGCAGCCGCTCTCCCCGTCTTGCCTCCGAACCGGCGGCAACAATGTTGTCTCCGCGGCCTACGCCCTTTGTGATCTGGACCTGGTTACCCTGCCGGGAGGTGTGCTCGACCATGACGACCGCGTCCGCGCCAGGCGGCGCTGGCGCACCCGTCATGATGACGGCCGCGTCACCGGGTTTGAGCGCAGGAATGGCGTCGTCCGCTGCCCCGGCCTTGATTTCCCCAATCACGGTGAGCGTGGCCGGAAGCTGGCCGATGTCGGCCGACCGCACGGCATAGCCATCGCGCATGGCTCGGGGAAAAGGGGGAAAATTGCGATCCGCCAGCACCGGCTCCGCCAGAATCTGCCCGTTGCCCTCCACAAGCTCCACCAGTTCCTTGCCGGAGGGACGTAACTTCGCCGCGTGCTCCTCCACCAGGTGGCGTGCGTCTGCAAAGCTCAGAAGCGCTTGCGGTTCGGGGGCTGCAGCCATGCAGGAGATCATACGACAGCCTCACTTGTATTGCCTCTGCTGGTAACCGGTGCGCGGTTGGGATTGAGCATCGCTGCGGCATCAGGGAGAATCGTGAGCACCGGATTTTGAGGGGGAGAGGTCTGTGTCCCTTCGGCATCTGCTTCGCGTAATACTTCTGGTCTCGGCTTGCAACCTCAACCTCGACGCCAAGGACTTTGCGCTGGTCTCCAACAAGTCCAACGGCCTCAAGGACGTTTCCCTTACCGAACTAGTCAAGATTTGCAAAGGACAGACCAACCGCTGGCCCAAGGGCAAGCCCGTCACTTTTTTCAGCTGCAATCCGGCTACGCCGGAGATGAGGCTCGTGCTGGAAAAGGTTTATGGCATGTCAAAGGATGAGGTGACTGATCTGATTGCCTCTGCAAATCACGGCCGCGCCAACCACCCCGCCATCGTGCTCGTGAACTCCGACAAGGAACTGGTCGAAGCCGTAGCCTCCACGCCGGGCGCGGTCGGCCTGGTGGACGTGTATTCCATCAACGGCGCCATCACCGTGTTGAAGATTGAAGGCAAGCTCCCCCTGGAGCCGGGATATGCCCTGCACGGGAACTAGATCGTTGCCTCGGCACCCGTACTGCTCAAGTGTTTTAGAATCAATAAGCTCACTGCGCCCCCTTCCCCAAGCTGAATGCAACTTTTCGTTATGAAATGCGTCCTATCTAGCAGAGAATAAAAGCAGGCCATGATCCAGGCGGTTGTGTGCCGCGTACTTACAGCGAAGGAAATTCCCCATGCTTATCAGGAAAGCTGCAGACATCGCCCCGTCCGAGATCACTCCCAAGAGCCTCTATTTGAGCCGGCGCAAATTCCTGGCGGGCGCGGGAGTGGCCGCGGCGGCGGTCGCAACCGGCTTTCGATTAAGGGAGATGGCGTCGCCTTCGGCGGCAGTTCAGGCGAACGACAAGATCGAAGGCATCCGGAAGAGTTCATTCTCTACTGACGAGAAAATCACGCCTTATAAGGATGTGACCAACTACAACAACTACTACGAGTTCTCGACCGACAAGTACGAGCCCGCCGGCCTGGCCAAGAATTTCAAAACCCGTCCCTGGACAGTCACCATCGACGGCCTGGTGAAGAAAAAGCAGGTTCTGGACGTAGACACCATCATCAAGATGGCTGCGCCCGAAGAGCGCATTTACCGGCATCGCTGCGTAGAAGGCTGGTCGATCGTGGTTCCGTGGGTGGGATTCTCCCTGAGCGAACTTATCAAGCGCGCCGATCCTCTGCCTAAGGCCAAGTTCGTGGAATTCACTACCTTGTTTGACATGAGGCAGATGCCGGGACAGCGTAGCGGCGTGCTGGAGTGGCCCTACGTCGAGGGTCTGCGCATGGACGAGGCCATGCACCCGCTGGCGCTGCTCTGCTTTGGCATGTACGGGGAAGTGCTGCCCAACCAGGATGGCGCGCCGCTGCGCATCGTCGTGCCGTGGAAATACGGTTTCAAGAGCGCCAAGGCCATTGTGCGGGTGCGCTTTACCGACGGGCAGCCCATGAATAGCTGGAACAGGGCCACGCCCACCGAGTATGGCTTCTATTCCAACGTGAACCCGAATGTGGATCACCCACGCTGGAGCCAGGCCAAAGAACGCCGGCTGGGCGAGTTCCTGAAGCGTCCGACGCTGATGTTCAACGGCTACGACCAGGTGGCTTCGCTGTACTCCGGAATGGATTTGAAGAAGTATTACTAAGTCTGGAAGCGGTAGGCCCGGCGGTCGCAAGGGCATCTTGTCCTCGCTTCTGGCTGGGCGTCCACGTGCCGGCTGCGCGCTTTCGACAACTCATGGTCCGCTGGTTCAAACCCGTGGTATTTCTGGCCTGCCTGATCCCGCTCGCCCGTCTGGGATGGAAGGCCTATATGGGCCTGCTGGGCGCCAATCCCATCGAGGTCATTACCCACTCGACCGGCGACTGGATCCTGATTTTCCTGATGATTACGCTCGCGGTCACGCCCCCGCGCAAGCTGACCGGCCTGTTGTGGCTGATTCGCTATCGGCGCATGTTCGGGCTGTTCGCCTTCTTCTACGCAGTTCTGCACTTCACCACCTATATCTGGCTGGACAAGTTCTTCGACCTCACGGAAATG